>JBEVKV010000451.1:0-14938 GCA_040509515.1 Pyrinomonadaceae bacterium | reverse complement strand
GTCATAAGGCAATTATCCTATGACCTAACGTGCTTCTCTTATGGCCTGAGATGTTTGTCTTATGACCTGAGCGGGCGGCTATTCAATCTTCAATTCAAACGGCAGGATGGCGAGCGTGTGGTTTTGCGGGAAGCGCTCGAACATGGCGGCGCGGCGCAGCGCGGGGCGCATCTCGGCGGGCATCGCGTTGATGAAGGCCGCGCGCTGCTGCTGGGCCTTGACGCTGGCGGAGTCCTCGTCGTCACCGCCCACGCCTAAGAACTGCTGGAAGAAGGTGCGCGGCGCGGGGTAGACGACGCGTCGGACGCCCTTGTCGGCGGGAATCTTCGCCAACTCCTTCGCCACCTCGACCGCGCGGTCTAAGCCGCCGAACTCGTCGACCAGACCCTTCTCCTTCGCCTGCGCGCCCGTCCACACGCGGCCGCGCGCCACCGCGTTGACGGCCTCGGCGTTCTGGAACTTACGCCCCTCGGCGACTTTCGGCAGGAACTGGTTCCAGTAGAAGTTGCGCATCGAGCCCTCGAACTTCTCGCGCTCCTCGGGCGTGAACTTCTCGGTCTCGCGGAACATCCCCGAGTTCTTGCCGCGCATGACGAACTCGGTCGAGACGCCGATCCAGTCGTAGAACTCCTTGACGACCGGCTTGTAGGCGTAGACGCCTATCGAGCCTGTCAGCGTCAAAGGCTCGGCGACGATGCGGTTCGCGCCCATCGAGACGTAATAGCCGCCCGAGGCCGCGAGGTCGCTCATCGAGACGACGACCGGCTTCTTCTTCTTCGCCTCCTCGACCGCCTTCCAGATGAGGTCGGACGGGTAGGTCACGCCGCCGGGGCTGTCCACGCGCAGCACGATGGCTTTGACCTCGCGGTCGTCGCGCGCGTCGTTAATGGCCCTGACGACCGTGTCGGAGCCGATGGTCTGCTCGCCGCCGAACGAGCCGTCGTTCGAGCGCCCGGGCTCGATGGGCCCCGAGGCGAAGACGACCGCGATGGCCTCGCCCTGATTCAGTCCGAGCGAGCCGGCCGACACACGCCGGTACTCGGCCGTCGAGACCTTGCGCAGCTTCTCGTCGTCCTTGTAGCCGAGCCGCTTCTTCAGTTCGTTCTCGACCTCCTCGCGGTAGAGAGCGCCGTCGATGAGTCCGGCCTCCTGCGCGACCCGCGCGCCGTGCGGCGCCGTGTCGACGAGCGCGCGCACGTCCTCGACCGACTTGCGCCGCGCCTCCGCCACCTGCCCGACGTAGCGGTTGAAAATCTCCTCGACCAGCGAGTTGAGCTGCTCGCGCTCGCCGTCGCTCATGTCCTTGCGCGTGAAGGACTCGGGCCCGGTCTTGTACTCGGCGATCTGGTACGAGTCCCAGTAGATGCCGAGCTTGTCGAACGAGCCCTTGAAGTGCATCGACTGGGCGGCCACGCCGTTGATGAAGAGGTCGCCGATGGGGGGCACGTAGACGCGCTCGGCGGCGGTCGCGACGTAGTACTCCTTGTCGGAGCCGAACTCCATGTAGGCGTAGACGGGCTTGCCCGACTTGCGGAAGTCGGCCACCGCGTCGCGAATCTCGTCGGCCTTGCCCCAGCCCGCGCCGAGCATCCCGAAGTCCAGCAGCACCGCGCCGACCCTCTTGTCGGCCTTCGCCTTGCGCAGTTGCAGCAGAAGGTTCGAGAGCGAGTTGGTCTCGCCGCCGAAGAAGCGGCTGGAGAACTCGTCGGCGTTGGTGTAGTCGGGGAGCGAGCCCTCGACCTTGAGGACGAGCACGCTGTTGCGCGGCACGTCCGGCTCCTTGTCGAGCGACATCAGGACGAGCGCGACGACCAGCGTGCCCACCAGCACGAAGACCATCAGCAGCCCGACCACGATTAAAGCTATCTTGCGTCCACGCGTCATAACTTAAAGCCTTTTTATTCCTTATGAATTCGACCCCGCCAAAGCGGGTGTGGCGGGGTCGGTTCTATTACGCTGAGAGATGGTAAAAGGTTTAGGGAGGAAGTAGACAGCAGTCAGTAGAAACCCCTATAGAAGCCGGGCGGGCGGCCTGTCAGCGTCAACGTCCGCGCCGCGACGCGCTACTGACTACCGTCCACCGACTTCCGTCTACTCTCTTTCACTATCCAGCCGCCGCCGACGACCTCTTCGCCGCGGTAGAAGACCGTGGCCTGCCCCGGCGTGACGGCGCGCTGCGGCTCGTCGAAGCGCACGCGCGCGCGCCCCGCGCCGAGCGGCGTGACGGTGGCGGGCGACTCCTTGTGACGGTAGCGCACGCGCACTTCGGCGCGCACGGGCTCGGCCGGCTCGTCGAAGGCGACCCAGTTGACGCCCGCCGCCGTGAACTCGGAACACAGCAGCTCGTCCTCGTGGCCGACGACGACGCGGTTCGCCTCGGGCTCGACGCGGACGACGTAAAGCGGGAGCGGGCGCGAGATGCCCAAGCCCCGCCGCTGCCCGACGGTGTAACGGTGCACGCCCTCGTGCGAGGCCAGCACGCGCCCCCCCGCGTCAACTATCTCGCCGCCCGGGGGGCGCTCGCCTTCCCTCCCCTCGGCTTCGAGGTAGCGCTCGATGAAGCCCGCGTAGTCGCCGTCGGGCACGAAGCAAATCTCCTGCGACTCGCGCTTCTCCGCGACGTAGAGCCCGTGGCGGCGCGCCTCCTCGCGCACCTCCTCCTTCGTCATCTCGCCGAGCGGGAACAGCGAGCGCGACAACTGCTCCTGCGTCAGCTCCCACAGGAAGTACGACTGATCCTTGCGCGCGTCCGCGCCGCGCAGCAGCCTGTGACGGCCGGAGGCTTCGTCGAAGCGCACGCGCGCGTAGTGCCCCGTCGCGACCTTCTCGCAGCCGACGCTCAGCGCCATGCGGTCGAGCGACGCGAACTTCAGGCGGCTGTTGCACGCGACGCAGGGGATCGGCGTCTCGCCTTCCAGATAACTCTTGACGAAGGGCTCGACCACGTCGCGCTCGAAGTCGCGCTCCAGGTTCAGCACGTAGAAAGGGAAGCCCAGCCCCTCCGCCACGCGCCGCGCGTCGTACACGTCGTCGAGCGAGCAGCAACGGCTGGGGAGCGGCTCGCCGTTCTCGTCAACACTCAGCCCCCGCCGCTGGTTCCAAAGCTGCATCGTGAAGCCGACAAGCTCGTGCCCCGCCGCCCTCAACATCGCCGCCGCCGCCGAACTGTCGACGCCGCCGCTCATCGCCACCGCAATCTTCATTTCTTAAATTTGCCGCCCTTTTCGGGGAGGTGCTAAGATGCCTTCCAGTCGGTTTCTACCGCTTTTTCAGCACACTACAGGATACCCGACATTAAGGGAAACGTCAGCCCGCCATCTGACTGTAAAGAACCGAAGGAGCGCGGAAGATGAGTGAAGACAGAAATCTTCGTCTCGAAAACGCGATGGCGACGCTGGCGGAAATCTCGGCGCAGCACAACGAGAGGCTCGCGACGATGGAGCGCACGGCTCAAACGCTGAGAGAGTTAGCGGTCGACCATCAACAGTTAATTGCCAACATGCAGCGGCGCGTCACGGGGCTGGAAGAGTCCAACGTCATGTTGGTCGAGATGCTTCGGAGGCAACATGATGGGGTGGTAGAGATGCGTGCGGCGCAGGCCGACGCCGCTACCAAGATTGCGGCGTTAGCCGTCGCGCAGGCGCACAGCGACCGGAGGCTGGACGCGCTGATTGACATCGTGCGGGGCGGGCGAAACGGGCCGTCCGAAAGTCGGTAAAGTCACCTTAGAATAATGTCAGAGAGAGCCATCGAAGAGTACGTCGTCAGGGACGAGCCCTTCTACCTCGCGGTGGGGCGCGAGGTGGAGTTGTTCGAGGCGGCGCAGGCCGCGCGGCTCCCCGTCATGCTGAAGGGGCCGACGGGGTGCGGCAAGACGCGCTTCGTCGAGCACATGGCGTGGCGTCTGCGGCGTCCGCTCATCACGGTCGCCTGCCACGAAGACCTCTCGGCCACCGACCTCGTCGGCCGCTTCCTGCTCGAAGGCGACGAGACCGTCTGGCACGACGGGCCGTTGACGGCGGCCGTGCGCGGCGGCGCCATCTGCTACCTCGACGAGGTGGTCGAGGCGCGCAAGGACACGGTCGTCATCATCCACCCGCTCACCGACGACCGCCGCCGCCTCCCCATCGAGAAGCGCGGCACCATCCTCGAAGCGCCCCCGGACTTCATGCTCGTCGTCAGCTATAACCCCGGCTACCAGTCGATCCTGAAAGACCTCAAGCAGTCCACGCGCCAGCGCTTCGTCGCGCTGGAGTTCGACTACCCGCCGGCCGAGCTTGAAGCCGAGGTCGTCGCGCGCGAGGGCGGCGTCTCGCTTGAGGCGGCGCGCGACCTCGTCCTCATCGGCCAGAAGGTCAGGAACCTGCGCGGCCACGGGCTCGAAGAGGGCGTCTCCACGCGCCTGCTCATCTACGCCGCGCAGCTCACCGCGCGCGGCATCCCCGCGACGGCCGCGGCCGAAGTCGCCCTCTGCACCCCCATCACCGACGACCGCGACCTCCAACGCAGCATCCGCGAAATCGTGACGACCGTGATTTAAGCTTCGCCGACTGAAAAGATGCTGACGGCCGTCCTGTCAACGTTCGTCCTCGCGTCCGCCGTCCTCACCGTCCGCGCGGAGCACGCGGGCGCGAGGCGTCGGGTCTACGTCTTCAAGCCGCTCACGACCGCGCTCGTCATCCTCGTCGCGCTGCAGGCGAAGCACGCGAACGCGCCCGCCTACCGGCCTTTAATCGTCGCGGGGCTGGTGTGCTCGCTCGCGGGCGACGTGTTCCTGATGCTGCCGCGCGAGCGATTCGTGGCGGGGCTCGTCAGCTTCCTCTTCGCGCACCTCTTTTACGTCGCGGCGTTCGCGTCGGACGGCGGCGCGCGGCCGGGCGCGTGGGCGGCCGCGCCGCTGTTGCTTTACGGCGCGCTGATGCTGCGCCTGCTGTGGCCGGGACTGGGCGGGTTGAAGGTACCTGTGTTGGTGTACGTGGCGGCGATTCTTCTGATGGCGTGGCTGGCCGCGAACCGCTGGCTGACGCACGCGGACGGCGGGAGCGCGTCGGCCTTCGCGGGGGCTTTGCTGTTCGTCGCGTCGGACTCGGCGCTGGCGTGGAACCGTTTTCGCGGCGGCTTCAAGGGCGCGCAGGCTCTCATCCTCGGGACTTACTTCCCGGCGCAGTTGCTCATCGCCCTCTCGACCTGAAACAGAAATTATTTCTTCCTGACGTAAGTGCCGTCGAAGGCGACCGTCCACGTCTTGCCGCCGTCGGTTGACTGATCCCAGAGCTGTCGGACGCCGCCGTCGGCGAGTTTGGTGAAGGTGAGGCGTTGCAGAGTCACACCGCCGTCCGTCCCCTTCCTCTCGCCGGTGAGACGCATCTGGTTGTCCTTGTACTCGCCGAAGAGTTCGAGGACGCCGCCGAAGTTGTCCACCCACGTCTGCTGCCACTTCCCCTTCGCGGCGTTGTAGACGTTGAAGCTCTTGCCGTGAGCACCGCGCGCGCCCGTCCAGTTCTCGAAGACGACGCAGTCGCCGAGGATGAGCTGCACGCTGCTGGTGCCGGCCTGCTGACCCTGCGGGTTGCGCACGTCCCACTCGCCGACCCAGAAGTCGAACTGCCGGTACTCGGGGCGCGACTTACAAGGCGACTGCGGCAGCGACTGCGGCGTGGGAGTCGGCGTCTGCGCGCGAGTCGTGTCGAAGTACGAGGACGCGCAGAGGAGTAGAAGCGAAAGGCTGACGCGCCTGAGCGTGGGCGAAGTCATCGGCGTGGGCTCCTTAAAAGTTTTCGGGACGAACGGCCGCGAGGCGTGTCTGAAGGGATGCCGCGCGCGGCGCGTTTGGATGCCCCGGAAGCGCGTGCGTTACAATGGACGCGTGACTAGTTAACCCCGGCGGACGAACCGCCGGACGGACGTGCGAGGAGTTGGACGAGACGGCGCGGGGGCGTCGCTCTCAAGTTCGGAGTGTGATGAGCGGGCAGACTGACGAGCGCGGCTTCGAGTCGAAGGTGGTGGCCGGCGAAGAGGTTGAGGCCGACGAGCGTCCGCTTGAGCGCGCGCTGCGCGAGCGTCTGCGCGCGGTGCGCGACGCGGGCGAGCGGCGCACCATCGCGGGACTCCTGCGCGAAGCCGGCGCGCTCCCCGTGGACGTGGCGCGCGCTGCGCTCGAAGTCGGCGCGGGGCTCGCCGCGCTCTCGCTGCGCGCGGGCGTGGACTTCCTGCGCGCGGTGCCCGAGGCGGCGCGCGTGCTCGACGCCGAGGAGCTGCGCGCGTGGGGCGAGATGGCGCGTCGGCTTTCGATGGCCGACGCGGAGACGGGCGCGGCCTTCATCGCGTCGGGCGCGGGCGAGCTGGCCGAGGTGCCGCGCGGCGCGCGGATTCTGCTCTTGCAGGTCTGCGGGCGTCAGTTGTCGCTCTCGACCTCGTTCGCGCTCGAAACCTACAGGCGCGCGCCCGAGGTCGCGCGCGCCGTCGGCGACCCGGAACGCCTGCGGCGCGTCTTCGAGGTCGCGCTCGAAGTAGCGCGCCGCTCCGCGCGTCACAGCTCCGACTTCCTCGCCGCGACGCCGGCCACGGCCGCGAGCCTCTCCGCCTTCCGCGAAGAGAATGACGAGAGTGCCGCTGTCGGAAATGAGAATGAGGGCGGCGGCGTGCGCGTGTGGGACGCGGCGCTCGTGTTGGCCGAGTCGTTCGCGCAGCGCGTCGGCGGCATCGCGGCCGACGCGTGGGCGGCGCTGCCGGCGGCGGTCGAGGGGTTGGGCGCCGGCGAAGTGCTGCGACTCTTCGGTCAGTCGGAATCGTTCCTCGACCGCGGCGGCGCGGCGGCGCTGCACGTCCTCGCGTCGGGCGGCGAGGTCTTGAGAATCGTCCCCGAGGCGTTCGACGCGTGGGGCGCGCTGCTGCGCACCGTGGCCGGTCACAACAACGCGTGCCTCGTCGCGCTCGCGCGCACGGGGCCGGCCGCGTTGCGCTCGCTCACAGAGCACGTCGCGCAGCGCGAGCGCGCCGCCGAAGTCGCGCTCGCCGTCGTCGAGGCGACGCACGAGGTTGCGCGCGTCGACGCGGAGGCGGCCATCTCGTGCTTCCGCGCCGCGCCGCGCGCGCTGCGCTCCGCCACGCTCGAACAGTTCAAGGCGTGGGCGCGCGAAGGCTTGCTGCTTGAGAACCTGAGCGCGCGCGCGCGGCGCAGCTACTTCGCGCTGGAGACGCGCAAGAGCAACGAGCAGTTGCAGAGCGGCCGCGCCGACGGGCTGGCGCTCGAAGAGGTGGCGCAGACCTTAAGGCTCTACGTCGAGGCGCTGACGGGTCGCGCCGTCGAGGTCGCGCCGCTCGCCGCCGTCCCCGACGAGCAGCGCATCGGCGACGGCCGCACGATACATCTGCCGTCGGCCGTCTCGGAGTTCGGCGACGCGGAAGCGGACTTTCGCCTCTACAAAGTGCTCGCCGCGCACGCCGCCGGGCAGATCGAGTTCGGCACGCGCGAGTCGGACACGGCGGGACTGCGCGCGGCCTACGCGTCGCTCGCCGAACTCTACTCGCCCGAGAACGCCGACGCGCTCGACGCCTTCGCGCTCGACGGCTACATCAACGACCCTTCAAAGTCGGAGCCCGCGCTCGCGCCCGAAGAGGAGGCGCGGCTCGCCTCGGCGCGCGTGCGCAGGCTTCCCGAAGGCGGCGACTATCGCGCCGTGCTCACGCTCTTCCCGCAGAGGGGTTTGGCTACGCGCATCTTCGGGACGCTTGAGAACGGGCGCATCGACCGCCGCCTGCGCCGCGCGTACCGGGGCTTGGGGCGCGACCTCGACCTCGTGCGCGAGCACCTGCGACGGGGCCGCCCGCGTATCGTGAGCCTGCCGGTCACGCTCGTCCCCTTCGAGTTGCTCTTCCAGATCACGCTCTGCGGCGGCGCGCTCGAAGACGCGCGCGCGGTCTACGGGCAAGCCGCCTCGGAACTCGACACAATCGTCGCCGATTACCTGAGCGGCCCCGAAGCCGAGGTGGCCGACACTCTGATGGCGACCTCGCGCGTCTACACGCTCTTCCAGTCGGTCGTCCCCGAGATGACCGAGCGCGACCAGCAGGCGGACGAGGACGCGGGCGAAGATAAGGAGGGCGGCGCGCAGTCGAACCTCGACTCGCCGGGCGAGGAGTCGGACGAGACTTCCGACGACGAGCAGCGGCGCGAGCGGCGGCGGCGCGACGCGCGCGAGCTGTTCAACGCGTGGGCGGCGAGCGAGTCGTCCGACAGCGGCGAGGAGACGCTGACCGGCGCCGAACGCTGGATGACGGGCGAGTCGGCCGAGCAGACTCTGGAGCCGGGCGAGGAGGCGTTCGAGTACGACGAGTGGGACAGAGACCTCTCGGACACGCGCGTCGGCTGGTGCCGCGTCGTCGAGAAGAGGGTCAAGCGCGGCGACCGCACGTTCGTCGAACTCACGCGCTCGCGCTACCGCGGCGTCATCTCGTCCATCCGGCATCAGTTCCAGTTGATGCGCCCCGAGGCGACGCGGCGCGTGGTGAACGAGCTGGACGGCGACGACTACGACCTCAACGCGCTGATAGATTACGTCATCGACCGGCGCGCCGACGGCCAGCAGTCCGAGCGCGTCTACACCAAACGCCTGCGGCGCGAGCGCGACGTGGCCGTCTCGTTCCTGCTCGACCAGTCTTCGTCCACGGCGCGCACCATCGGCCGCCACCCCTTGCAGCCCTACACGCACCCGGGCCGCCGCATCATCGAGGTCGAGAAGGAGGGGCTCGTCCTGATGAGCGAGGCGCTCGAAGCCGTCGGCGACCCTTACAGCATCTACGGCTTCACGAGCGAGGGCCGCCGCAACGTGAAGTTTTACGTCGTCAAAGACTTCGACGAGCCTTACGCCGGCGAGGTCGAGCAGCGCATCGGCGGCATCAACTACCAGAACAACACGCGGCTCGGCGCGGCGGTGCGCCACGCCGCCGCCAAGCTCCGCCGGCAGGAGGCGCGCACACGCCTGCTCATCGTCCTCTCCGACGGCCGCCCCTACGACCACGACTACGGCGACGCGCGCTACGCACGCGACGACACGCGCGAGGCGCTGCGACAGGCGCGCCTCGACGGCATCACCCCCTTCTGCGTCACCATCGACCGCGACAGCGAGGCCGAACTCCGCGACCTCTACGGCGAAGTCGGCTACACCATCATCGACGACGTGCTCTCGCTCCCCGAGCGCATGCCCGCCATCTACCGCCGCCTGACGACGTGAGGCGCGCGCCTCGTCCTTCAGAATTAATTTCAAAAAAAGTGCTTGACCCTGACGTTACGTGAGGGAATAGGATGCGCGTGTGAGGAGGTGAGCGGGTTTGGGGCGTGAGGGGGAGAGGCTGTATCGGGCGAGCGAGTTCGCGGCGCTGGCGGGGGTGACGGTGCGGACGCTGCACCATTACGACCGCGCGGGGCTGCTGCGGCCGGGCGCGAGGACGGGCGCGGGCTATCGTCTGTACGGCGAGCGCGAGTTCGCGCGGCTGCAACAGATTCTGACGCTGAAGTTCATCGGGCTGCCGCTCGAAGAGATCAAGGGTCTGCTCATGCGGCGCTCGCTCGACCTCGGCGAGACGCTCAGGCTCCAGCGCGAGGCGCTCTCGGAGAAGCGAAGGCAGCTCGACATGGCGCTGCGCGCGGTCGAGGAGGCCGAGCGCGTGGCCGTGCGCGGGGGCGAGCCCGACTGGGACGCGTTAAAAAAAATAGTGGAGGTGATAACCATGCAGCACGACAACGAGTGGATGAAGAAATATTACACGGAGGAGCAGCTCGCCGACCTCGCGCGGCGCGGCACGCCCGAGGTGTTGGAGCGCGGGCAGCGCGAGTGGCAGAAACTCCTCGGCGAAGTCGAGGCGGCGGTCGCCGACGGCTTAGACCCCGCGAGCGAGAGGGCGCGGGCGCTCGCCGCGCGCTGGGAGGGGCTCATCGAAGAGTTCACCGGCGGCGACCCCGGCATCCGCGAGAACCTGCGCAAGCTCTACGCCGACCAGCCCAACTGGCCTTCGACCTTCAGCAAGCCCTACAGCGATGGGGCCGCCGCCTTCATCGGCAAGGTCAAGGCGGCGCGGGAGGAGAAGTAGGCAGTAGGCAGTAGGCAGTAGAAACACAGAGGCGGCGCGTCACGGTTGATGACTGAGACGCGCCGCCCTTTTCTTAACTACTGTCTACTGACTTCTGTTAAAGCGCCGACTTGATGACGGCGGCGAGGGCTTCGGTCTCGCGTCTGACGCACTGGCGCGAGTCTTCGCCGGGCAGGCAGGCGGGGCGGCGGACGGGGTGGAATACGACCCGCACGCGCCCCGTGCGCGGGATGGTCTGGCCGCGCGGCCAGACGCGCTCGCCGCCGCGGATGGTCACGGGGAGGATGGGCACGTCGGCTTCGAGCGCGAGGCGGACGGCGCCCGCCTTGAAGCGCCCGACCTCGCCGTCGGCGAAGGCGCGCTCGCCCTCGGGGAAGATCATCAGCGCGCCGCCCGAGCGCAGCCACTGCATCGAGCGCCGGTAGGCCGTCGGGCTGCCGCGGTCGAGAACGATGGGCCACGCGCCGAGCATCTCCATCATCTTCCCCACCAGCGGCCACCTCAGCGCCTCGTCCCAGGCGAGGAAGCGGACGGGCCGGCGCACGCGCGAGCCGACCCAGAAGGGGTCGAAGTAGGTCTGGTGGTTGGCGGCGATGATGAGCCCGCCCTCCGCCGGGACGTGCTCGAAGCCGCTGAAGTTGATGCGCCACAGCACGCGCGAGAGTCCCAGCACCGTCGGGCGCAACGCGTCTATCACCCACTCCGGGGCCTTGCGCGGCGCGCGCGCCTCCGCCCTCGCGCGCCCCTCCCCGCCGTCCGTGTCCGCAGCCCGGCTCAAGACCTGTCCCCGCCCTCCGCCTCCGCGTCTTCGGACACGCCGGCTTCGCCCAACTCTTTCCACGCGTCGCTCATCCGTTCGACGACTTCGCCCGGCTCTTCCACCGCGGACGCGCCCGCCGCGCGGGGCGGCCTCAAGCCTTCGAGCGAGGCGACCTTCAGCTCCTCCCACCACTCGGGGATGTCGCGCTCGGCGAGCGCGTCGTCGTTCCGGCGCTCGCAGCGCTCGCACTCGAAGCCCGTGTAGGCGCGCGCCTCCGCCTTCGTCAGCGACAGACGCGTCCGCGCGTTGCACGCGTGGTCGCCGCACCAACGCTCGACCTCGACGAGCAGCACCTCGCGCGGGAACGTGATTCTGGGACTCACCTCCGCCTCCTCATTCTATCCCTTCCAGCGGCCAACGCCTGTCGATGAATTCGAGGTGGAGGCGCGGGATGCCGTCCAGTCCTGTGCGCGCGGCGCGGACGGCGGCGACGACCGAGAGCCCCGTCTCCGTGCTGGTCAGACGCACGAAGCGCCCGCGCTCGACCTTGAGCGTCGTCCAGACGGCCGCGCCGCGCGGGCTGATGTTCTCCGTCACCGTCTGCTCGCTGGCCGTCACGCGCCCCTCCGTGTCGAAGACCTCCAGCCGGACGCTCAGCGCCATCTGGAGCCGCGTCTGCTCGGAGCGCGAGCTGACGCCCGTACGCTCGACCTCGCGCACCTTCCACATGTTGTCGTCGGCCGAGACCGAGTCGACCTCGTAGAGCGTGGCCGGCTCCTTCGCGTAGCTCGCCGGCGGGCGCTTCCCCGTGAAGGCCACGCCCAGCTCGAAGCGTATGTCGCCGCCGCCCGCGCCGAACTCCGGGCGCGTGTTGACGTTGCAGACCAGCGCCCAGACGCGGTACTGATCCTCGACGTGGTCGAAGCAGCGGAGCTGGCGCGGCATCGGCAGCGTCAGGTACAGGAGCCGCCCGCGCTCGGTCGGGTGCGTGAGCGCGAAGCGCGCCCCGAAGGGCGTCACGTCGATGAGGCGCGACATCTCGACCCATTCGTGCTCGGCCGACTCTCGGCATTGGACGCGGACGGGGAGCGCCAGCTTGATGCGCTCGCGCATGCGCTTCGATTTGTTGTCCCTTGCGGTCACTTTTCGGGTCGGTTTTCGGCCGGCGGCCAGCCCCAAAATGTTGCGCCCGGCGGCAGCCCCGTTTCGCACCCTCCGGGCGGGGTAAAATCGTTGATTTTACAGGGGTTTGAGCCCGCCGTCGGGGTTGCCAAAACGCCCCTTTCGGGCTACAATATGTCGTACTTTCTGAACGCCTTTTTCCGCACCGGAAAGTACCGCCTGACAGACCGAAACCATCGCCCCCGCGGGCGGATTTTTGCGCCGTATGAGGCGCTCGTTCGGCTGTCTCTTGGAAGGCGGAAGGGCGCTCGGCGGCGTCCCGCGACTTGCGAACTCAAGGCGAACGGCCGCGGGCGCGGCAAATTGTACCGGAAAGGTTTATTAGATGGAAACTTTTGAACGCAACTACGTCAACATCGAAGACGAGATGCGCCGCTCGTATCTCGACTACGCCATGTCGGTCATCATCGGGCGCGCGCTGCCTGACGTGCGCGACGGGTTCAAGCCCGTCCACCGGCGCGTGCTCTGGGCGATGCACGAACTCGGCAACCAGCATAACAAGCCTTATAAGAAGTCGGCGCGCATCGTCGGCGACGTGATCGGTAAGTACCACCCGCACGGCGACACGGCCGTCTACGACACCATCGTCCGACTGGCGCAGGACTTTTCCATGCGCTACCCGCTCGTCGACGGGCAGGGCAACTTCGGCTCGGTGGACGGCGACTCGGCGGCCGCCATGCGCTACACCGAGGCGCGCATGTCGAAGATCTCCTCCGAGATTATGGCCGACATCGAGAAGGAGACCGTCACCTTCAACCCCAACTACGACGAGAGCTTGAGCGAGCCCTCGGTCATGCCGACGCGCGTGCCGAACCTGCTCCTCAACGGCTCCGAGGGGATCGCCGTCGGCATGGCGACGAAGATTCCGCCGCACAACCTCACCGAGATCGTCGAGGCCACCATCGCGCTCATCAAGAAGCCGAACATGAAGGAGGCCGAGCTGCTCTCGATGGTTCCCGGCCCCGACTTCCCGACCGGCGGCTTCATCTACGGGCGCGAAGGCATCCGCTCGGCCTACACGACCGGGCGCGGCATCATCCAGATGCGTGCGCGCGCCGGCATCGACCGCATCGGGCGCGGCACGACCGAGCGCGACGCCATCATCATCACCGAAATCCCGTACCAAGTGAACAAGGCGCGGCTCATCGAGCGCATCGCCGAGCTGGTCAACGAGAAGAAGATCGACGGCATCGCCGACCTCCGCGACGAGTCGAGCCGCGACGGCATGCGCGTCGTCGTCGAATTGAAGCGCGACGCCATCCCGCAGATAGTCCTCAACAAGCTCTACAAGCTGACGCCGATGCAGAGTACGTTCGGCGTCATCAACCTCGCCATCGTGCAGGGTCAGCCGCGCGTGCTCAAGCTGCGGGAGATGCTCGAATACTTCATCGAGTTCCGCCGCGAGGTGGTGCGCCGCCGCACCGAGTACGAGCTGCGCAAGGCGCGCGCGCGCGCGCACATTTTGGAGGGCCTGAGCAAGGCCATCGACGCGCTCGACTACATCATCCCGCTCATCCGCAACGCGCGGTCGGTGGACGAGGCGCGGCAGTGGCTGACGAACAACACCGCCACGATGACCGAGGTCAAGCAGTGGAAGGGCACGCCGGCGGACGTGACCGTCGCCGGCTTCGTCGACAAGCTGAAGAAGGTGACGAGGCGGCTGGAGTTCTCGGAGGCGCAGGCGCAGGCCATCCTCGACCTGCAACTGCGGCGGCTCTCCGCGCTCGAACGCCAGAAGATCATCGACGAGTACGAGGGCATCATCCGCCTCATCGCCGAGCTGGAAGACATCCTCTCGAACGAGGCGTCTCTGCGCCGCGTCATCGTCAAGGAGCTTGAGGACGTGCGGCGCGACTTCGGCGACGCGCGCCGCACGCAGATCATCGACGAGGGCGTCGAGCTTTCCATCGAGGACATGATCGCCGACGAGGACGTGGCCATCACGGTCACGAAGAACGGCTACGTCAAGCGCACGGCCGTCTCGACTTATCAAAGGCAGGGGCGCGGCGGTAAAGGCAGGAGCGGCGCGGGCACGGGCAAGAACGAGGACTGGGTCGAGCACCTCTTCATCGCCTCGACCCACTCGTACCTGATGATCTTCACCGACGACGGGCAGGTCTTCAAGCTCAAGGTTCACGAGATACCCGACGCGCTCCCCTCGGCGCGCGGCAAGGCGGTCGTCAACCTCATCAACATCCCCTCGGTGCGTAAGCTCGCCGGCGTCATCCCCGTCCGCGAGTTCGCCGACGGCAAGTACGTCGTGATGGTCACGCGCAAGGGCGTTATCAAGAAGACCGAGCTGTCCGAGTTCCGCAACATCCGCTCGAACGGCATCAACGCCGTCAACGTGGACGAGGGCGACGAGCTTCTGGACGTGGTCTTGACCGACGGAAGCAAGCGCATCTTCATCGCCACGCACGACGGGCTGGCCATACGCTTCGACGAGTCGGACGTGCGCCCGATGGGCCGGACGGCGCGCGGCGTGCGCGGGATAGATTTGCGCAAGGGCGACTACGTCGTCTCGGTCGCGGCCGTCTCGGCCGACGACAACGAGAAGATGCTCTCCGTCTCCGAGTGCGGCTTCGGCAAGCAGACGCCGATCACGACCTACCGGCTCCAGTCGCGCGGCGGCAAGGGCGTCATCAACATGAAGACGACCGACAAGACGGGGAAGGTCGTCGCCGTCTTCCCCGTGGACGAGGACTCCGAGTTGATGATCATCACCAAGCAGGGCAAGCTCATCCGCATCGAGGCCGACAACATCCGCAAGACCGGCCGCGGCGCGCAGGGCGTCCGCCTCATCAAGACCGACGGCGGCGACAAGGTGACGAGCGCCTCGCTGCTCGACGTGGAGTCGCAGGTCGAGGTGGTGGTCGAAGCCTGAAGGCCGGGCGCTAAGAGACAGGG
>JBEVKV010000450.1:0-8982 GCA_040509515.1 Pyrinomonadaceae bacterium | reverse complement strand
CACGCCGGGGCAGAGAGGCCGCGCACGCTTGGTAGGGGGCGTGCGCGGCCTCGCCGTATCAAGTAACACCCCGCCTTCTCACGACACGCTGCAACCATAAAAATTAGACAACCGCTGAGGTCGTCTTTTCCATTAGTATTATTAATTCAATCGCCGCCAAGATGAATTTTATTAACGCTGAAGCCTTCTCTACACCTGCTGACGGCGTCTCTACACATGCTGATGGGGTTTTTATGTATGCTTTTGCAATCTCTACACCTGCTGAAGCCGTCTCAACATCTGCTGACGGCCTCTAAACACTTGCTGACGGCTTCTCGACGGCTGCCGGGGGAGATTTCGCAGGTGGGAACGTAGATTTTGCGGTTGCGGACGGTGTTTTTATGGCCGCCGGCGGCGGTTTCGCGTTCGGGGTTGGGGTTTTAGCGTTTGCCGCGGGCGGCCGTCTTGCGTGGGCGGTGGTTGTTGTTGGCGGCGGCGCGCTCCTGCGTGCGGTAGCCCGCGACGCGCTTGGAGAGGGTGTTGCGGTGGATGCCGAGCGTGGCGGCCGTGCGCGAGAGGTGCTCTTTGTGGCGCGCGAGCGCCTTCTGGATGTAGAGCTTCTCGAACTCTTCGAGGGCCTCGTCGAGCATGATCTGGCCGTCGAGCATTTCGTCGATCAGGGATTCGAGTCGGGCGCGCATTGGCATGGGGGTGGCTCCGTCCGTCTGCTTAATAAACTTTCAATGGCCGGTGGATTCCCTCGCGGACGCCGGACGTTCGCGCGAAAAGCTGCTCGTACTGCGCGAGGAAACGCGCCCGCACGTCTTCGGAAGTGCAGAGTGCGAGGAGGCGCGCGCCCTCCGCGAGCGCGGGGCCTGTGCTCGCCCGCGTGACCGATTCGAGCCGGACGGGGAAGGCCGTCAGCGCGAGGTAGACGACCGAGCAGACCGCCGCGCCGCGCACGAAGCCGAAGCCCGCGCCGAGCACGCGGTCGAACCATTCGAGCCGCGCGCGCCTGAGCCCCGCGCGCGCCGTCGCGCCGAGGACGAACCCGCCCGCCAGCGCCACGCCCACCATCAGCAGAAAGCCCGCGGCGTGCGCGGCCTCGACTGATTCGACCAGACCGAACCCGCGCAGGAAGCCGCCCGCCGCCTTGTAAGTGTGCGTTGCCACGACGAACCCGGCCGCGAGCCCCACGCTCGTGATGAGCGCCCGCACAAACCCGCGCAGTGCGCCCGCCGCCACGGACGCACACATGATTGCGAGCACGAACAGGTCGAAGACAGTCATGGGAAAACAGTAGACAGAAGTCAGTAGAAAAACCTTCGCTACACGTACTGTGCGGGTGTCAAAGTCGGTGCCGTGGCGCGGAGCGCTACTGACTACTGTCTACTGACTTCTGTCTACTGTTCACAACTCCTTCCCGATGAGTAGCCGGTAGGCTTCGAGGTAGCGGTCGGTCGTGGCGGCGGCGACTTCGGGCGGGAGTGGCGGCGCGGGCGGCCGCTTGTCCCAGTCGAGCGTTTCGAGGTAGTCGCGCACGAACTGCTTGTCGAAGGAGGGCTGCGAGTGACCCGGCTCGTAGGCTTCCGCCGGCCAGAAGCGCGAAGAGTCGGGCGTCAGCGCCTCGTCGATGAGCAGGATTTGTCCCGCGGGGTCGAGCCCGAACTCGAATTTGGTGTCGGCGATGATGATGCCCCGGCCGCGCGCGTACGTTTCGGCCTCGTGGTAGAGCGCGAGCGCGGTGTCGCGCAAGCGTTCGGTCGTCTCGACGCCCAGAATTTCGCTCATGCGCGCCTCGCTGATGTTCTCGTCGTGCCCCTCTTCGGCCTTAGTCGCGGGCGTGAAGATCGGCTCGGGCAGCTTGTCCGACTCGCGCAAGGCTTCGGGCAAGCGGTGGCCGCAGACCTCGCCCGTGGCGAGGTAGTCCTTCCAGCCCGAGCCCGCGAGGTAGCCGCGCACGACGCACTCGACGGGGAAGACCTCCGTCCGGCGCACGAGCATCGAGCGGCCGCGCAGGATGTCGGCGGAGGCACGCAACGCCTCCGGCATCCGCTCGACTTCGGTGGTGACGAGGTGGTTCGGGACAATCGAGGCGAGGCGGCCGAACCAGAAGCGCGAGAGCGCCGTGAGCACTTCGCCCTTGCGCTCGATCTGCGTCGGGAGGACGCAGTCGAAGGCGGAGATGCGGTCGGTGGCGACGATGAGCAGGTGAGCGTCGTCGACCTCGTAAACGTCGCGCACCTTGCCGCGCCGCGCGAGCCTGAGCCCGGGGAGTGAAGTCTCGGCGACTGTTCGCGTGCCGGTCATGTCTTTGTTAGGGGCGTGAACCGTGAACCGTAAACCGTGACAAGAAAATACAGGCGTTGTTCGGGCCCGCGCGGGTCAGTATGTCCGAAGGAAGCGCCAACGGCGCGCCGGGATTGTGCTCGCCGCCTTCGAGCTTTGTCAAGAATGAAAAGCCGTGACGAGAGCGTGAACCGTGAACCGTAAACCGTGACAAGAGAAAGCCACTGTTTTTTCTTGTCACAGCTTACGGTTCACGGTTCACGACTTCTCGCAGGCGTCGAATCTGCGCGGCGTGGTTGTGCGCGTGGTCTGCGTAGATGCGGAGCCAGTCTTCGGCGGTGTAGCGGCCGGACTCGGAGTGCGTCCCCTCGCGCGACCAGTCGGCGTCGGTCATCGAGTCGAGGAGCTGCCCCGTGGTGGCGCGCGCGCCGCGCAGGGCGTCGAGCGCGGGGACGATGTCGCGCTCGTTGTAGCGGAGGCGCGCGGCGTAGTCCTCCTGATCGTACCCTTGAATCTGCGGGTTCTCCTCCGTGAGGAGCTTGCGCAGTCGTATGGCGCTGTTCATCTCGCTGTCGGCGAGGTGCTGAACTATCTCGCGCGCGCTCCACTTGCCGGGCAGCGGGCGCTCCGAGAGCGCGGCCTCGGGGAAGTCTTCGAGGCTGCGCGCAACCTCTTCGTAACCGGCCTTGTACTGCGCGACGAGCGCCTGTCGTTCTTCGTGTGTCATCGGGTCTCCTTCTTCGACGGGGGTGCCGGGCGGGTGCCGCCCGGCGGCGGCTTGGTTGTAAATATCACATGCGCGGCCGCGTTGAAAGGGCGGGCACCGGGGAGTCGAAGCCGCGGCCTGTGTCACCTGCCGGACAGAGCCAGCGCGGCCGAAGATTATTTACTGCTTGAGTTTAGTCGGCTGGTTCGCTATAGTTCTGAATGTCCCCCGGGGGCGACACCGTGAGGCGACGGCCCACACGGCCCCCGGACGGACTCGCCGTCAGACCTTAACCGTTCCACAATGACCACGAAATCTGCCGCCGCCATTCCCGACGTGAAGGATACAGGTGAAGAGAAGACCGAGGTCGGCGAGCGCAAGCTCAACCTCCTTGTCATCGAGGATGACGACAAAATCCTCGAAGCCATCACCGAGTATTTTTCGCGCACGGGCTACACGGTGCAGACGGCCGAAGACGGGCTCTCGGGCGTCCAGGCGGCTCTGAACGACCGCCCCGACGCCATCGTCCTTGACCTCATGCTTCCCAAGATGGACGGGCTGGCCGTCTGCCGCGAACTGCGGGAGAAGGCGTCCTACATCCCCATCCTGATGCTGACGGCCAAAGACGACGTGGTTGACAAGGTGCTCGGGCTTGAGATGGGCGCGGACGACTACATCACCAAGCCCTTCTCTCTGCGCGAGCTTGAGGCGCGCATCAAGAGCGTGATGCGCCGCGTCCGCGCGGCCTCCCGCGCCGAGACGAGCGAAGACGCCCCCATCCTCCGTGGGCGGCTCCGCATCGACCCGGCCAAGCGCGAGGTGACCGTCGGCGACCGGCAGGTCGAACTTACCCCCAAAGAGTTCGAGCTGCTCCGCCTCTTCGCCTCCAACCCCGGCCGCGTCTTCCCGCGCAAGTACCTTCTGGAGAAGATCTGGGATTACTCCTACGAGGGCTATGACCGCACGATTGACTCGCACATCAACCGTTTGCGGGCCAAGATCGAAGACAACCCCGAGAACCCGCAGATGGTTCTGACCGTCTGGGGCATCGGTTACAAGTTCAGCGACGAACAGCGCTGAAGGGCTCACCTTAAAGAAGGCCGCCAGAGCCTTCACACGGGGGCGACGAGCTTCTATCCTGCTCGCGACCCCGCGACTCCCAAACACAATCCCGTTACGACTCACCCGCCAGAGGGCTCGCCGCCGAGCGTGCGCCCGAGTGTGAATACCATGAAGAAGGAATCGACCGGACACGACTTCGCCGTGCAGAAGAACGCCGCCGCCCGACGCCGCAGGCTGGCCCCGCTGGGCGTCAGGCTGGGACTCGTCGCCGCCGCGGGCGCGTCGCTCTTCGCGCTCCTGCCCGACGGCCCGCACGCGCAGCAGCGCTTCAAGGAGCCGGCCGTGAGGGTGACGGGCGTCAGCACGTCGGGCAACACCGTCTCCATCGCGGCCGACGGCCCGCTCAACCGCGCGCAGACGTGGCAGGACGATGAGGGCTTCCACGTCGTGCTCGTCAACGGCGAGGCCGCGCCCGGCCCGGGCGGCGGCACGAAGGTGCGGCGCATCGGCAACTCCGTGGAGCTGGTCGTGCCCGTCAGGCGCGGCGCGAACGTGACGGTGCAGCCGCGCGGCAACCGCCTCGACCTCGTCGTCTCGGGCGGCGGCGCGCTCAGCGTCGAGAACTTCCCCGTCGAGCAGCAGCAGCGGCAGGGCCGTCGTGAGCACGCGCAGGCGCGCGAGTCGGCCGCCGCGCAGGGTGAGACGGCCGACTCGGTGCTCGGTCGTGTCGAGCAGCCGCGCGCGGAGTCGAAGCGGCGCGAGGCCGAGTCGCACGAAGCGTCTCAGGCAGTAGCCGCCGCCCCTCAACCCGCGCCCGCACAGCAGCAACAGCCCGCGCCGCCTCCCGCTCCGACCGCAGAGGCCGCCGACGCCACGGCCGCCGCGCCCGCCGAACAACCCCCGACGCAGGAGGAGCCCAGTCCCGCCGTCGCGCAGCCCGCCGCCATGAAGGTTGACGAGGCGAAGGGCTTCGACCTGCTCTCGCTCGTCACGTCGCTGCCGTCGCTCATCGTTCTGGTCGGCGTCGCGCTCGGCGGCGCGGCCGTCATGTTCTTCCGCCGCGGGCGCGTGGGCTCGGGCGAGGCCGACTTCGAGCCGGCCGCCGGGCGCGCCGCCCCCGAGACGCAAGCCGAAGAGAGCGCCGTCAAGTCCTTCGAGCAGGCCAAAGGCGACCGACGCCAGTCCGACATCGCCGTCCCGTTCGAGCGCCGCACTTCGGGTCGCGGTGCCGAGGACGAGGCCACGCGCCGCGCACGCGAACTGGCGGCCGGCAGCAACTCCGAGGCGCAGGCCGCGCGCGCGTCCGAGTCGAAGTCGCAGGCCGGCGTGCCGGCCGTCATGTTCGGCTCGTACCGCATCGATCAGGAGGTCGCGAGCCTCGTGCGGGGCGGCCCGCACAGCACCGAAGTCCTCAGCTCGCGCGCCCCCGACGACCGCCGCGCCGTCGAGACCTCTTTGCTCAAGGCGCTGCGCGCGCCCGAGACCGACGAGGACGGCCGCCGCCGCGCGCGCACCGCGCTCGAAGACTACGGCTTCGTTGCGCGCTCCTGCGCGTCGCTCCTGCTCGGCACCGAGACGTTCGAGCGCGTGAGCGCCGCGCGCGCGCTCGGCGACATGAAGAGCGCGCAGGCGCTCCCGTTCCTGACCGAAGCGCTCTACGACTACGACGCGCTCGTCCGCACAGAGTGCGTCCAGAGTCTCGGCGCGCTGGGGCTGCCGTCGGCCATCGGCGCGCTGCTCGACGTGGCGCGTCGCCATCAGGACGTGCCCGCCTCTGTGCTCGGCCCGGCGCTCACGGCCTGCTCGGTCGAGTCGCTTGAGTTGAGCTGGGACACGTCCGCCACCAGCCGCACCTTCGCCGACGCCGCCGAAGCCCCCGCGCGCCGCGAAGACGTTCGCACCATCGTCCCGGTCGCAGACGGCTACGAGGAGCTTCCGGAGTCGGTCGAGGACGAGGGGCTCAGCGCCGCGCTCGTCCGCATGGAGAGCACCGATGTCGAGACGCGCGCGACCGCCGCGCGGCAACTCGCGCAGTTTCAGGTGCGCGTCTCGGTCGCTGCGCTCGCCGCCGCGGCCGCGAGCGACGAGGAGTCGGCCGTCCGCTCGTCGGCCGTCACGAGCCTCGGGCTCATCAACCACGAGTCGGTCTTCGGCTCGGTCATCGTCGCGCTCGCCGACGAGGCGCGCGAAGTCCGCGCGGCGGCCGCGCGCGCACTCTCGCGCCTGAGCTTCGACCGCGCCGACGCCTACGTCCGGCTCGTCGAGTCGGCCGACGAGCGCGCGCTCGGCGACGTGGCGCGCGCCTGCGTCAAGGCGGGTCTCGCCGCGCAGGCCGTCAGCCGCCTGACGAGCGAAGACCGGCGTCAGGCTTACGAGGCTTTCTCGCTGCTCTCGCTCTGCGTGAGCGGCGGCGAGGCGCAGCCGCTCGTCGACGCCGTCGAGGCGCACCAGAACATCGAGACGCGCCTGACCTGCATCCAGCTCCTCGGCGACTCGCGCGGGGCGGAAGTCCGCGAGCAGTTGACGCGCCTGTCGGGCGACATCGCCGTCCCCGAGCGCGTGCGCCGCTCGATACTCGAAACGATGGAGCGCGCAAACGTCTCGCGGCAGGTGGAGGTCGAAGCCTTCTAAAGTCCGCGGGGCCGAGGAATTGTTTTGGTGACAACCGGGACGCGCTATTGCATAATGACGCCGCTGCCCGAACGGCGCTGCCCGCGACACTTTTCCTGGACACAGCGATGCCCCTGAAGTCTTGCTCACTCATGTTTAGAAACACGCGAACCACACTGCTCACGGCGCTCGTCGCCGCTCTGGCGCTCACGGCGCTCGTCTTCGCGGGCGTGGCCGGCGCACAGCGCGCGGGCGCGGCGCGTCAGGCGAACACGAACGCGGGCGGCGGAAACAAGCGGGTCGTCGTTCGGAGCGGCGAGACGGCGCGGGGTTCGCGCATGACCGTCACGGCCGACGATTCGTTCAAGGACTATTCGGCCTATCGCAGCGGCGACCGCTTCTACGTCGTGCTGCCGAAGTCGGCGGCCGGCGCGGCGCGCGGAGGCTCCGGCAAGGGCTATTCGGACATGCAGGTGCAGCAGCGCGGCGACTCGGTCGTGCTCAGCTTCCGCGTCCAGCCCGGGGCCAAGCCCAGAGTTCAGCAACAGTTCAACCGCCTCGAAGTCGTTCTGGACGTGCCCGAAGGCGCGGGACAGCAGCAGCAACAGGCCGCCGCGTCGAGCGAGCCGAGCCGCAACCAACAGCAGCCTGCCGAGACGAGAAACCAGACTCCAGCCGCTCAGCAGCAGAATCAGACAGCCGTCACGCCCCCGAACACGAACCCGAACAACGCGGCCGAGCGAGTCGCCGCAGAGAGGGCCGCGGCCGAGAGAGCCGCGGAGGCCGCGAGGGCGCAGGCCGCGAACAACGCCGCGCCGGTCGTGACGACCCCGCCGGTGCTGACGGCCGGGCAGTCCGCGACGGCCGTCGACCCGAACGCACAGCCGGGCGCGACGCCCTCGGGCGTTCAGCCGCAGGAGGTCGCGGCGACACCGGAGGGCGCGAACGCCCCGCCCGACCAACTCGCGCAGGCGCAGCCGCCCGCGTCGCAGGCACCCGTCTCCATCACGAAGCCCGCGACGGCCGCTGACCCGTCGGGCGCGTCGCTCGGCGCGTTCCTGATACGCAACTGGGCTCTGACGCTCATCATCGCGCTGGTCGTCGTCGGCTTCGGGCTCGTCGTCGCCGCGCGCCGCACCACGGCCGCGACGCAAGAGCCGGCCGGCGGCGCGGACGCGGCAGACGCCGTCGTCGCCGACGAGCCGCGCGCGACACGCGCGAAGGAGGCCACGGCCGCCGCGCTCAAACAGGCTTCCGACACGGCCGAGGCGTCCATCCCGGCGAAGGCGTCCGCGCCCGTCAAGACTCCCGTCCCTGTCGAGACTTCAATTCCTGTCGAGACGGACGTGCCTGTCGAGGCGTCCGCCCCGGTCGAAGCATCCGTTCCCGCAGAGACTTCCGCCCCCGTTGAGACTTCGACGCCTGACGCGGCCGAGGCCACGGACTTTGACGCGAAGCCGCTCGTGGCGGCGACGGCGCTCGCCGGCGGGGCGGCCGTGGCGAAGTCGCGCAAGCTGTCCCGCAAGGAAGCGCGGCAGGAGGCGAAGACAAAGAAGAAGGGCGCGCGCGAAGACGGCCCCGCAGTCGCCGCAGAGCCTCTGACCACCGCGCCCGCCGCCCAAGAGTTGACCGTCGAAGAGACGGCGGCGGAAGAGACTGTCGTCGAAGAGACGGCTGTCGCGGAGCCGGTTGTCGAAGAGACGGGCGTTGAAGAGTTCGTCGCCGCCCCGTCGGCCGTCGAAGAGTCTGCGGTCGAGGAGACCGCGTTTGAGGAGACGCCCGCCGAAGAGTCGGCCGTCGCGTTCGGGGAAGTCACGCCGGCGGAGCAGGTCGAAGAGGCCGCGTTGCCTGTGCCCACTGCGGAAGCGCCCTCTTTCGTCGAGCCGTCTGTCGAAGAGGTCGCGGACGTTTCCGTCGCCCCCGAGGCCGCGGCCGTCGAGCAGCATGAAGTTGCCGCTGTCGAAACTCCCTTCGACACCGCCGGGGAGGCGACCGTCGAGACCGGAGCCGCGCCGGCTTCGACCGAAATCGTCCCCGCCGTCGCGGAGGCGTTCGCGCCTGAAGTAGTCGAGCCGGAAGTCTCCGAGCCCGAAGTCTCTGAGGAAGTCTCTGAGCCGGTCGAGGCAAAAGCCCCGGCCCCGTTCGCGGAGATCGAGTCGGCCTTCGCGCCCGAGCCCGAGAGGGTTCAGGCGGCGACGCGCGCGCTGCTCGAAGGCGGCAATTACGACCGCTCGGTCATCGGCACGCGCGATTCCTTCTCGCGGCAGATGATCGCCGCGGAGCTTCTCGCGGCGCTCGCCGGTCGGAACGAGCAGCGCCGCGAGCGCGCCGGCACG
>JBEVKV010000449.1:0-40971 GCA_040509515.1 Pyrinomonadaceae bacterium | reverse complement strand
AGAAGACGTTGAGCGCCTGCGCCAGCTCGTTCGACTCCGCCTCGGGCTTCGCGGCCGGATTTTTGAAGGGCGAAGGGCCGGTCGGCGACTCGCCGCGGCTCTCGGCCTCGCCGGCCGTGAGCGCGACTTCGAGCGTGACGTTGATGTTGAGGGCGTCGCCCGCGCGGTCGATGGCGAGGAAGAAGGGGCCGATCTGAATCACGTCACCGTCGGCCAGAACCTCGCCCGACTCGGTGGCGACGACGCGGCCGTTGAGCGTCGTCCCGCTTGAGCTGCTGAAGTTGTAGAGGTAGTAGCGCCCGCCCGCCATCGTCACGCCCGCGTGCAGGCGCGAGACGGTCGGGTGGTTGAGCACCAGCTCGCAACTCGGCTGGCGGCCGATCTTGAGGCCGTCGGTGACGAGCGCCACCGGGTCGACGTTCAAATCCTCGCGGACGATGCGAAACTTGCTGGCCTGTGTCTGCATGCGGCTCTCAGCGGACGGCGAAGAGGATGACCTGTACGACGTGGACGACCATCAGCGCGAGCATCAAGGAGGTCGCGACGACGTGCGGCGCGAGCCAGAGCTTGAGCAGTTGGTGCAGGTAGATGAGCGAGTCGACGCGCCGGAGCGTGACGGTCGCCTCGACGGCTTCGAGCAGGAGCTGGCGCGACTCGGGGTCGAGGCTGCGCGCCTCGGCCTCGTAGGTCTCGCGCGCGGCGGCCAGCAGCGCGGTCAACTCCTCGCGCCGCAGGTACTGCCGCAGCAGGTAGCGGAACGAGAAGACGCGCCCGCGCACCTTCCGCCGGATGAATTCGCGCAGAGAGTCGTTGCTGCGCTGGCCGATGTCCGCCAGCGTCTCGCTCAACTCCTCGCGCCGCGCGCGCAGGTCTTCGACGAGCAGCGGCTCGCCCTCGATGCTCGTCATCACGCGCGGCGCGACGAGGTAGACGAGGACGCCGAACAGCCCCGTGACGATGACCGCGTCGAACGAGACCATCAGCAGGGAAGTCAGCAGCCCGCCCGTCGTCTTACCGCCGTGCAAAAGCAGCACAAGCCCCGCCGCCAGCCCCACGTAGACGTGCGCCAGCATCCAGTAGCGCAGCGCCCCCGCGCGCCGCCTGTAGACCTGCTTCCGCAGCGGGTACGTCATCACCGCCGCGACGCCGCCCAAGCCCAGAAGCCCCGTCACCCAGCGCACCGTCAGCCACGTCCCCGCGAGACGCTCGTCCATCCCGAAACGCGCGAGCGCCCACACGACGCCCGCCGTCAGCCCGACGACGAGCAGGATGCCGACCGCGTGCCAGAAGAGCGCGAGCGGGTCGCGCCGGTGTATGTTGCGCCCGATGGCGTGCGTCTGGTCGCGGAAGACGAGGCCGATGCGGCCGTTGACCTCGGCGAAGTGTTCGCGCGGGTTGACGCGCACGAGCGCGCCCGTCGGGCAGTTCTCCTGACAGGAGAAGGCTTGCCGGCTCGCGCCCGGCGGGTTGAGCGAAGTGCCCGCGCACAGGTTGCACTTGGTGGCGAGCAGATTCTCGGTCGCCGTCACGGGGCTCGGCGGCGTCTGCGGCGCGAGGCTCAGCCAGCCTTTGAGACTCCCGGCGAAACCCGTCGGTTTCGTCACCTCGGGCTTGCGCGGAATCATCGTGATGGCGTTGTAGGGGCACTGCGTGGCGCAGTCGCCGCAGCCGATGCAGGTCTTCGGGTCGATGTCGATCTGGCCGTTGGCGAAGCGGCCGATGGCGCCCGTGGGGCAGCCCGTCAGGCACTCCGGGTCCTGACAGTGCATGCAGACCGACGGGACGAGGATTTTCTCGCCCGAGACGCCGCCGTAATTCTTCGGCCGCTCGATGTGTATCCCGCGGCGCAGCAGGCGCGACTGGCCGTGAACCTGATGGCAGGCCATCGAGCAGTTGCCGCAACGGATGCACTTATCCATGTCCATCACGAGCAGGTTCGTGCCGTCCACGACGCCCGTCGCTATCTCGCGCTCGGTGGCCGCGACCAGACGCTTGTCGAGCCGCGAGGCCACGCTCACGTCGTCGTCCGCGAGCGAGAACTCGGAGAAGGTGCGCACCAGAGTCTCGCGCAGCTCCGGGTCGGCGCGCAGCGGAGGCATCGCAACCTCCAGCACCTCCGTTCGCTGCAAGACAACCGCCGTGTAGCCCCATCGCCCGTCGCGCTCCGCGCCTTCTAGCCCGAGGCAGTTGCCCGCGCCGAGGAAGTCCACGCCCACGTCCTCGGTCAGCCCCTCGGCCAGCAGGTCGCCCACCGCGCCGCCGTAGCCGAGGCCCCGCACGCGCCTCACCCAGCCGTTCTTGACGAAGACGACGCGGTCGATGGGGTCGCCCTCGCGGAAGAGGACGTGGTGCTTGGCGTAGACCATGAAGCGCGCCGACTTGCCGAGCCGTTCGAGCGTCTGTTGGCCGAACGCCTCGCCGGTCGCGTGCCGCACGTCGATGAGCGTGCGGCTCAGGCCGTGCTTGCGGTAGTTGGCGTCGAGCATCTGCCCGAACTTGGGCAGCTTGCGCAGCAGGCGCAAGGCCGGGCGCGTCACTTCGAGGACGCGCGCTTTTCCGCCTTCGGGGACGCGGACGGTGGCGTTGCGCGGGACGCCGGCCAGAATCGACATCTCGCCGAAGCTGACGCCGGGCGGAATCTCCGCGACCTTGCGGTCTTCGTCCGTCTCGCGGTCGCGGACGTAAACGTCGAGCCTGCCGCCGACCGTGACGTAGAAGGTGTTGCCGCCCCAGTCACCCTCGCGGACGACCTCCTCGCCCGCCTCGTACTCGTAGAGGTGGACGTAAGGGCCGACCTTCTTGCCGTTGTAGTTACGGCCGTAGGCGATGACTTCGAGGTCTAACTCGTGCTTGAAATGGCCGTCGTGCTTTTCGAGCAGGTCGGAGATGATGTCTACGCTCCGAATCGCTTCCAAAACGGTCTGGTGCTTCTTGATCTCTTTGGGCATGGCCCCCCGGGCGTCTGAAAAGTATTCAAGTGGGATGAAAAAAAAGCCCCGCGACGAAGGCTGCAAAGGGCGTGACTACTTACGAAAAGAGTCGGCATTATACATCGGCCGCCCGCGTCGTAGGGGTTAAATCTGTTTTTTTGGAACCCGGCGGCGCGGGGCGGCGTGTAACCCGAGCGAGTCGGCGGACGATAGGTGTATAATTTACGCGAGTCCCCGAAGTCAGAGAGAAAGAGCCCCACTTTCCGGATGAGCGCGATCTCCACAACCGACGAGCTGATCTTCTCCGTCGCATCGGCGGGTGCCTCCGTGCGCCCGGAGGAGCCGGTCGGCGAGATGACCGACCACCGGCTGCTTGAGGAGACGAAGGCGGGCGACGGCGCGGCGTTCGCGGAGATAGTGCGGCGCTACCGGAACCAGATTACGAACTACGTCTACCGGATGACGAACGACTACGACCTCGCGGTCGATCTGGCGCAGGAGACGTTCATGCGGGTCTACGCGGCGGCCGAGCGCTACCAGACGAGCTACGCGTTCTCGACCTACATCTACCGCATCGCCACCAACCTGGCGATCTCGGAGCTGCGCCGCCGCAAGCGCCGCCGACTCGTCTCGCTGACGAGCTTCTTCGGCGAGCGCGAGTCGCCGTCGGACTCCTGCGAGCTGGAGATGCCTGACAAGGGGCCGCTTCAGGACGTGACCGTGGTCGAGGACGAGCGCCGCGCGGCCGTGGCGCGCGCCATCGCGACGCTGCCGGAGAAGTACCGCGCGCCGCTCGTGCTGCGCGACGTGGAGGAGCGCAGCTACGAAGAGATCGCGAGCATCCTCGGGATGAACGAGGGCACCGTGAAGTCGCGCATCAACCGCGCGCGGACGTTCCTGCGCGAGAAGCTGCAGGCGTACCTGTAAGGGAAGTTGTGCTATGTCTGACTGCAAAGCGTACCGACACGAGATAGCCGAAGCCTTCGACGGCGGCGCGTTGAGCCGCGGGGCGAGCGCGCACGCCGCGGCCTGCCGCGCCTGCGCGGAGGAGCTGCGCGGGCGCGAAGCCCTGCGGACGCTCGTACGCGGGCTCGGCAAAGTCGAAGCGCCGGCGGACTTCGAGTTCCGTCTGCGCGCGCGCATGGCGGGGGGCGGCGGGGGCGGCGGGCGCGTGCCGTTGCGCGGGCTCCGTCTCGTCTACGCCTTCGCGCCGGTGGCCGCCGCCGCGTGCTTCCTCGTCGTCTCCACCGCGCTCTATCTCAGACAGGCCGCGAAGACGACACCGGCGGAAGCTCCTTCGGCCATAGTGTCCGCGCCGTCCTCGCGTAACGCCGCCGCCGAGCGCGCCGCGACGACTGTGAGCGCGACGGGCGGGGTCGAAGAGTTGAAGCAGACGGGCGAGCGGCCCGCGGAAGTCGCGTCGGCCCCGGCTGTCTTCAAAGTGCGGCCGGCGCTTTACAGGCGTCGCGCCGCGTCACAGCCGGCGAGGGAAGCGGCGGACGAAGGTCGAAGTCAGCGGAGCGAGACGCTCAGTCTCACCTCGGCGCGGGTCATCAGCCGCAGCGGCATGACCATCGCCCTGAACGCGCCGCTGCGCGTTGTCTTGAGGGACGAGAGCGGCGCGGGGCGCGTCGTGCCGATGCGCGCCGTGAGCTTCGGCTCGCAGGAGATGCTCGCGCGCGAGGGCGTAAGCCGGCCGGCGACCGCCGCCGCCGTGAACGAAGGGGTCTGGTAGACGGTCGATGAAGTATTTTGACCACAAACGGGCGGGCGCGTCGCGATGCCGCACACTGAGCGGCGCGATGCTACTTGTCCTGCTTCCGGCGTCCGTGTCGGCGCGTCAGGCCGCGACGCCCGCGCCCGCGCAGGCTCCCGCCCCGAACGCGCCGACGATGTCGACGCCGGCCGCGCAGCCGGGGCCCTCGGTTTCGCCGCGCGCGCCGCGGAGCAACGTTGACCCGCGCGCTCAAAGGACTGCGCCCGCGCCGCGCGCGCCGGTCGCGACGCCCGCGACGCCCGTCGTCCCGCCGCGTCAGGTCGTGACGGTCGTCCACCGTCTGACCGGCTGGAAGCTGCTCGCGTGGCTCGCGACGAGCGGGCCGCCCGCGGTCGAACTCGACGAGCTGCCTTCGACGACGGACGCGCACACCAACATCGTCGCCGGCTACATCTACGAAGACGGGCGCAGCGTGGTGGCGCGGCTCCCGCAGGCCGACGTTGACCTCGAAGCCTTCGCGGTGCCGGGCACGCCGCCCGCCTTCTTCGCGCGCTCGGGCGCGGGCTTCGACAACGAGCCCGAGTACATGCTCGTGACCGCCGACAACAGGCGCGTCGAGGCCAAGCTCGTCGGCATCGACTCTTCGACCGGACTGACGCTGCTCGAAGCGAAGCAGCCGCTGCTCTCGGGCGCGCCCGCCGGCGATCAGGGCGACACGGAAGACCCGACCGTCGGGCAGCGCGTGCGACTCTACGCGCCGGCCCCGGCCGCCGCGCCGGGCGCGAGGACGCCGCCGTCGGCGACGCCCGGCTACATCCTCGTGAGCATCGACCAGAAGGAAGGGCTGTTGACGGAGGTCAACCACGCGCCGTCGGGCCGGCTCTCGCGCGTCGTGGTGAGCGCCGACGACGTGTCGCAGGCGTGGACGGGCGCGGTGGCCGCCAACGATCTCGGCGAGGTCGTCGGCATCGTCTCGCAGAGCCGCGACGGCAAGACGCAGCTCGTGCCGCTGGCGACGGTGCGCAACGCCTGCGAGCGCGTGCTCAAGCTGCGCGGGAACGCACCGCAACCGTGGCTCGGCGCGCGCGCCGACGCGGCGCTTCAGTCCTCGCTCGACGCGTGGGTTAAATTCGGGTGGACGCCCGAGACGGCGCGCCCCTGGATCGAGAACCGGCGGGGCGTCTTTCTGACCTCGGTCGCGCCGGGCACGCCGGCCGCGCTGGCCGGACTCAGGCCCGGCGACCTCATCGCGGGCGTCGGCGCGCGCGAGGTGCGTGGGGCCGAAGACTTCTCGCTGACTTTGAAGGAGGCGGGCGTCGGCTCGACCGTGGACATGACGGTGTGGCGCGCGCTTGAGCCCGCGCCGGTCAAGGTGACGGTCGAGCTGAAGGGCGTGCGCAACCCCGCGCTCGCGACCGCCGTGGCCGAGGAGGGCGCGCTGCGCGAGGCCGTGCTCGCCACGTCGCGCGAGGTGAGCGGGATGCGAGCCGAGCAGCTTCGTCTGAGGAACGACCTGCGCGGCGCGAACGCCGCCGAGTTGACGCGCCTCACCGAAAAACTGGTCGCGGCCGAAGCGCGGCTCGGGGTTATCAGAGAGCAGTTGGATCTCGTGCGTGCGAAGGTCAACGCGTCGCGCTTCCCATCCTTCGGGTTCTCAATGCGGCAGCCGCCCTCGCAGTTGGAGGGCTACACGGCGGCGTTGCGTTTACAGTTGTACGGTCTCAACGCGCTCGGCCTGACGCAGAAGGGCGCGTCCCGGCTCGGCGCGAAGGGCGGGATGCTCGTCATCGCCGTGCGACCCGAGAGCCCCGCGTCCGCGAGCGGCCTCGTCGCCGGCGACGTGATCGAGACGGTCAACGGCACGCCCCTCGCGCACACGGAGCTGCGCCGTCTGCTGGACGCCCCGAACGCCTCGGCGCTCACCTTCGGGCTCGTCCGCGAAGGCCGCCGGCTGACCGTCAACTTCTCGCCCTCGTTCGCGGGCGAGCCGCAGCAGCGTTAACGAATTCGCGCCCCCGAACCGTCAAAGCGCCCGCCGAGCGAGCGGGCGCTTTCGCTTTTTACAATCCCGCCCGCATCTGTGCTACTCTTTACACGCCGCTCGTTCAACTAAAAGCAGGAAAGCTCTCAAACAGCCATGCTGCAAGAGGCCGTCGAGTTCTACCACAAGTTACTGGAAGACGAAGAGGTCGCGGAGTCCTCGCGCCTGATGCTCGACGAGGGGCTGGAACGCTCCAAGCTCATCTTCGGCGGGCGACGCCTGTCGCCCTACCTGCGCCCGCACTTCGTCACCGAGCAGGACTTCGCGCGCGTCACGCGCATCTGCGAGACGGTCTGGTCGGCCATCCAGAAGGTGAAGGACGCGGCCGTCGCCGATTCGTCGGTGCTCGACGAACTCGGGCTCACCGAGGTCGAGCGCATGCTGGTCGCCATCGACCCGGGCTACCGCGCCGTTTCGCCCACCGCGCGGCTCGACTCCTTCCTCACCGCCGAAGCCTTCAGCTTCGTCGAGCTGAACGGCGAGAGCCCCGCCGGCATCGCCTACGCCGACGCCGCCTACGAAATCTTCTCGGGGCTGCCCGTCATGCGGCGCTTCGCCGAGCGCTACTCCTTGCGGACTTTCAACGGGCGTCCGCTCATGCTCGAAACGCTGCTCGAAGCCTACCGCGAGTTCGCGGGCGCTGCGGCGGCGGCCACGCCCTCCATCGCCATCGTCGATTTGAAGGGGTTGCCCACGCAGAAAGAGTTCGAGCTGTTCCGCGAGTATTTCGAGTCGCAGGGGCACCCGGCCGCCATCTGCTCGCCCGACGAGCTTGAGTTCACGGGCGGGCGTCTGCGCTGCGGCGACTTCGAGATCGACATCGTCTACAAGCGCCTGCTCGTCAACGAGTACCTGCCCATCATGGGCGAGCACCCGGCGCTGCTCGACGCCTGCCGCGCGGGCGCCGTCTGCCTCGTCAACAACTTCCGCTCGAAGATGATTCACAAGAAGGCGCTCTTCGCCGTGCTCACGGACGAGCGCCACGCCGGGCTCTTCAACGCCGAAGAGCGCGAGGCCGTCCGCCGGCACGTCCCCTGGACGCGCATGGTGCGCGAGGGCAAGACCGACAAGGGCGGCGCGGAGATAGACCTGCTCGACTACATCAGGCGCAACAGCGGCCGGCTGGTCTTAAAGCCCAACGACGACTACGGCGGGCACGGCATCCACATCGGCTGGAACACGGACGCGGCCGCGTGGGACGAGGCTTTGCAGGCGGCGGTCGCCGACGGCGACTACCTCGTGCAGGAGCGCGTCAAGACCGCGCGCGAGACCTTCCCGGCGCTGTTGGACGACGGCTCGGTCGTCTTCGCAGAGCAGTTGGTTGACCTCGACCCGCTGCTCTTCAACGGGCGGGTCGGGTCGGCGTTCACGCGGCTGTCCTCGACCGAGTTGGCCAACGTCTCGTCGGGCGGCGGCATGGTGCCGACCTTCATCATCGGAGAGAAGTCTTGAGGCGCGCGTTTCGGTCGCCCCCCACACGCCCGACGGCGGAGGAGCTACAGCGATGAACTTTGTCAACAGCGAGGAGCCGCAGGAGGAGCGACGCCAGCACGAGCGCTCGCGGCTGATCATCGACGTGTTCTTCAACGGCGACGACCTGACCGGCGTCGCCAGCACGAAGGACATCAGTCCGGGCGGCCTCTACATGAACACGCAGGCGGAGATTCCCGAGGGCTCGCTGCTCACGCTGCGCCTGCCGCTCGAAGGGCGCGACGTGGTCTGCAACGGCGAGGTCGTCTACAGCAACCCCGGGCGCGGCGTCGGCGTGACCTTCCAGGGGCTCTCGGAAGAAGACCGCGCGCATCTGGAGAGCGCGCTCAAGGTGCGCTAGGGCCGGCGGGCTCGGCCGCGGGGCAGGAGAAGACGGGGATGACGCCAGAACACTACACGCTAGGGATCGAGGAGGAGTTTCAGATCGTAGACCCGCAGACGCGCGAGTTGCGCTCGCGCGTCGCCGAGATGCTCGACGAGGGGAAGATGCTGCTCGGCGAGCAGGTCAAGCCCGAGATGATTCAGGCGCAGATCGAGGTCGGCACCGGCATCTGCCGCAACATCACGGAGGCGCGCCGCGACATCACGCGGCTGCGCTCCATCGTCTCCGGACTCGCGCGCAAACAGGGGCTGCGCATCATCGCCGCCTCGACCCACCCCATCTCGCAGTGGAAAGAGCAGGACATCTACGACGACCCGCACTACAAGCTCCTCATCGAGGAGTTGCAGATGGTCGCGCGCTCGCTGCTCATCTTCGGGATGCACGTCCACGTCGGCATCCCTGACCGCGACCGGCAGATTCACATCATGAACGCGGCGCGCTACTTCCTGCCGCACGTCCTCGCGCTCTCGACCTCGTCGCCGTTCTGGCTCGGCATCGACACGGGGCTCAAGTCGTACCGCTGCGAGGTCTTCAAGAAGTTCCCGCGCACGGACATCCCAGACCACTTCGACACCTACGCGTCGTTCGAGCGCTACATCAAGTTCCTGCTCGACACCAACTGTATCAGCGGCCCGAAGAAAATCTGGTGGGACGTTCGCCCGCATCCGTTCTTCCCGACGCTTGAGTTCCGCATCTGCGACATCCCGACGCGCGTCGACGACACGGTCGCCCTCACCGCGCTGTTTCAGGCCATCGTCGCGCGGCTCGACAAGCTCATCGACAAGAATCTCGGCTTCCGCCTCTACCGCCGGATGCTCATTCAGGAGAACAAGTGGCGCGCGGTGCGCTACGGGCTGGACGGCAAGCTGCTCGACCTCGGCAAGCAGAAGGAGGTGCCGGCGCGCGACCTCATCCGCGAGCTGCTGGAGTTCGTCGACCCCGTTCTCGACGAGCTGGACTCGCGCAAAGAGGTCGAGCACATCCACACCATCCTTGAGCGCGGCACCTCGGCCGACGAGCAGAAGCGCGTCTTCGACGAGACCGGCGACCTCAAGGCCGTTGTCGACCGCCTGATGGAACTCACGATTGAAAACGTCCCTGACGAGTGGAAGGACAGCTAGAGTCTTCAGCCCGCGTCGAGGACGGTGAACGAGAGGGTCTTGACCGCGAGCCACACGTGCGCTCCGTCCTTCAACCCCAGCTCCCGAATCGACTGGTGCGTGACGCCGGCCGCCCAGAGGACGCCGCAACGCACATGGACGAGCGTCTGCTCGGCACGGCGCTCGACGCGCTCGACGCGACCCGCGAGGACGTTGCGCGCGGAGATGCCACGCGGCTCGGCGTTCGCGAGCAGGATGTCGCCGGAGCGCACGGCGACCGTGACGCGTGAACCCGCTTCGGCGCGCCCGAGCGGCACCTCGACGCGGCAGGCGTCCGCGCCCGCCGTCAGCCCGACCAGCATCGTCCCCGCCGCCTCGTCCCGCGAAATAACCTTGCCCTCGAAGACGTTTTCGACGCCGGTCAGCCGCGCGACGCTGGCGCGCGTCGGCGAGCCGAAGACCGCGTGCGGCTCGCCGCGCGCGACCACGCGCCCGCGCTCGAAAACGAGCGCGCGCTCGCCGAGCGCGAGCGCCTCTTCGCGGCTGTGCGTCACGTAGAGGATCGGCAGCCGCAGGTCGCGGTTCAGTTCCCTGAGCACCGAGATGATGTCGAGCTTGACGGGCTCGTCGAGCGCCGAGAGCGGTTCGTCCAAGAGTAGCAGGCGCGGCTCGCCCGCCAACGCGCGCGCGAGCGCCACGCGCTGCGCCTCGCCGCCCGAGACGGCCCGAGGCCGCCGGCCGGCGGCGTGCGCGACGCCGAACCGTTCGAGCAATGCCAGCGCCTTTGCGCGGCGCGCCGCCCGGTTCGGGGCGGCCGCCCCGAACTCGACGTTTTCGAGCGCGGTCATGTGCGGGAAGAGCGCGAGGTTCTGGAAGAGATACCCGACGCGTCTACGGCCGACGGGCAGGTTTACGCCGAGCGCGGAATCGTAGAAGACCGTGCGGCCGACGGCGATGCGACCCTCGTCGGGGCTCGCGAGCCCGGCGACGGCCCTCAGCGTCTGGGTCTTGCCCGCGCCCGACGCGCCGAAGAGAATCGTCACGCCGGCCGGCGCGGTCATCTCGACGTCCAGCGTGAAGGGCTCGCCGCCCGTGCCGCCTCCGTCTCGGCCGGCGTCGCGCGCGGCGGCCGGAAAGGCCATGCGGATGCGCGCTTCGAGCGTCACTTTAGATTCGCGGCCGACAGCCGGTTGGTGGCGTAGAGGAGTGTGAAGGCGGAGAGCGAGAGGATGAGGGCGAGCGCGAGCGCCTCGGAGTCGCGGCCCGACTGCGTCGCGTCGTAGATGGCGATGGCCGCCGTCTGCGTGCGGCCGGGGATGTTGCCCGCGACCATCAGCGTCGCGCCGAAGTCTCCGAGCGCACGCGCGAAGGCGAGCATCGCCGCCGCGACGATGCCGCGCGAGGCCAGCGGCAGCGTCACGCGCCGGAAGACTTGCCACTCCGACTTGCCGAGGGTGCGCGCCGCCTCCTCGTACTCGGTGTCCACGGCGGCGATGGCCGCGCGCGCGGTCTTCACCACCAGCGGGAGCGCGCCGGCCGAGGCGGCGATGACCGCGCCGCGCCAGTTGAAGACGAGCTGCCCCCCGGTCAGCGACTCGAAGAGGCGTCCGACGGGGCCCGTGCGGCCGAGCAGGACGAGCAGATAGTAGCCGAGGACGGTGGGCGGCATGACGAGCGGGAGCGTGACGAGCGCGTCCAGCGCCTCGCGACCGAAGAAGCGTTTGCGCGCGAGGAGCCAGCCGAGCCCGACGCCGAGGACGACCACCAACGCCGTCGAGAGCGCGGCGACGCGGAGCGAGAGCCAGAGCGGGAAGAGGTCTATCTCTCTCATCGGCAGACGACGATAACATATGAAAAAAGCGAATACTACGGCGGGCCTTTTGATGGCGTTCGCGCTCTTTTGCGCGGCGTCGCTGCTGCTGGCGGCGGCCGGGTGCGGCGACGGCGGGCGCGGTCGTGAAAGTGGCGAGGAGATTATCGTCGCGGCGGCGGCCAACCTGACGGACGCATTCGGCGAGGTCGGGCGGAGGTTCACGGAGCGGACGGGCGTGCGCGTCACCTACAGCTTCGGCGCGACCGCCGACCTCGCGAAGCAGATAGAGGGCGGCGCCCCGTTCGACGTGTTCGCGTCGGCCGACGTGGCGCGCGTTGACGAACTCCTGCGAAAGGGTCTGCTCGTCGAAGACACGCGCGCCGTCTACGCGCGCGGCCGCCTCGTGCTGTGGGTGCCGCCCGGCGCGCGCGCGCCCGTTAATCGGATAGAGGATTTGGCGGGCGCGGGCGTGACGAGGGTCGCCGTGGCGAAGCCGGACGCCGCGCCTTACGGGCGCGCGGCGGTCGAGTCGCTACAGGCTTTGAGGCTGTGGGAGGCGGTGGAGCCGAAGGTCGTCTACTCGCAGTCCGTGGCGCAGGCGAAGCAGTTCGCCGCCTCGGGGAATGCGGACGCAGCCTTCCTCCCGCGCTCGCTCGTGAAGGAGGGGGAGGGGACTGCCGTCGAAGTCGAGGAACGACTGCACGCGCCGATTGACCAAGCGCTCGGTGTCGTGCGCGCTTCAGCCAGACAGGCGGCGGCGAAGAGTTTCGTGGAGTTCGTCCTGAGCGGCGAGGGGCAGGCGGTGCTCAAAAGTTTCGGGTACGACGCGCCCCCGAAGAACTGAAGGCGAACCGGACGTTCGACCGGCCCGCCTTCGGGTGTGTCCCACAGACCCTTTGCAAGTTCAGGACTCGCGGCGGTTGTGTTCGAGCGCGAGGATGAGGAAGTTCTCGAAGAGGATGCGGCCGTCGCGCGACTCGTTGGGGTGCGCCCAGAGCGTGCGCGCGCTCGCCTCCTCGCGCAGCACGCGCTTACGCTCCTCGGGCGAGAGGTTCGGGTTGACGCGCTGGAGGTTCTTGGTCAAATCCTGAAAAGACTTCTCAAGGTGGAACTGCACCGTGTAGATGAGCTGCCCGTCGGCGCGCTTGACCATCATCTGGTTGCGGCACAGGTAGCTGGTGGCGAGCAGCTTGAAGCCCTCGGGCAGTCGCGGGAGCTGTAGACCGTGGTTCTGCCACACGCGGAGGATGTTGCCTTCGGCCGTGTAGTCGTACCAGGTGTCGTCCGCGCGCTCGTGCAGTCCCTTGAAGATAGGGTCTGCGGGCTCCGTCATGCGTATGAAGCGGTACTGGTACTCGAAGCTGCGCCCCACGCGCTGCTCGCCCGGGTCGGCGTTGTCGAGCGTGACGCAGCCCACGCCGAAGCAGAGCCCGATGAGCTGGTGGCCGCCGCAGATGCCGAGGATAGGCGTCGTCGTCTTGACGGCGAAGGCCGCGAAGCGGCGGAGCATCTCGGGGTTGTAATAGTCGAAGTCGGAGAGCGTCCCCGAGAGCACGATGGCCTCGGGCTTAAACTCCTCGGCGGCCTCGGCCGCCTCCGACAGGTGTGCGACGCGCACCTCGGGCTCGACGACCAGCCGCTTGATGTTGTTGACGATGTTGTCGAGGGCGAGCCCCGAGATGTATCGCTCGCGCTCAAGCTTCCCGGCGGCCGACGCGCCCCACTCGCGGCGCGCGAGGTCGGAGAGGTCGGACTCGTCGCGCAACAGGTCGTTGACGACGAGGACGCGAATCTTCTCGACTTTTCTCTCCACGGGCTCGTACGGGCAGTAGGGGCGCTGGCTGTATGGGAAGGGGAGCGAGTCGAACGGCTCCTCCGGCTGTTGATGGCTGATCTCTGGCGTCATAACTCTGAAACTTAAAAACCCCCTCGTACCGTCACTTTAGATGCGCCGCGGGCGCTGCCGGGTGTTCTGGTTAAACGAGGGTACGGCCGTACCGGCCCCCGCCTCCTCTATCTCGCGCCTCACCTCCCTGAGCGCCGCCGTGCGCGCGCGGGCGCGGAAAGTCTCGGCGCGCCCCTTCGTCTCGTGGTCGGCCAGCAGGAGCAGCCGCTGCCACGCCGACTCCATCTCGTCGGCCAGACGCGAAATCTTCGTGATGTCGTAGGGCACCGCCACCGCCGTCAGTCCCGCGCGGGCGAAGACCGAGAGGTAGCGCGCCGTCGCCAGATCGGGGCAGGAGACGCGACGCCGTCCGACTTTCAACTCGATGCCGAGGAGCGTGTGCTGCACCTCGACCGCCGCGTTCCTCGCCGCGGCGGGCAGCGCGTGCGAGCGCGTGCGCGTCGCGAGGATGCGCTCGCGGTAGATGCGCGGCGGCCAGTCCTCGCCGAGCGCGTCCCTCAGCCCCGCGACCAGCGCGTCGACCGAGCCGGGGCGGGAAGTTCCGCCCGCGCGTACTTCGCCCGCGGCGTCGTCCTGCGCTGTCTCGGTCGCGGCTCTCATCACGCAAAGGCTCCGGCGGTCTGTCGCCCGTTAAATACTCCCCGCGCGGGGGAGGCTCGGGCGGCCGCCCCGCGCCTTCAGCGCAGCGACGAGACGACGTTCCACTGCGCGGCGCGGAAGGCGTTGATGACGCGGCCGGGGAAGAGCCCGAGGTAGAGCACCCCGACGACGGTCAGCACCAGCGCCACCGCGAGGCTCGCCGGGACGCGCGGCGCACGCCACTCGGTCGTGCGCTCGCGGAAGAACATCACGACGATCAGGCGCAGGTAATAGTATACAGAAATCGCGGTGTTTAGCACGCCGATGATGACGAGCCAGCGGTACCCCTGGGTGAGCGCCTCGCTGAAGACGACGACCTTGCCCATGAAGCCGGCCGTCAGCGGCACCCCCAGCAGGCTCAGCAGGAAGAGCGAGAGCGAGAGCGAGAGCCCCGGCGACTGGAAGCCGATGCCGCGGTAGTCCTCGACGTCGGTGCGGCGGTCGCCGCTGCGCGCGATGAGCGTGACGACGGCGAACGCGCCGAGATTCATCACGGCGTAGACGAGCAGGTAGAAGACGACCGAGGCGACGGCGTCGGGCTGGCGCGCGGCGTCGGCCGCGCCCGCCGCGACGAACCCCACGAGCGCGTAGCCCGCGTGCGCGATGGACGAGTAGGCGAGCATCCGCTTGACGTTCGACTGGACGAGCGCGACGACGTTGCCGACGCTCATCGTCACGATGGCCAGCAGCCACAGCGCGCCGAGCCACGCGGAGTGGAGCTGCGCGCCCGCGCCTACGCCCTGCGCGGCGGCGGCCACGAGCGGGAAGGCGAAGAGGAAGACGCGCATGAAGCCGGCGAACCCGGCGGCCTTCGGCCCCGCAGCCATGAAGGCCGTGACGGGCGTCGGCGCGCCCTCGTAAACGTCGGGCGTCCAGACGTGGAAGGGCGCGAGCGCGACCTTGAAAGCGAAGCCGATGAGCAGCATCGCCGCCCCCGCGAACAGCAGCGGCGGGTAGAGGCTGTCGTTCAGCCGCTCGGCGATCTCGCTGATGTTAGTCGTGCCGGGCATGAGCGAGTAGACCGTGCCCGCCCCCCCAGACCCCCTCGGGACGGCCTTCGCCGTCGCGCCGTAGACGAGCGCGATGCCGAAGAGCAGGAAGGCCGACGAGAACGAGCCGAGGATGAAGTACTTGAGCGACGACTCGTTCGAGCGCAGGTCGGAGCGCCGGAAGCCGGCCATGACGTAGGTCGCGATGGAGAGGATTTCGAGCCCGAGGAAGATCATCACGAGGTCGTTGCCCGCGGCCATCAGCATCATCCCGACCGTGGCGAACAGCAGCAGCGTGTGGAACTCGCCCGCCGGCAGCCCCTCCCACTCGACCCAGACCATCGAGACCAGCACGGTCAGCGCCGCGACGACGACGAAGACGATGGTGAAGGAGAGCCGCAGCGGGTCGAGGACGACCATCCCGCCCCACGCCGAGTCGACCGCCGCGCCGCCCGCGCCCGACCACAGCCAGAGCGTCGCGGCCGTCGAGGCGGCGAGCCCCCCGAGCGCGAGCCCGCCCGTCAGCCAGCGCCGGCCGGTGCGCCGCGTGAAGGCGTCCACGATCATGACGAGGACGCCCGCGACCGTCAGGATGATCTCCGGCAGCAGGAGCGTAAAATTTATGTCGGGCGCGACGGGGTTGATGGCGAAGCTAAGGTTCATCTTCTCAAACTCGCTGACGGCCGAAACGCTTCCGAAAAGGTTCGGCGGGTGATTCTACTTTGCGGCGGACGCGGCGCTCGGCCCCGCCCCGCGCTTGGCGAGGAGCGCGTCGACGCGCCCGCGCACCATCTGCTTGTAACGCGCGATGTCCTGCGACATGCCCTGATGGACGGGCGCGCTCAACGCCCCTTCGGTGTCGAAGAAGACGAGGACGGGGATGCGCTGCCCGGTCTTCTCGTACTGAGCGAGCGCCACGCCGCCGGGGTCGCGCAGCACCGGGACGGTCAGCCGCCGCTCCTTCGCGTAGTGGCGGAGGAGGTTGTTCGACACGCTCTTCGGGTTCTCGATGCTGACCCAGAGGAATTTGACGGGCTTGCCGGCGTACTCGACCTTCAGCTCCTCGACGGCGACCAGTTCCCACGTACACGGCACGCACCACGTCGCGCCGAAACTTACGACGAGCACATCGCCGCGCATCTCGGAGGTGTCGTAGAACTTCCCGTCCAGCCCCTTGAGCCGGAAGCCCTCGCCCGCGAAGGGGTCGGCCGGCGCGGGCGTCGCCCCGCTCTGCCGCGCCAGCCCCGGCGCGCACGTCGCCGCGAGCAGGAAGGCGAGCGCCAGAACGTTCAGATTAATTCGTCGCATCGGAAAACTCATGGTTCACTTCGCCTCGCGCGCCTCGGCGTGGAAGCCGCCCTGCGACTCGCCCGCGACGACGCGCGCGCGCACCGCCTCGACGCTCGCGCGCGAGCGCGCGAGGAACGGGCGCGGGTAAGCGCCCATGTAGAGCATCAGCACGAGCAGCGGCGTGAGCAAGCCAATCTCGCGCCAGTTCAAATCCGCGAGACGGCGATTCTCCGCGTGCGTGACGCGGCCGAAGAGCACGCGCTGCAACATCCAGAGCATGTAGACGGCCGCCCAGATGACGCCGGTCGCCGCGAGCATCGTCACCAACCACGAGCGCGTCACGTTGTGCACCGCCGGGTCGGAAGTCCAGAAGCCGAACATGATGAGGAACTCGCCCACGAACCCGTTCAGAAGCGGCAGCCCCACCGACGAGAGCGACGTGAACACGAAGAAGGTCGCGAACAGCGGCATCGGCTTGGACAGCCCGCCGAAGTCGGAAATCATGCGCGTGTGCCGCCGCTCGTAGATCATCCCGACCAGCAGGAAGAGCGCCCCCGTCGAGACGCCGTGGTTGAGCATCTGGTAGAGCGCGCCCTGCATCCCCGCCTCTGTGAAACTGAACATCCCGAGCACGACGAAGCCCATGTGGCTGACGGAAGAGTATGCGACGAGCCGCTTCACGTCGGGCTGCACCATCGCCACCAGCGCGCCGTAGATGATGCCGATGACGGCGAGCACGATGAAGACCGGCGCCAGCTCGCGCGTCGCCTCGGGGAAGAAGGCGAAGTTGAAGCGCATCAATCCGTAGGTGCCCATCTTCAGGAGCACGCCCGCGAGGATGACCGAGCCGGCGGTCGGGGCCTCGGTGTGCGCGTCGGGCAGCCAGGTGTGGAAGGGCCACAGCGGCACCTTGACCGAGAAGGCGACGGCGAAGAGCAGGAAGAGGATGAACTGCTCGCGCGTGGCGATGCCGCCCGCGGTCAGCCCGAGCTTCCCCTGTTGGAGCGCGTCGAGCAGGAGCGCGTAGTCGAACGTGCCGACGCCGCCGCCCGCGCCGTTCGCGTAGAGGTACCAGACCCAGATGATGCCGGCGAGCATCAAAAGGCTCCCGACCGCCGTGTAGATGAAGAACTTGACCGCCGCGTAGAGCCTGCGCTCGCCGCCCCACGCGCCGATGAGGAAGAACATCGGGACGAGCGACGCCTCGAAGAAGAGGTAGAACAGCAGCAGGTCGAGCGAGACGAAGACGCCGATCATCGCCGACTCCAGGAGCAGCATGAAGGCGAAGAAGGCCAGCGGCCGCTTCTCGACCGAGTTCCAGCTCGAAAGAATCGAGATGGGGATGAGCAGCGTCGTCAGGATCACGAGCCACAGGCTGATGCCGTCGACGCCGACGTGGTAGCGCGCGCCGATGGACTCGACCCACGGCACGTCGGTCACGAAGTGGAACGCGCCGCCCGCGCCGAGCCCCACGGGTCGCGTCAGCAACAGCAGCGAGGCCGCGAAGGTGACGAGCGAGAAGCCGAGCGCCACCCAGCGGTAATGCCTCTTGTCCGCGTACGGCGCGAAGAGGCCGTGCGCGGCGATGGCGAGCGCCCCGATGAACGGGAGCAGGATGAGAATCGTGAGCAGTTGTTGCAGCATGACCTTTACCGTGCGAGCTGCCCGAGCTGCCAGGCGTTCCAGGCGAAGTAGCCGACGACGGCCAGCGCGCCGATCAGGATGATGGCCGCGTAGGAGCGCACGAAGCCGGGTTGTAGGTAGCGCAGCAACTCGCCGAGCGCGGCCGTCCCGCGCCCGACGCCGTTGACGAGCCCGTCGATGACTCCCACGTCCACGAAGCGCCACAGCACGCCGCGCGAGCCCTCCTTGACGGGGTTGATGATCGCGGCGTCGTAGACCTCGTCCACGTAGTATTTGTTCTCCAGCAGCCTCGGCATCTCAAGCAGCGGCCGCCGCCGGAAGACCAGCCAGCCGATGCCTATGCCGAGCAGGCCGACGGCGATTGAGATGCCCGTGAAGACTCGCTCCCAGAAGACCTCTTCCGGGTCGTGCGCGTGTTCGGCCGCGGCCCCGTGCGCGGCGTTGGTGGCCGTCCCCGCCGGCGAGCCGTGGCCGGCCTCGCCCTCGCCGACCGACTGCGGCAACGCGCCCTCGTTACCGTGCGCGGCCGGGGGTTGGGCGGTCGCTCCGGCGGCGTGCGACGCCGTGCCGGCACCGTGCGCGGCGTCCCCGACCTCGGGCGCGTGCGCGACGACCGGCTCAAGCGTCTGCTCGAAGTAGTTGGCCACCGCGCCGCCGCTCAAAGCGTATGGGATGCCGACCCATCCGCCGGCGACCGAAAGAATCGCGAGGACGATGAGCGGCAACGTCATGACCGAAGGCGACTCGTGCGGCTCGACGGGGCCGTGGTGGTGCTCCTCGTGTTCGTCCTCTTCGTCTCCGAGGTCGGCCGCCGCGTGGTGCGCGTCGTGCGGCTTCGCGCCCTCGTCGTGCGCGTGGGCGTGAGCCTCGTCGGCCTGCCCGCCGGCGTGCGCCTCGCGGAAGCGCTCGGAGCCCCAGAAGGTCATCACCATCATGCGCGTCATGTAGACGGCCGTCAGCCCGGCGGTGATGATGCCGACGACCCACAGAATCTTGCCCGCGCCGGCGGTGCCGAGCGACTCGCTGCTCCACGTCTTCCACAGAATCTCGTCCTTCGAGAAGAAGCCCGAGAGGAGCGGGAAGCCGCTGATGGCGAGCCAGCCCGTCGCCATCGTCGCGAAGGTGACGGGCATGTACTTCTTCAGCCCGCCCATCCGGCGCATGTCCTGCTCGTGGTGCATCCCGTGGATGACCGAGCCGGAGCCGAGGAAGAGGAGCGCCTTGAAGAAGGCGTGCGTCATTACGTGGAAGATGGCCGCGACGAACGCGCCCACGCCGCACGCGAGGAACATGTAACCCAACTGCGAGACGGTCGAGTAGGCCAGCACCTTCTTGATGTCGTTCTGCGCGATGGCGATGGTCGCGGCGAAGATGGCGGTGGCGGCTCCGATGACGGCGACGATGAAGAGCGCGGTCGGCGCGTTCTTGAAGATGAAAGAGCAGCGGACGACCATGTAGACGCCGGCCGTGACCATCGTCGCGGCGTGGATGAGCGCGGAGACGGGCGTCGGGCCGGCCATCGCGTCGGGCAGCCAGACGTACAAAGGTATCTGCGCGGACTTGCCCGTCGCGCCGATGAAGAGGAGTATCGCGGCGGACGTGATGCCGCCCGCGAAGAGCATCCGCCAGTCGAACGCCTCGACGCCCATCCGGCCGATGGTCGCCAGCGCGCTCACCACGCCCGGGCCGCCGCTCGCGCCGAGCACGTCGGGCGACTTGTCGAAGAAGCTGATCGAAGGGTGCCCCGCGCCGGCCGTCAGCCAGAAGACGAGCATGATGCCGAGGACGACGCCCCAGTCGCCGATGCGGTTGGCGACGAACGCCTTCTTCGCCGCGTCGCCGGCCTCCTTCCTGTCGGTGTAGTAGCCGATGAGCAGGTAAGAGCAGAGCCCGACGCCCTCCCAGCCGACGAACATCAGGAGCAGGTTGTCGCCCAGCACCAGCGTCAGCATCATGAACATGAAGAGGTTCAGGTAGGCGAAGAAGCGGTAGAAGCCGCGGTCGCCGTGCATGTACCCCGTCGCGAAGAGGTGGATGAGGAAGCCGACGAACGTGATGAAGCAGGCGTAGACGCCCGAGAGCCTGTCCATCGCGAAGCCGTAGTCCGCGCGGAAGCCGCCGACCTGAATCCACGTCCAGAGGTGGCTGAAGACCGGGCGCGCCGGGTCGGTCGTGAGCGCAGCGCCGCCCCACGAGGTGAACGCGACGACGAAGGCGCACACCGCCGAGACGGCCACGGAGCCGCACGCGACCGCGCCGATGAGCGACTCGCTGCGAACCTTCCGGCCGACCAGCCAGCAGACGACCGCGCCCACGAGCGGCGCGAACACGACGACGGAGAGCAGGTGATTGGTCATAAGTCACGAGTGATGAGTGATAGGTGATGAGTGATAAGTGAAAACGGGCAGCGGACTCTCCTGCTCTTTCTCGTCACTTATCACTCATCACCTATCACTGCCTTTAAAGTCTCAGCAGGCTCGCGTCATCAACGTCGAGCGATTCGCGGTTGCGGAAGATGGCGATGATAATCCCGAGACCGACGGCGGCCTCGGCGGCCGCGACCGTCATCACGATGAAGACGAAGAGCTGCCCCGTCACGTCGCCGAAGTAGCTGGAGAAGGCGACGAAGGTCAGGTTGACGGCGTTCAGCATCAGCTCGATGCACATGAACATCTGAATGGCGTTGCGCTTGATGATGACGCCGACCACCCCGATGGTGAACAGCACGGCCGACAGCGCCAGGTACCACGTCAAAGGGATCATCCCTCCCCCCTTTCTTCCGCCTCGCGCGCGCGGGCGGCGGGCGCGGCCGCCGCGGACTCCTCGCGCTCAATCTGCTCGCGCGCGAAGGCGCGCCCCGTCGCGGCGGTGTCGCCGGGCGTAATCGCCGGCTGGCCCCGCCCCGTCGTCAGCACGGGCGTCTCCTCGGTGGGCGCGCCGGGCGCGGCGAGGAGCGGCGTCCGCCCCTGTCGCGCCAGCGTGATCGCGCCGACGAGCGCCATCAGGATGAGCACCGACGTGACCTCGAAGGGCAGAAGGTACTTCGTGAACATCCCCGTCCCGATTGAAGCCGTCAGCCCCACGTCCGAGGCGGCGGGCGCGACCGGCGTGATGCGCGCCGAGCCGCTGCCGAGCTGGAGCATGAAGGCCGCCTCGCCCACGAGCACCGCCGCCAAAAGCACCCCGACCGGGATGAGGTACGTCAGCCGCAGCGGGCGGCGCGCCTCCTCCTCGACGTTGAGGAGCATGATGACGAAGATGACCAGCACCATGATCGCGCCCGCGTAGACGATGACCTGGATGGCCGCGATAAAGGGCGCCTGCAAGAGCACGTAGAGGCAGGCGAGCGAGACGAAGACGCCCACCAGCGAGATGGCGCTGTAGAGCGGGTTGCGCTGCGCGACCATCGCGACCGCGCAGCCCAGCGCCATCCCGCCGAAGAGCACGAAGAGCAGTTGCGTTACCGTGGGAAACCAATCCATAGCGTCAGCCGTCGCGCGCCGCCGCGCGCCTTCAGAATCAACTCCAGCGGATGAACAGCAGCGTCGCCGTCAGAACCACGTTGGCGATGGCGACCGGCAGCAGGAACTTCCAGCCGAAGCTCATCAACTGGTCGAAGCGGAAGCGCGGCAGCGTCCCGCGCAGCCAGATGTAGAGGAACAGGAAGAACGACACCTTGAGCAGGAACCAGACGACGCCGAGCCACGGGAACACGTCCACGAAAGGCCCCTGCCAGCCGCCCAAAAAGAGCGTCGTCGCCAGCATCGAGACCGTGAACATGTTGACGTACTCGGCCATGAAGAAGAGCGCGAACTTGAGCGCCGAGTACTCGGTGTGGAAGCCCGCGACCAGCTCGGTCTCGGCCTCGGGCAGGTCGAACGGCACGCGGTTCGTCTCGGCGATGGCCGAAATCAGGTACGTGATGAAGCCGATGACCTGCGGCACGCGGTTGAAGTCCCAGAGGTTCCAGCGCATCCCGTACCAGCCGCCCTGCTGCTCGACTATCGAGTAGAGGTCGAGCGTCCCCGACATCAGGACGACGCCGACGAGCGAGAGCCCGAGGCTCAGCTCGTAGGAGATCATCTGCGCCGCCGCGCGCAGGCTCCCCATCAGGCTGTACTTCGAGTTGGAAGACCAGCCGGCGAGCGCCACGCCGTAGACGCCGACCGAAGTGATGCCCAGGACGTAGAGCAGCGCGATGTCGAAGCGCGCGATGACGAGCGAGAACTCGCCGACGAAGGGCAGCCAGACCACGGGGCCGAACGGGTAGACGATGATCGGCATCAGCGCCGCCGTGATGGCGATGATGGGCGCGAGGAAGTAGACGAAGCGCGTCGAGGCCGAGGGCGTAATCTCCTCCTTGAAGATGAACTTCAGGAGGTCGGCGAACGGCTGGAAGAGTCCGCCCGGCCCCACGCGGTTCGGCCCCAGACGCCCCTGTATGAACCCGAGCACGCGGCGTTCGGCCAGCACCGTGTAGGCCACGATCATCAGCACGACGACGAAGCCGACGTTTATCCCCACGAGCTGCCCCACGGCGCGCGCCCAGTCAGACCCGATTTGGTTTGCAAGCCAGTCCATAAGGTTAGTGATAGGTGACAGGTGCTGAGTGATAAGTTTTGATAAGAGGAAGAAGCCACTTCTTCATTCTTATCACCCATCACTCAACACTCGTCACTTCCTTTTCAGTCTCCCGCGGCCGACTCGCGGCGCAGCCCGGGGTCGATGGTTATCTGGTAGAGGGGCGAGATCAGGACGCTCTCGGGCTCGGGGTTGCCCGCGGCGAGCAGGTGGAACTGCGGCACCTTGCTCGTCAGCACGCCGAGCTTGAACAGCTCGTGCCCGACGGGGGGCGTCTCGGTCGTCTTCTCGGCCGTCTCGTCGAGCGAGCCGACCGCCTCGCGCAAGGCCGCGATGAACGAAGCGCCGTCGCCGCCCGCCGCGCGCGCGTGCTTCACCTGCACAGGCTGCGTCTCGTCCTTGAGCAGCGGGTAGCGCAAGCCCTCGTAAGCGGGGACGCCGCGCGCGATCTCGTGGAAGATGTTGCTCGAAGACATCTGGAAGCCGAGGTCGCGGCCCAGCGCCGACGCGAGCTGCGAGGTGATGGCCCAGTCGGGCTTCGACTGATGGATGGGCGGTATCGACTGGCGCACGCGCTGGACGAGGCCGCCGTTGTTCGTGAACGTCCCGTCGACCTCGGCGAACGAAGCCGCGGGGAAGATCACGTCGGCCGCCAGCGCCGTCTCGGTCAGGAAAAGCTCCTGAACGATTAGTAAGTCGAGCCGCGCGAGCGCGTCCTCGCGCCCTTCGAGATGCGCGGGCAGGAAGCTCCCCGCCACGTACATCGCGCGCACGCCGGAGCCGGCGGCGTCGAGGATTTCGAGCGGGTTGTAAGCGCCCGACATCAGCCCGAGGTCGTGAACGCCCACGCTGTTGTTGAAGAGCGGCAGCGGGTGTAAGAGGAAGCGTCGCCCCTCGCGCTCGCCGAAAGAGGCGGGCATCCGCGCGAGCACAGCCTGCGCCTCCGCGCCCAGCTCGCCGCCGAAGAGGACGACCACGTCGCCCTCCGTCTCGCTGATAAGCTGGCTGGCGCGCGCGATTTCGTCCGCCTCGACGCCGAGCTTTCGCGCCGCCGCGCCCGCGTCGCCCGGCGAGGCCAGCGCGAGCACGGCCGCGTCCTCCGAGCCCGGCCGGACGTGTATGAACTGCGCGGCCTGCTGCTTCAGGCGAATCGGGGTGCTGTTGATGATGACGAGCTTCGCGCCGTCGTTGCGCACGGCCTGCCGGATGGCGCGCCCCGTGAGCGGCTGCAACTCTTCGGGCTCGCCGCCGATGAGCACGATGGTCTTGGCGCGGCGTATGTCGCGGTGCGTCGCGACGGGCGCGGACAGATTCTCGAAGAAGGGGACGAGCGAGAACGCCTCGGTCGCGGTGTACTTGTCGGTGCCCAGCACCTCGCGCGCGAACTTGAGCATGGCCCAGTTCGACTCGTTCGTCAGCCGCGGGCTCCCGACGACGCCGACCGCGCCGCCGCCGTGCGCCGCCGTGACCTCTTTGAGCTTCTCCGTGGCGAAGCGGACGGCCTCCTCCCACGTCGCGGGGACGAGCCGGCCGCCCTTCTTGTAGCGGACGAGCGGCGTCCGCAGGCGCTCCTCGTGGTTGACGAACGGGTGCGCGAAACGTCCCTTGATGCAGAGGAACTCGCCGTTGTGACCGTTGACGTAGCGGTCGCGCGCGACGACCCTCATCACCTCGCCGCGCCGCGAGCCGACCGAGAACTGACAGCCGTCGGAACAGAAACTGCACGTCGAGGTCGTGCGCGAAAGCTCCCACGGCCGCGTCTGGTGGCGGTAGGTGGCGTCGAGCAGCGTCCCCGTCGGGCAGACCTCGATGCAGTTGCCGCACTGCGAGCAGTTGAGCCAGCCGCCGTAGGTGCCGATGACGGTGTGCGCGCCGCGCCCGCCGGCCTCGATGGCGTCCTCGCCCATCCACTCGTCGCAGACGCGCGTGCAGCGCTTGCAGAGGATGCACCGCTGCGGGTCGTTGGCGACGATGGGGGAGAGGAACTTCTCCGGCGCGTAGTTCTTCCGCTCGGTGAAGCGCTCTTCGAGGTTGCCCCAGTCGAAGACCATCTCCTGCAACTCGCACTCGCCGCCGCGGTCGCAGACGGGGCAGTCGAGCGGATGATTTGCGAGAAGGAACTCGACCATCCCGTCCGTGCAGGTGATGGTGCAGGAGGTCTGGAGCTTCGGCATCTTCTCGATGCGCACCAGACACATCCGGCACGAAGCCTGGAGCGCGAGGTCGGCGTAGTAGCAGAACGACGGTATCGAGTACCCGTTCTCCCTGCACACGTCGATCAGCCGCGCGCCCTTCTCGACCTGCAACTCCTGCCCGTTGATTGTGACCTTGACTGATTCTGCTGGCATTATTCTTAAACCGATACCGTTCACCTGATCGTTACTTCGAGCGTGTAGGCGGCCGTCACGTCGGTGCCGATTTGGAGCGAGAACTGGCCGCCCTCGGGCAGTTCGCCCTCGAAGTCCTTCGTGCCGTCGAAGACGGTTTCGCCGCTCGACGTGAAGAGCGTCATGGAGGTGCGGTCGCCCGTGACGAGGTGCGCCGTGATTTTCTGCCCCGCCCGCGCGCGGAAGTAGTACTCGTGCATCGTGCACAGGCGAACCGTGTCCTTGATGACGGCGGTCGTGCGGCCGCGCGCGAACCTGAGTTGCTTGCCGATAATGCGGTCGGTGCCGCGACACTGTGCGGCGGCGACGGCCGCCGGCGTCGCCGCGGCCGAGGGCACGGCAGACGTGGACGCGACGCAGCCGGTCAGCGCGATGATGCGGAGGAGACTTTTCATCTTCGATATTCCTGCGCGCGGCGCTCAGGCCGTCGGCAGTCCGTCTTTGACATGGCCGTTGCCGCCGCTGCCGTTCATGACTTTGCGCCGGAAGTCCTCGGGGAACTTCTTGATGGCCGACTGGATGGGCCACGACGCGGCGTCGCCGAGCGGGCAGAAGGATTTGCCCTCGATGTTGTCCACGATGTCTAAAAGCAGTTGCGCGTCGTCGGGGCGTCCCTCGCCGGCCTCGATGCGCTTGAAGACCTTGACGAGCCAGTCGGTGCCCTCGCGGCAGGGCGTACACCAGCCGCAGGACTCGTGCTTGTAGAACTCGGTCAGGTTCTTCGTCGACTCGAACACGTCGACGGTCTCGTCCATCACGATGAAGCCGCCCGACCCGACCATCGAGCCGGCCGCGACCAGCCCCTCGTAGTCCATCCGCACGTCTTTGCCCTCGATGTCCGAGGCCGGCATGATGTAGACGCTTGAGCCGCCGGGGATGACCGCCTTCAACTTCCTGCCGCCGAGCATCCCGCCGCAGTCCTCGTGGATGAACTTCTCCATGTGCGCGTAGCCCATCGGCAGTTCGTAGACGCCGGGGCGGTTGACGTGGCCGGACACGCTCCACACCTTCGTCCCGCCGCTCTTCTCCGTCCCCAACTTCTGCCACGCCTCGCCGCCCATGCGGATGATGTCGGGCACGGCCGTCAAGGTCTCGACGTTGTTGACGACCGTCGGGCAGCCGTAAAGACCCGCGACCGCGGGGAAGGGCGGTTTCATGCGCGGGTGGCCGCGCAAGCCTTCGAGCGAGTTGAGGAGCGCCGTCTCCTCGCCGCAGATGTAAGCGCCCGCGCCCGAGTGCGTGTAGATTTCGCAGTTGAAGTCGGTGCCCAGAATCTTCTCGCCGAGCAGGCCCGCGGCGCGCGCCTCTTCGAGCGCCACGTCCATAATCTCGATGAGGTAGCGGTACTCGCCGCGCGTGTAGATGTAGTTGGTGCGCGCGCCGAGCGCGTAGGCCGCGATCAGCATGCCCTCGATGAGCATGTGCGGGTCGCGCTCCATCAGGTAGCGGTCTTTGAAGGTGCCCGGCTCGGACTCGTCGGCGTTGCAGACGACGTACTTCGGCTTCGGCGAGTCCTTCGGGACGAAGCCCCACTTCATCCCCGTCGGGAAGCCCGCGCCGCCGCGCCCGCGCAGCGCAGACTTCTTGACCTCGCCGATCACGTCGTCGGGCGACATGCCGTTCAGCACCTGCCGCAGCGCCTCGTAGCCGCCGTTGGCGCGGTACACGTCGAGCGAAGCGGAGTTCTCCAAAAGCACCCGCCGCAGTTGTAAAGGCTCGCAGCCAATCGCACCGATAAACATAATCTTCTTCAGCGGACGCCGTTCGACAGCTCGCCGCTCTGGCACCTGTCGATGATTTCGTCGACCTTCTCGGCCGTCAGGTTCTCGTAGTAGTCGAAGCCGATCTGCATCATCGGCGCGGTGCCGCACGAGCCGAGGCACTCGACCTCCGAGAGCGAGAACATCCGGTCGTCGGTCGTCTGACCCGGCTTGATGCCGAGCCGCTCCGTGCACTTCGCCGTGACCGTGCCGGCGCCCATGATTTTGCACGAGAGCGTCTTGCAGACCTGCAGGTGATACTTGCCGACCGGCTCGGTGTTGATCATCGAGTAGAAGGTCGCGACCTCCCAGATGTCGGTGATGCGCACGCCGAGGCGGTCGGCCAGATAAGCCACGCCCGGCGGGTCGAGCCAGCCGCCGCGCTCGCGCTGGACGATGAACATCAGCGGCAGGATGGCCGAGCGCTTCACGGGATACTTCGCGAGGTGCCGGTCAATCTCCGCCTCGACCTCCGGCGAGAAGACGGCCATCTCGGGAGGCACCTTCGCCTCCTGCGGCAGCGGGTTGTTCGGTGTGAACTGGTTGCTCATCTGTCAATTTCCCCGAGCACGATGTCGAGCGAGCCGATGATGGCGACCACGTCGGCGACCATCTCGCCCTCGGACATGACGGGCAGCGCCGAGAGGTTGACGAAGCTGGGGCCGCGCACATGGACGCGCGAGGGCTTGGGGCCGCCGTCGGACTTGACGTAGACGCCGAGCTCGCCCTTCGACCCCTCGATGGGCTGGTAGACCTCGCCCACGGGGACGTTGAAGCCCTCGGCGACGATCAGGAAGTGGTGGATGAGCGCGTCCATGTGCGTCTTCATCGCCTCGCGCTCGGGCAGCACGACCTTCGGCGCGTCGGCCTTGATGGGGCCGGGGCGCAGGCGGTCGAGCGCCTGACGGATGATTTTGTTCGACTCGATCATCTCGCGCATCCGCACCATGTAGCGCGACCACACGTCGCAGCCGTGCTCGACCGGCACCTCGAACTCGTAGGTCTCGTAGCCCGTGTACGGGTTGGCGCGGCGTATGTCGAGCGGGACGCCGCTGCCGCGCAAGGGCGGGCCCGTCAGGCCCCAGTCGATGGCGTCCTCGGCGGAGATGATGCCGACGCCCTTCGTGCGGTTCTGGAAGATGCGGTTGCCCGAGAGCAGGTCGTGCCACTCGTCGACGGCCGCCGGGAAGTCTTCCGTGAACTGGCGCGCGCGGCGGTCGAAGCCGGCGGGCAAGTCCATCATCAGCCCGCCGATGCGGAAGTAGCTCGGCGTCATGCGCTCGCCCGAGGCGGCCTCGATGAGGTTGAGAATCCTCTCGCGCTGGCGGAAGGCGTAGAAGAAGACCGTCATCGCGCCGATGTCTAAGGCGTGCGTCCCGAGCCAGACCATGTGCGAGGCGATGCGCTGGAACTCGCACATCATGACGCGGATGACCTGCGCGCGCTCGGGGATTTCGAGCCCCAGAAGCTTCTCGACCGCCAGACAGTAGGCGAGGTTGTTCCCCAGAGGGTTGAGGTAGTCCATGCGGTCGGTGATGACGATGCCCTGCTGGTACTTCTTGTACTCGAAGAGCTTCTCCATCCCCGTGTGCAGGTAGCCGATGTCGGGCACGCACTTGACGACCATCTCGCCGTCGAGGACGAGTTCGAGCCGGAGCACGCCGTGCGTGGACGGGTGCTGCGGCCCGAACGAGATGGTCATCTGCGTGTCGAGCGGCCGGTCTACGACCTCGAACGCGGGCGGAAGGTTTGTCGTTGATGCGCTCATGCCAAAATCTTTCTTAAATCACTACTATTCGAGCACAAAGGTGTAGGTCAGCACGCCGCCGAACTTCACAGGCTTGCCGTCCCGCAGTTCCGGCGCGAAACGGGCTTGGCGCGCCGCGGCGACGGCGGCCTGCCGCAGGAGCGGGTGTCCCGAGGCAGGAAGCGCCTGCGTTACTCTGCCCGACTCGTCCACCCAGACCATCACTGTGACCTTGCCCGTGGCGCGCGCAGCCTTCGCGAGCGCGGGGTATGCTGGCTCGGGTTTTTCCAGCGCCTTCTCATCCAAATTGGCACCGAGGTTCAAAGAATGGCCCGGCCCCGAAGGCGTCTGCTCGACGCCGCCATCCGGTGAGCTTTCACCGGAGGCATCTACGCCGTCGTCGGCGTCCTCCTCGACATCGACGGCCGCGCTGTCGGGCGGCTGGACGACGTTGCGGTCGAGCAGCGAGACGGTCTCGACGCCCTCGACGGCGAGGTCGAGCCGCTCGTACATCCACGCGCCGTCGGGGCTGACCGCCGTAACGAAGAGCGTCCCCGACTTCTTCGGGCCGGAGACCGGAATCTCAAGGTTGGCGCTGCCGCCGCCGGCGTCGACTTTGACGTTGCCCTTGACGAACCAGCCGTCCTTAATCGGCTCGCCCATCCGCTCGATTGCCGCCGGGTGTGACTGCGCGACTTTGAGCGCCCCCTGATAAACGTCCGACGACTTCATCGCCGACATCGCGATCAGGAAGATGCCGGCGACGAGCGCGACCAGGCCGAGTATCAACCCGAGACAGCCGGCCGGAAGCAGCCACATCCAGTTCCGCGCCAGACAGCCCTTCTGCTGCTGGACGGGCGGCTGCTGGAACGAACCGCCGGGCTGCGCCTGATTCGGGTTCATCATACCGACGACGCCTCAGGTCAGGCTGTACGGTTCATAGCCCCGCAGTGGGAAGTCTTTGCGCAGAGCGTGCCCCTGCCAGTCGTCCGGCAGCAGGATGCGCCGCAAATCCGGGTGGCCGTCGAAGACGACGCCGAACATGTCGAACGTCTCGCGCTCGTGCCAGTTGGCCGTGCGCCAGACGCCCGTCACGCTCGGGACGTGCGTGTCCTCCTGTTCGAGCAGCACCTTGAGCCGTAGGCGGTGGAACCGCTTGGTCGAGAAGAGGTGGTAGTTGACCTCGAAGCGCGGCTCCTCCTCCGGCCCGCGGTCGGCGCCCGCGATGTCCGAGAGCATGTCGAACTCGAATCCGGGCGCGGTTTTCAGGTGCGCGCAGACCTCCGCTATTGCCGCGCGCGGCACGACGAGCGTCAACTCGCCGAAAGCCTCGACCGCATCGGCGACCCACGCCTCGTTGTCGCGCCTTAAGGCCGACACAAGCTCGGCCGGCGGCACCGGGTACGAGTTCGCGCGGTGCGACCCGGCGGCAATCTCTTTCTCTCGCTCGATGTCTTGGGACATATCTTTGAGTGATAAGTGATGGGTGATAAGTGATGAGATAGGACAAGAAGCCACTTCTTATCACTTATCACTCATCACTTACACACTGCCTTTAACTCGACCTGCGGCGCTCGTGCCGCGAGGCGATGGTGTAGGGGCGCGAAGTCGTCTCCTGCGCGGCGGCCTCGTTGGTGGCCGAGACGCCCACCGCGGGAAGCGTCCCCGGCGGGACGGCCTCGTAGGCTTCCTCGGGCGGCACGTCGTCGCGGTCGCGCAGGGACTCTCTCATCACCTTATCCTGTAGCATCAGGATGGCGTGGATGAGCATTTCCGGGCGGGGCGGGCAGCGCGGGATGTAAACGTCCACGGGGACTATCTTGTCCACGCCCTGAACGATGGCGTAGTTGTCGAAGACTCCGCCCGAGGTGGCGCACGCGCCCATCGAGATGACCCACTTCGGCTCGGGCATCTGGTCGTAGATGCGCCTCAGGACGGGCGCCATCTTGCGCGAGACGCGCCCCGAGACGATCATCACGTCGGCCTGTCGCGGGCTGGCGCGGAAGACCTCGGAGCCGAAGCGCGCGAGGTCGTGGCGCGAGTCGGTCGTGGCCATCATCTCGATGGCGCAGCAGGCGAGCCCGAAGGTCGCCGGCCAGAGCGAGGACTTGCGCGCCCAGTTGACGAGCGAGTCGAGCCGCGTCGTGATGATGTCGGGCAGCGCCTCGGCGATGAAATTCTCTAAACCCATAGCGGAAAACCCCCTTGCCTTCAGGCCGCGCGCGCCGGCTGAGCCGCCGTGCCGCGCGTCGCGCGCTCGCGCGACTCTCTGAGGTGGAGCGCGCGCGACTCGGCCTCGGCCTCCCTGCGCGCGCGGTCGCCCCACTCGAACAGTCCCTTCTTCAGGATGTAGACGTAGCCGACCAGAAGCAGCGCCACGAACGTCATCATCTCGACGTAGATGAGCAGCCCCAGCCCGTGCTGCGTGACGAAGTCGCGGAAGACGACCGCCCACGGGAGCAGGAAGATCAGCTCGATGTCGAAGAGGATGAAGATCATCGCCACGAGGTAGAACTTGACGGAGAAGCGCTCGCGCGCCGAGCCCACGGGGTCTTTGCCGCACTCGTAGGGCATCGTCTTGGTGCGCGTGGCCTTGTGCTGGCCGACGAGCTGCGAGAGCAGGACGTTGCCGGCGGCGAACCCGATGGCGACCAAAAACATGAGCACGATAGGCAGGTAGTCGGACAGATTGAACACACTATCCTCCCCGTCAGCTTACGCTGAAAAAGCGACCCCGGAGCGGCCGTAGTAAAGTTTGAGAATCATGGTACAAGGGCAATCCTAGTCCACGTCCCGCGACGTGTCAAGGCGATGCGCCCCGCGCCCAAAGCCCTGTTTTGCAAGGAGATTGACCGGCTTCCGGGCGCTGTGCTACTTTGATTTTTACCCCCGCCGGAGGCGCCCGCCGCCACGGCCCAGACCGCGTCCCCGTTTCGACTTCGCGCCCGACTACGTGATTACCGGATTCAACACCGACGTCCCGTTCGACGGAGTCACCTACCACGTCCAGACGGAGGACAAGGGGCTCGAAACGCCACTCATCCTCTCGCTCGTCTACGTCGGCGGCGCCATCATCGCCAGCAAGCGCACCCCCTACGAAGACCTCATCAGCAAGGGCTTCGACGAGGGCGCGTTGACCGAGCGGCTACAGCGACAGCACAAGCTCATCATCGCCGCCATCAAGAACGGCCGCATCGAAGACCTCAAGCGCATGGGCGGCGCAAACGGCGGCGCGGCCGCGCCCGAAGCCGAGGCGCAGCCCGCCCCGACCGGAAAGAAGCCCGCCGGCCAGCGTAAGAAAAAGTCGGAGCCGGTGGCGGAAGCGCCGCCGGCCGAAGAGCCGGTGTCCCCGCCGGCCGTGAAGACCGAACGGCCGCCCGTGGAAGCGGCTCCGCCCCCTCCGGCCACTCCGAAGGCGGACGAGCCGAAGGTGGCGGAGCCAGCCAAGCCGCCCGCTGCCAAGCCGCCCGCTCCGAAGCCGCCCGCGAAGTCAGAGCCGGAGATAGTCATTCTGGCGACGCTCGCCGACGAGATTAGCGCCCTCGAAAATTTCCCCCCGCGCCCCGTGTCGAGGCCGCCCGCGCCGAAGCCCGCGCCGCCGGTTGAGGTCGCGCCGCCGCCCGCGCCCGTGGTGTTGGCGGCCGAGATTATCGAGCCGCCGCAGTTGCTCTCGAACGAGCTTTACCTGACGCTGCTCGACGACGAGGGCGAGTTCCGCGCGGGTCAGTTGGCGACGGTCAAGGTCTACGTCGGGCGCGGCGCTTACGGCCAGAAGCCCGAGGTCGAGGCGTCGGTGACCGTCAAAGTCCTCGGCACCTCCTTCCGGCCGCTCATCCTTTCGACGGCGACCGACGCGCAGGGCGTCGGCGTCGTGCGCGCGCTGCTCCCGCGCTTCACCTCGGGGCGCGCGGCCATCATCATCCGCGCCGCCGCGGGCGACGACTCGGCGGAGATGCGCCGCATCATCCACCAGTGACTGTGACTCCAGGGGAGGCGCGCTTGCGTGTAGAGGTCAACGGCGAGGCGAAGGAAGTGGAGGAGGGCGCGACGCTCCTGTCGCTCGTCGAACAACTCGCGCTCGCGCCCGAGCGGCTCGCCGTCGAGCACAACCGCGAAGTCGTCAGGCGCGCCGACTGGCCCGCACACAGACTCTCCGACGGCGACCGCGTCGAGATCGTCCACTTCGTCGGCGGCGGCTGACGCGCGCCGGAAGAAAAATCCCTCAACGTTTCTGTAGGCCGGGGCGACTGTTTTTGGTTTACGGTCGTCTGGGTGTAAATTGTGCGCAGTCCGCCCCGCCGTGTTCGGCGCGGAATCATCCTACAGAAAGAGCACTCATAAAAATGTCCACAGCAGTCGAAGCAACGTCCGAGACTTTCGAGGTCGCCGGGCGCGTCTTCTCGTCGCGGCTGATCGTCGGGACGGGGAAGTACCGCAGCTTCGAGGAGATGAAGGCGGCGCACCGCGCCTCGGGCGCGGAGATGGTGACGGTCGCCGTGCGGCGCGTACCCCTGGACCGCAAGACCGAGTCGTTCCTCGACCACCTCGACCCGAAGCTCGTCATCCTTCCGAACACCGCCGGCTGCTACACAGCCGACGAGGCGGTGCGCACGGCGCGGCTCGCGCGCGAGGCTTTGCAGACCGACCTCATCAAGCTCGAAGTCATCGGCGACCAGACGACACTCTTCCCCGACAACGAGCAGACGCTCGAAGCGGCGCGCGTGCTCGTCCGCGAGGGCTTTCAAGTCCTGCCCTACTTCTCGGACGACCTCATCATGGCGAAGAAGCTGCTCGACGCGGGCTGCGCGGCCGTGATGCCGCTGGCGGCCCCCATCGGCTCGGGGCTCGGCGTGCAGAACCCGGCGAACCTCGCGATCATGCGCGAGCAACTGCCCCACGCGACCATCATCGTGGACGCGGGCGTCGGCACGGCCAGCGACGCGGCGGTCGCGATGGAGTTGGGCGTGGACGCCGTTTTGATGAACACGGCGATTGCGGAGGCGGCGGACGCGGGGCGGATGGCCCGGGCCATGCGTCTCGCGGTCGAGGCCGGACGCCTCGCGTACCTCGCGGGGAGGATGCCCAAGCGCCTCTACGCAAGCGCTTCGAGCCCGCTGACGGGCGTCGTGCGCTGAGCGACGCGGGGCGGGCGGCAAAACAGGCCACGTCGAAAGGCGTGGCCGGCGCGTCGCCTAAAAGGAACGATTCAAACGACGGGAGAGTCCACTCCGCGAAGGAGAAGGGCCCTCCCGTTTTCGCTTGCGCGCCCGCGCAGGGTTGGGCGGGCGTCGCGCTGTTGCGCGGGTTCGGGGTGGACGACAGGAAGTCGGCGGCGTTGTCGTCCGTGTCCGTGCAGCCGTCGCCCTTTCTGACGAGGGCTTTGGTCGTGCTCGGCGCGGGGGCGCGCGTGGACTCGAAGCAGTTGGCGTTTGAGCCGTAGCCGACGAGGTCTACGACGCTCGTCGCGGAGGGGCACGCGCCCGAGAGCGCCGCGGCGTTGCTGACGAGCGCGACCTTGCCGGCGGTCGCGCTCATGTTGGTCGAGCCGGAGGCGTCGTGCGCCGGGAGGGGACTGACGCCGTTCAGGTTGCCGGCCTCGCGCACGAGGTAGCGCCCGCCCGGCGCGAGCGTGAAGGCGGTCAGAGGCGTCACCTGCCAGTTTCCCATCCCCGTCGCGGCGGCGTACTGCACCGACCATCCTTCGAGCGAGACGGCCACCGAGCCGCGGTTGAAAAGCTCGACGTAGTCGTTCCTGAAGGTCGAACAGTTCGCGCTCCCGCAGCCCGCGCCGCCATAGACCTGACTGATGACGACGCGCGCCGCCGGGCCCGGAGTCGGGCTCGGTGTGGGACTCGGCGTCGGAGTCGGAGTCGGCGTCGGCGTCGGAGTCGGCGAGGGCGTCGGCGTTGGTACAGGAGTAGGCGACGGCGTCGGCGTAACCGTCGGCGAAGGACTCGGAGTCGGAGTCGGAGTGGGTGCCGGCGTTGGCGTCGGTGACGGCGTGGGAGTCGGAGTCGGCGTCGGTGTCGGTGTCGGGAGCGGTGTCGGTGTGGGAGTCGGTGTCGGGGCCGGGTTGACGTTGACGACGGCGGAGCCTTCGATGCCGCCTGCGCGCGCGTGGAGCGTGACCGTGCCCGGTGCTTGTGCGACGGCGTTGACCGCCTGCCCTTCGTTGGGCGTGACGGTCAGCAGGTTTGCGTCGGTTGCGGCCCAGATGAACCAGACGCGCGTGACTTCTGTCTCCACGTCGCCCGTCCGTGCGAACGCGCGTGCTGTGAAGGCGCGCGTCTCGCCGATTTCGAGCGTGGCGTCGGCCGGCTCGACCTCTATGCGCGAGAGCGTTGGCGAGCCGAACGGAGTCCCGTCGGCGCGCGTGCCGGGTGAATAGACGCGCCCGGCCGATTCGCCTGCGTTCGTGTGCGGGCCGAAGCCGCCGCCAGCCGTCGAAACGGAGGCGTCCGGCGAGCGCGTCAGCGATTGGTCTCTGGGCGCGGCGGCGTCGCCCGCGACGCCGTACGTGACCGAGGCGACGACGTGTGTGCGCGCCGCGAGCGGGAGTTTGAGCGTGAGCGTGTCGCCGGTGTCGTTCAGACCGAGCGAGCCGGCCTTGAAGACGAGCGCGCCCCCGAACGCTTCGGCGTCGGCCGGCGGCGAGCCGCCGCCGAAGACGACGGCGGCGCTCCCGGCTTCGAGCGTCGCGCCCGCGGGGAAGGTGAAGCGCGTGGCCGACGCGTCCGAGATTTGCAGCCCCGAAAGCTCGACCGGCTCGTCCGAGGCGTTGACGATCTCGACGAACTCGTCGTCGTCCGCGCTGCGTGCGCCGTCGCGGTTCGCGTCGCCTTCGACGGTCGCGGTGTCGTTCGTGTCGGGCGGCACGTCCGCGAGCAGTTCGTTGACGACGAGCGGCAGGCGGACGTTCACTTCGACGTGACCAACGGCCTCCGCGCCGCGCCGGTCGTCGGTGGCGGCTGTTATCCGAACCGGGCCGACGCCGACCGCTTTGAGCATCCCTGTATCGTCAACGGTGGCGACGGACGCGTCCGAAGAGCGCCAGACGAAGCGCGCGTCGACGACCTCCTGCCCGTCCTCGTCAAACGCGCGCGCGGACAAGTGGGCCGAGCCGCCGCGATTCAGTTCTGACTCGGCCGCAGAGACTTCGACGCGCGTGACCTTCGGCGGACGCCTCTGCACGAGCAGGTTGACGGCGACGCTGCTGACGGAGCGCGCGCCCTCGGTCGCCGTCGCCGTGACCGACGACGCGCCCGGACTCAGACCGCGCAGGCTGACGCCCACGGAGCCGCCCGCCTCGTCTGCTACGGATGACTCGACGATTGCCACGCCCGCGTCGCTCGACTCGAAGACGAAAGCGACGCCCTTCAGACTTCTCCCAAACTGATCGAACGCCCGGGCCGTAAAACTCGCCGACTCGCCGACAAAAACATTCCTCTCGGCGGGCGTCAGGGTCACGCGCGTGAGCAGCCCCGCGCGTTCGAGGAAGAACGAGTCGTCCACCCTCCGGCCCGGCGAGAACCTGCGCGCGCCGCCCGCCGAAGTGTGAAGCGCGAAGCCGCCGAACACGTCGGGCGCGCGCGTGATTGATTGGTTGACCGAGTCGCCGCCAAAGCCGTCGTCGGCGGAACCGTACGTGAATCGCGTCACCAGATTCGACGCCGCGTCGCGGACGACGATGGTGAGCCCCGCGTTTGTGAGCGAGAGCGAGCCGGTCGAAGCCGTGCCGACGCGCGCGCCGCCGAAGAAAGGGTCGTCCGCGTCGGGGTTCCCGCCGCCGAAGAGCGCGAGCGCCTCGCCCGGCGGGAGCGCGTAGCCCTGCGGGAACGTGTGGCGCGCGACTTCGGCCGTGCCGCCGGGTTGGCGCGTCCGCAGAGTCCAGCCCGAGAGGTCGAGCGTCTCGGATGTTCCGTTGACCAACTCGACGAACTCCTCTTCGGCCCCGACGCGCACGCCGTCGTGGTTGGCGTCGCCGGCCGACCCGTCGGGCGGGTCGGCCAGCACCTCGTTGACGACGAGCGTGCGCTCTACGACGCGCAGACTCGCCTCCGCCGAGACATCAACTACGCTGACCCTTATCGACACCGTCCCCGGCGACAACGCGGCCGCCAGCCCGTTGGCATCGACCGAAGCGACCTTCTCATCATCGACGGCGAAGACCGCCGCCGGCTTCTCAATCTCAGCGCCGAGCGAGTCGAACGCGCGGACGACGAAGCGCGTCTCGCCGCCCACGGGCACGACGGCTGAAGTCGGCGTCAACTCCACGCGCGCGGCGCGCGGCGGCGGGCCGTTGGCCGTCAACGTCAGCGTCGAGCGGTTTGCCTCCGTCCCGTCCGCGCGTACGACGAGCGTGGCCGCGCCCGCCCCCCTCGAAGACGAAGGGAGCGCCACATGCAACTGGTCGAGCCCCGGCAGGTCAGGCGAGGGGACGACCGATTCGACCTTGACGGCGCGACCGCCGACGAAGGCTTCGACCTTCGCGGCGTCGCGCCGCCCCGTGCAGAAGATGATGAGACGACGCGCGCCGCCCGCTTCGTCAGTCACGTCGAAGGGGCCGGGGCGAAGCGTTTGATTGTCGAGCGCCAGCGCCTCGCCCGTGCCCGCGCCGTTCGCTGTGAAGACGCCCGGCGCGACGCGCACGACGTTGAAGAGGCCGCGCGTCTCGAAGCCGTCGTGGTTGACGACCGAGACTTCCGCGGGGCCGGGGGCGAGCCCCGCCGGCATCTGGAAGTTAATCTGCGTCGGCGAGACGTAGAAGAGTTGCGCCGCGTGGCCGCCGACGCTGACTCTGACGTTCGCGAGGGCGAAGGGGAAGCCGCCGCCCGCGAGCCTCGAAGCGTGCGCGGACGAGAGCGAAAGGTTGCTTCCCTTGATGATTGCCAACGAGTCCGGCGCGAGGGCGTTCGCCGCCGGCGTGCGCGCGGGGACGGCCGCGTTAAAGAGTTGCAGTCCCGTCTCGAAGTCCGCGCGCGGCGGCGCGTCGGCGAGGTAAATCTCCGAGTCGCCGGCCGACTCCTCCGGCGCGTCGCGTTCGGAGAGCACGCGCGGGAAGTTGAAGGCGACGAGCGCCCCCGTGTCGTCGAGCGCCGAGACGACCTCGGCCGTCGCCGCGGCGGGCGCGTCGGTCAGTCGCGTCAGCGCGTCCGAAGGGATATCGTAGAGGTATAGCTCGGCGCTCGCGTCGGAGTTGCCGCCCGAGACGTTGCGGCGCGTGGCGAAGGCGACGCGGTTTCCGTCGCCGCTGATGGTCGGGTGGAGCGGCACGTCCGTCTGTCGTGTGCCGAGCCGCGTCAACTGCCGCACGACGTGGCCGTTGCGCCCGTCGAGCAGAAAGACCTGCGTCGCGCCGTTCGAGCCGCGCGCGGAGTAGACGACGCGCAGCCCGTCGTCGCTCGCGGCGCGCCCGTAGGCCGTGGAGAGTTGACGCACGCCCGACGCGGCCTCGAACGTCTCGCCGCTCGTGACCGAGTACAGGAGCAGGTCGCTCAGGACTTCGCCGCCCGCCTCGCGGTCGCGTACGAAGGCGACGCGCGAGCCGTCGCCGCTCAGCTTCGCGTCGCGCGCGCCCGGCTTGCCGCTGGCGTGTGTGAGTTGCGAGAGGCTTTGCGTCCGCGTGTCGAGCAGAAAGATTTCGCCGCCGCGGTCGGGGTTCTCGCCCGTGAGGTCGCGGTCGGACGAGAAGGCCACGAGCCGCCCGTCGTCCGAGACGGACGGCCGGAAGCAGCCTTGCATAGCGCGCGACGCGGGGTCGTCGGGCGACGTGTGCGTCAACTGCCGGAGATGCCCGTTCTCTGAAAGGAAAATCTCCGAGTTGCCGTCGCGGTTCTCGCCGACGGGGTCTTCGCGGCCGGCGAACACGACGCGCGCGCCGTCCTGCGACATCGACGGCGCGGGCGCGCGCGAAAGCGCAAGCTGTTTAAAGGTCGTTGCTGCCGAAGCGTCTGTCGTGAAAAGTCGGAAGCCGACGCCCGACCCGCTCGCGGCAAGGTCGGCGCTCGACTCGAAGGCGAGCGCGCGGCCGTCGCCGCTGAGCGAAGGGTTGAGGCTGAACGCGCCGCGCGCCGTAAAGGTGACGCGACGCGGCGAAACCCCCTGCGACCCCACGCGCGCGTCGGGCAGACACAGCGAGACTGCGACGACGGCGACGACTGCGACGACAAAGACGGCTCGCCTTATAAGTGAGGACACGCCAGACCTCCGATGTAAAAGAAGAGGCTGGCGGGCCGCTTACAGCTTTGTCGTTTGAAATTTAAAGTCCGAAGGGCACTTCACTCGAAGCGGACTGACCGAACCCGTGAGACGGCGCGGCCTACAGTGCGCCGCATTCTACAACTTCGGCCGGGAAAGGCAAGAACAATTTCAAGAGGATAAACGATGGTCTATATGGTCTATAATGACGACAGCAACCGGACTTATAAAAAATCTCACGCATGAGTTACAAAATCTGTTAGCCGGACGTGTTCAGTGCGCTGGTGCGTGGCTAAATCTCTGTCGGTACGTGCAGATTCGAGCGTGTGCGAGGATTTTGTCGGGCTGTGCGTGTAAATTTCGAGCTGTGCGCGCAAGATTCACTGCTGTGCACGCCGGAGTGCGTGTGTGCGAGGTTATATCGACGCTGTGCGCGTCGAAAGATGAGCGGTGCGGGTGAAATTGCGGTCGGTGCGGCGCGGGATTGAGGCGCGAATTAGGAAAAGCCCCGCACGCGTCCTTCAAAAGAGGGGCGGGCGGGGCTGAGTCTTGTGCGGGCGTGGTTTTTGTTTCGGCTTAGCCGCCGGAGACGGTGATTACTTCGGTGGATTCCTTAGGCGCGCGGGAGAATTCCGGCAACGCCTCGAAGACTTCGAGGGCGTATTTGACGTTGTTGAAGGGGGCGGAGACCTGTACGCCCTGAATGGCGTCGCGCACGTCGAGGAGGCACTCGCGGGCGATGGCGAGACCTTCGTCGCGGGCGGCGTCCTTGCCCTTTTCAGAAGCCACGCGCATGCGCTCCATGATGGAGGGGGTGACGCGGACGCCGGGCACTTCGTTGTGCAGAAACTCGGCGTTGCGGTAGGAGACGAGCGGCCAGATGCCGGCGACGACGGGGACGCGGACGTGCTCAATTCGTTTGAGGAAGTCGCGCAGTTGCTCGGTGTCGAAGACCGGCTGCGTGATGGCGAACTCCGCGCCGGCCTCGACCTTCCACTCGAAACGTTTTATCTCTTCGTCCAGATTTACCGCGCCGGGGTTGACGCCGACGCCGATGACGAACGAGGTCGGCGTGCCCGTCGGGTTGTTGCCGATGTCGAGCCCGTGGTTGAGCTTGTTGACCATGTTCGTCAGCCCGATGGAGTCGATGTCGAAGACGGCGGTCGCGTCCGGGTACGGCCCCATCTTCGGCGGGTCGCCGGTGATGAGCAGCAGGTTGCGTAGGCCGAGGGCGGCGGCACCGAGCAGGTCGCTCATCATCCCGAGCAGGTTGCGGTCGCGGCAGCAGTAGTGGAGGACTGACTCAAGTCCTATCTCGCGTTCAACGAGGACGGCCGTCGCCTGCGCGCTCATGCGCGTCTGCGCGCGCGGGCCGTCGGGGATGTTGACCGCGCCCACGCCCGCGTCCTTTAAGAGACGGATACTCTCAAGCGTCTTCGTCGCGTCGCAGCCCTTCGGAGGCAGCACCTCGACGGTCGTCAGGAACTCGCCGCGCGCGAGCCGGCGTCCCCAGTTCGAGCGTTCTTCGAGCGGCAAGACCTCGACCTCGGGCTGCGCGACCGCCTCGACGCGCGCGGCCGAAGCGAGCTTGCCCGTCCTCCCCGTGTGGCGCGGCGAGAGCGGGCGGACGGCGTCGGAGATGAGCTTGATGTGCGCGGGCGTCGTGCCGCAGCAGCCGCCGATGAAGCGGACGCCCGCCTGAATCAGACGCTTGGCGTACTTGGCCATGTACTCGGGCGAGCACATGTAGAACTGTCGGCCCTGCACGTCGCGCGGCAGGCCGGCGTTGGGCTGCGCCGAGAGCTTCTTCGTGGTGGCGAGCCGCATCCGCTCGACCGCCGTCAGCACGGTGGCGGGGCCGACGCCGCAGTTGAGCCCGATCACGTCCGCGCCCCACTCGTCGAGCCGCGCGGTGAAGACCTCGGGCGTGGTGCCGAACGGGGTGTTGCCGTCGAGCATGATGGTCATCTGCGCGACGATGGGCAGGTCGGAGAGTTCGCGCACGGCGCGGATGGCCTGACGCACCTCGGAGATGTCGGAGAAGGTTTCGAGCAGGAAGAGGTCGACGCCGCCTTCCAGGAGCGCCTCGACCTGCTGCTTGAACAGCTCCTTCGCCTCGTCGAAGGAGGTCGGGCCGTAGGGCTCGATGCGCAAGCCCAGCGGGCCGACGGCCCCGGCGACGTAGGCGCGGCCGTCGGCCGCCTCGCGCGCGAGCCGCGCGGCCGTCTCGTTAATCTCGCGCAGGCGGCCTTCGAGCCCGTACTGCTGGAGCTTGTGCGCGGTGGCCGTGAACGTGTTGGTCTCGATGACCTCGGCGCCCGCGCGCACGTACTCTTCGTGGACGGCGCGCACGAGGT
>JBEVKV010000448.1:5000-20870 GCA_040509515.1 Pyrinomonadaceae bacterium | reverse complement strand
GCCAAGGAGGCGATCATCGAGGAGAAGACCAAGAAGACGGTCGACGAGATAGCCAAGCGCACCAACATCAAGGTGCCCGAGGACTTCCCCGTCAAGGCCCCCGAGACGCCGCCGATGCCGATGGGCGCGTCGCCCCACGGCGACATGGGCGGCGGCGCGCCCGAAACGCAGGAGCTTCCGCCGCCGCCCGACGAAGCCGGCGGCGCCGCGGGCAAGGGCGCGACCCCGAAGAAGGGCCCGGCAGGCAACAAGAAGAAGTAGTGGCTGACGAAACGCTCGATGCAGTTCGGCGACTACCGCGTTGAGGTCGTGCCCGGCGGCGAGTTCCGTCTCGACGGCGGCGCGATGTTCGGCGTCGTGCCGCGCCCGCTCTGGCAGCGCGTCGCGCCGCCCGACGCGGAGAACCGCGTCAGGCTCAACGCCAACTGTCTCTACGTCGAGGCGGCCGGCGAGCGCGTCCTCGTCGAGACGGGCATGGGCGACAAGTGGTCGCCGCGCCAGCGCGAGATGTACGGCGTCGGGCCGGGGCCGACGCTCGCCGAAAGCCTCCACGCGCGGACGGGACGCCGGCCCGACGAGGTCACCATCGTCGTCAACACGCACCTGCACTTCGACCACGCGGGCGGCAACACCGCGCTCGACGCAGAGGGGCGCGCCGTCGCGGCGTTCCCGAACGCGCGCTACTTCGTCTCGCGCGCCGAGTACGAGCACGCCGAGTCGCCGCACGAGCGCGACCGCGCCAGCTACCTGCACGAGAACTGGCGGCCGCTCGCGGAGTCGGGGCAGCTTGAACTGAAGGGGGCGGAGTACGAGGTCTTGCCGGGCCTGAGCCTTGAGACGGTCGCGGGCCACTCGCGCACGATGCAGTGCGTGCGACTCGAACGGGGCGGGGGCACGCTCTACGGCTTCGCCGACCTCGTGCCGACGCGCGCGCACCTCCCGCTCGCGTGGGTGATGGGCTACGACCTCTACCCCGTCGAGACGCTCGAAGCCAAGCGCCGCCTGCTCCCGCGTGCGGCGCGCGAGGGCTGGCTCTGTCTCTTCTACCACGACCCCGACGAACCGCTCGCGCGCGTCGTCGAGGGCGAGGGCGGAAGGCTGACGGCGTCCGCGCCGGGCGAATGAATGAGGGTGGAAGGATGACGAGAAGGTCGCCGTCGTTAATCGCCGCGTGCGTCGCGCTCGCGCTCTGCGCGGGCTCGGGGCTGGCGCAGGAGAAGCGCAAGCCGTCCACGCCCGAGCAGCGCCGGAAGGCCGTCGAGACGGCCACGCTGCTCGAAAACGACCCGTTCAACAAGGACGCGAAGAGGTTGAGGGAAGAGCTTCTCAAGTTCCTCATCGAAGCGCCCGACGTTCACGTCGTCCTCTGCACGGACGTGCTCGGCGAACTCTCGAAGATCAAGGGCGAGTACGCGCCAATCATCACGGCGCAGCTCACCTTCTCGACCGCGAAGTTCGTCATCGAGCACCCCGAACAGGCGGGCGACCACGACGCCGCCTTCCTCGCGGGCGTCGAGGGCGTGCTGCGCGCCTACCGGAACATCAAGAAGGCCAAGCCGAAGGTCAAGATAGAGCAACTCGACGACCTGCTCGGGAAGCAGGAGGCGGGCGATTTGGCCTTCTTCGTCAAGACGGCCGCGGAGACGGCCGGCTGCAAGTCGAAGGACTGAGCGGCGCGGGGGCGAGATTTGAACGGGTGGATGAAATGACAACTGCAAAGATTGGAATCATCGGGGGCAGCGGCCTCTACCAGATGCCGGAGCTGAAGGACGTTGAGGAGGTCTCGGTCGAGACGCCTTTCGGCCCGCCTTCGGACGCCTTCATCGTCGGCACGCTCGAAGGCGAGCGCGTGGCCTTCCTGCCGCGACACGGGCGCGGCCACAAACTTCTGCCGACCGAACTGCCGTTCCGCGCCAACGTCTACGCCATGAAGCTGCTCGGCGTCGAGCGGATTCTCTCGGCGTCGGCCGTCGGCTCGCTCCAGGAGCGTTACGCGCCGCTCGACATGGTCATCCCCGACCAGTTCTTCGACCGCACGCGCGCGCGCGCGCACGAAAGCACCTTCTTCGGCGAAGGCATCGTCGGCCACATCACCTTCGCGCACCCGGTCTGCGGCGAGCTGGGCGACGTGTTACAGGAGTCGTGCGGCGCGGCGGACGTGACCGTCCACCGCGGCGGGACGTACCTCTGCATGGAGGGGCCGGCGTTTTCGACGAAGGCCGAGTCGCACGTCTACCGCTCGTGGGGCATGGACGTGATCGGGATGACGAACTTGCAGGAGGCGAAGCTGGCGCGCGAGGCCGAAATCTGCTACGCGACGCTCGCGCTCGTCACAGACTACGACTGCTGGCACGAGGCGCACGACGCCGTCTCGGTCGAGACCGTGGTCGAGTACCTCAACAAGAACGTTCGCAACGCGCAGGTCATCATGCGCGAGGCCGTCCGGCGGCTCGCCGCGGCCGAGCGCAAGTGCGAGTGCGGCTCCGCGCTCAAGAGCGCCATCTTCACGCCGCCCGAACTCTGGCCCGAGGCGACAACGAAGAAGCTCGATGCCGTCATCAAAAAGTATCGACAGAAGTAATTCAGCAGCGAGGTGTACGAGATGAAGAGATTTACCCTGACGGTGTGCGGCGTCGCGCTGGCGTTCGGGCTGGGGGCCGGGGCCGCGCGCGCGCAGACGGGGACGGTGGCGGCGGGACCAGACCCTTCGACCGTCTCGGACGTGGAGTCCGACAAGAGCGCGAAGCACGAGCTGGAGGTCGCGCGCCACTACTTCAAGAACAAGAAGGCGTACTACGCGGCCTTCAAGCGCTGCGAGGAGCTGGCCGCCGGCTACCCCGAGTTTCACAAGATTGACGAGGTGCTCTACATCGCCGGCATGAGCAGCCTCTATCTTTCCGAGGGCAGGGGTAAGCAGAAGGCCCCGGCGACCACGCCCGACAAGTCTGAGAATCTCACGCCCGAGAACCTGCGCGTGACGGCGCGCGAGTACCTGACGCGTCTCGTCAACGATCACCCAAAGAGCAGCTTCCGCGACGACGCGCAGAAGGCGCTCGCGCGCATGGGCGAGGCCAAGCCCGAGGCCGCCGGCAAGCCGCCGCAGTTGCAGTAAGTCAGTAGCTTTTTCATCACACAGGCTCAGGAGAATTTAAACAGGTGTCATTGCTCGTGGTTGGTTCGGTGGCGTTCGACGCGGTCGAGACGCCCTTCGGTAAGCGCGAAAGGATGCTCGGCGGGTCGGCCACGCACTTCGGGCTCTCGGCCAGCTTCTTCACGGACGTGCGCGTGGTCGGCGTCGTCGGCGACGACTTCGGCGAGGAGGAGATGACCGTCTTCCGCGAGCGCCGGATAAACACGGACGACCTTGAGCGCGTCGGTGAGGGCAAGACCTTCTTCTGGCGCGGGCGCTACGACTTCGACCTCAACACCGCGCACACCCTCGACACGCAGCTCAACGTCTTCGCGGACTTCAAGCCGAAACTCTCCGACGAGTCGAAGCGCGCGCGGATGGTCTTCCTCGGCAACATCCAGCCGGACTTGCAGCGCGAGGTGCGCGAGCAGGTGCGCGGGGCCGAGCTGGTCGCGCTCGACACGATGAACTACTGGATCACGAGCGTGCCCGACGCGGTCAGGGAAGCGATCAGCGCCGTGCACGTCGTGATTATCAACGACGCCGAGGCGCGCCAGCTCTCGGGCGAGCCCAACCTCATCAAGGCGGCGCGCAAAATCCTCTCGTGGGGGCCGCGCGCGCTCGTCGTCAAGCGCGGCGAGTACGGCGCGGCGATGTTCACCGAAAGCTCTTACTTCGCCATCCCGGCTTACCCGCTTGAGTCGGTCTTCGACCCGACGGGCGCGGGCGACACCTTCGCCGGCGGCTTCATGGGCTACCTCGCGAGCCACGAGAGCGTGGACGACGCGACGATGCGCCGCGCCATCATCTTCGGCTCGGTCATGGCCTCCTTCAACGTCGAGGAGTTCGGCACCGAGCGCGTCCGCCGGCTCACGCACGAGGAGATCAACCGGCGCTTCGCCGACTTCAAGCGCATGACGCACTTCGAGGAGATACCCTTCGAGCGCGCCGCCAGCGCCACTTAAAAAGCTTGTGATAAGTGATGAGTGATGAGTGATAAGAAAGAGACTTGCCTCTTCTTATCACTCATCACTTATCACTTATCACTATTCCTTGTATAATCCTCCCGCCCAGCGCTTTTCCTAATCAAAACAATCCCGGGGGAACTGAGATGTTCTGTCCTGTCTGCGAGTCCGAGTACGAGGAGGGCATCACGACCTGCCCCGACGACGGGTCGGAGTTGGTCGCGCTGCTGACGCCTGAGAACACCGAGCGCGACCACAGCGATGCGAGCTTCGTCCCGCTGCACAACGTCGGCTCGCCAGCCGAGGCCGAGATGGTCGCCGACATTCTCGGGCAGAACGGGGTGCGCGTCGCCGTCCAGTCGGGCGGCTCGGACGCGTTCTCGCCGCTGCTCTCGGCGGCCTCGCCCGGCGCGATGGTGCTCGTGGACGAGCGCGACCTCGACCGCGCGCGCGAACTCTACGACTCCTTCTTCGGAAGCGACATCACGCCGCTCACCGGCACGACCGAGGCGGAGGATCAAGCAGCGGCGGAAGAAGAAGCCGACGACCATGACGATGAAGACGACGAGGACGGCGACTGATGAGAGAGGGCGGCGAGCCGCTCTCATCGCTCGACACTAGACGCTCCTCACTCCCTGACGGAGGTGAACCGTGGCGGTGGTAAGTTCGGCGGCGATTGTGGTGCTGATGACGGCGGGGAGTCAGGAGGAGGCTTCGCGGCTGGCCGAGATGCTGGTCGGGGCGCACCTCGCGGCCTGCGTGCAGATTATGCCGCAGATGGAGTCGATCTACCGCTGGAAGGGCGAGGTGCACCGCGCGCCCGAGTTCCTGCTGCTGGTGAAGACGACCGCCGCCTGCTTCGACGAGCTTGAGCGAGAGGTGCGCGCGCTCCACACCTACGACACGCCCGAGATCATCGCTCTGCCCGTGGCGCACGTCTCCGCGCCCTACTTCGACTGGCTCACGTCGAACGCCTTCCCGCCGCTCGTCTCGCGCCTCGACACGTCAGAGCGCGCGGCGTTCCCGCAGGAACAGTAGGCAAGAGGAAGTAGACAGTAGACAGAAGTCAGTAGATAAGAAATGGGCGGCGCGTCTCAAGCCTAAGCCGGGATGCGCCGCCTGTCTTTTTACTGACTACAGTCTACTGACTCCTCAGAGGTCGTACACGTCCGGCTGCGAGTGTCTGAGCGCGTCCTGACTGCGGTGGATGATGTCCACCACTTCGGAGGGCGAGTCGGTGACGTGCAGGAGGCCGCGGTCTTCCGAACCGATGTACTTCGACTTGAGAATCGTGCCTTCCAGCCAGTCGAGCATCCCGCGCCAGAAGTCGGAGCCGAAGAGGATGACGGGGAAGTTGTTGATCTTGCGCGTCTGGATGAGCGTGAGCGCCTCGAACAGCTCGTCGAGCGTGCCGTAGCCGCCGGGGAAGATGACGAAGGCGTTGCTGTACTTGACGAACATCGTCTTGCGCACGAAGAAGTATTTGAACTTCAGCGAGCGCGTCTGGTACGGGTTGGGCGCCTGCTCGAACGGCAGCTCGATGTTACAGCCGACGGACGAGCCGCCGGCCTCGAACGCGCCGCGGTTGGCGGCCTCCATGATGCCCGGCCCGCCGCCGGTGATGACGGTGTAGCCGGCGCGCGCGAGGAGCGCGGACGTCTCCTGCGCCGCCGCGGAGTAAGGGTTGTCGCCCGGCGTCCGCGCCGAGCCGAAGACGGCGACCCCGCGCGTCACCGTCGCGAGGTCGTCGAACCCCTCGACGAACTCGCCCATGATGCGGAACACGCGCCATGTGTCGGTGTGCGTGAACTCGTCCTGCCGCGGCGTCTCAAGCAGTTGCTCGTCCTGAGTCACCTGCCGCGCGCCGGGCTGCTCTTTCGCCTCGCTCTCGGGTATCTCGTCCATACTCTCAAAACGCCATGATGTTGAAGCCGCAGTCAACGTGGAGGACTTCGCCGGTGATGCCGGAGGAGAGGGGGCTGAGGAGGAAGAGCGCGGCGTTGCCGACCTCGCGCGCCTCGACGTTGCGGCGCAGCGGCGCGCGCTCGGCGTGGTGGCGCAGCATCACGTTCATGTTCCCGACGCCGCGCGCCGCGAGCGTGTTGATGGGGCCGGCGCTGACGGTGTTGACGCGGATGTTCTGCTTGCCGAGGTCGGAGGCAAGGTAGCGTGTGCTGGCTTCGAGCGCGGCCTTCGCTACGCCCATCACGTTGTAGTTGGCGACGACCTTCTCCGCGCCGTAGTAGGTCATCGAGACGATGCTCCCGCCCTCGGTCATCAGCGGCGCGGCCGCGCGCGCGAGCGCCGCCAGCGAGTAGGCCGACACGTCCAGCGCCGTCAAGAAAGCCTCGCGCGTGGTGGCGGCGTACTCGCCTTCGAGCGCCTCGCGCGGCGCGAAGGCGAGGCTGTGGACGAGGAAGTCGAGCCGGCCGAACTTCTCCTGCACGGCCGCGAAGGCCGCCTTGACCTCCTCCGGGTTCGACACGTCGCACTGGACGAGCGGCGAGCCCGTGCCGGAGGTCAGCCCTTCGACGTTCTCGCGCAGGCGCTCGTTCTGGTACGAGAAGGCGAGGTTCGCGCCCGCCTCCAGACACGCCTGCGCCGTCGCCCACGCGATGGAGCGCTTGTTAGCCACGCCGAAGATGATGCCGTTTTTGTTCTCAAGAAGCATGCGTCACGTCCTCAAGGGCCGGGGCTTCGCCGAGTTTTTGATGTGACACTCGAAAACCCTAGTCCCCTCTGAGCGTCTGAATCTGCGCCTTCAGCTCAGCCGCGCGTTCGCGGGTCACGCGCGTCATGCAGCGCAACTCGATGAGCGGCTGAATCGTCCCGCCCTCGTAGATGGAAGCCTCCGCGTCGCAGTTCGTCTTCCTGTACCTCAACCACAGGCGTTCGGCCGCGCGCATCTTGACGCGCGAGCGCGGCTCAAGGTCTGCGTTTAAGTCGGCGCGGGCGCGCGTCAACTCGGCTGACGCCTGCCTGAACTCCCTCTGGGCGCAGGCCATCAACTGCGAAGACCTCTGCGCCTCGGGCGCGCAGGGGTCTTCCTCGGTCTGTCCGCCCGCGGGCGCGGGCGCGAGCAGGAGAAGTAGGACGAGCGTCCGCGTGAACGTCTTCATGCGCTTGAAGGTCAGTGGCGTCAGGCGGCGGCCGACTCGGCCTCGCCGCTGATGAGGCGCGCGTACTCGCCGCTCTCGACCCAGCTCAGGATTTCGGCGACGCGCCAGACGGGGAAGGGGTGCGTCAGGCCGGCGTTGATGATGTCGGCCCAGAAGCGGTCGAGCGCCTTCTCGTCGTAGTTCTTCTGGAAGTCGCGCGCCTGCACGAGGAACTGCTCGTAGTCCACGCGCGACGCGAAGGTGCCGCCCGCGAGCTTCATCATCGTGCGGCCGACCACGTCCGGGTCTTGCACGACTAAGAGCGCCGCGCGGTCGCAGGAAAGCTCCGCGCGCCGCGCCCACGCGAGCAGCGCCGAGCGCATCGTGATCGAGACGAGCTGCGCGACGAGCGCGGCGACGGGCGCGGCGGAGACGGCGACGTTCGTCAGCGCCTCGATGAGCCGCGCGGCCGTGATGTAGAGCACATGCTCGGCGTGGATGTGGCCGACCTCGTGCGCGATGACGGCCAGAATCTCCTCGTCGTTGAGCCGCTCGATGAGCTGCGAGTGGAGCACGATGACCGGCTTTTTGACGCCGCCGGTGAAGGCGTTGACTATCGGGTTCTGCTGGACGAAAAGCTCGGGCATGTCCACGCCGAGCGTGGTGCAGGCGATCTGGAGCTTCGCGTAGAGGTCTGGGCACTGCTTGGGCGTGACCTTGACGGCGCTCGCGGTAAAGATGACGCGGATGGCCGACTCGCCCGTCACCTCCAGCAGCTTCTTGAGCGCGGAGTCGATGCCCGGGATGTTCTTCAGCGCGGCCAGCGCGCGGCTGTCGAGCGGGTGAACGTACGAGTACTTGTCGAGGTCTGCAAACTTCTTGTGCGGTTCGTCGGAGAGGAGCAGTCGGCAGCGGCCGCACCGCGCCTGCCCGGCCTCGCCGCGCACGTTGTTGAGCTGCCCGCAGTAGCGGCAGCGCATCTTCTCGCCGCCCATCGGTTCCAAATCAACCATCTTTATTTCCCCTCAGAAAACGAGAATGCCATGCCGAACGGGAAGAGTCGTCTTTTGCGAAAGTCGGTTCCGGTGCCGCAAGTATCAACGATAGCGCGCCGCGAGGGCAAGTCCGGAAGCCGGCGGCTTCAATGCCTGAAGTGGCGGACGCCCGTGAAGACCATGGCGAGGCCGTGCTCGTCGGCGGCGGCGATCACTTCGGCGTCGCGGACGGAGCCGCCGGGCTGGATGACGGCCGTGATGCCGTGCCGCGCGGCCTCGTCGAGCCCGTCGCGGAAAGGGAAGAAGGCGTCGGAGGCGAGCACAGAGCCCTCGACCGGCAACTGCGCGCGCATCGCGCCGATGCGAACCGAATCGACGCGCGACATCTGTCCGGCTCCGACGCCGACGGTCTGCCCCGCGCGCGCGTAGACGATGGCGTTCGACTTCGTGTGCTTGCAGACCGTCCACGCGAAGAGCAGCGCCTCGATCTCCTCTTCGCTCGGCGCGCGTCTGGTGACGACCTTCAGGTCTTCGCGCCGGAGGCGGTGCGTGTCGCGCGTCTGGACGAGCATGCCGCCCGTGACGCGCTTGAAGTCGAGCCCCGACGGCCCGCGCGGCTCGCCCGCGCGGAGGACGCGCAGGTTCTTCTTCGACTTGAGAACTTCGACGGCCGCTTCGTCGAAGTCGGGCGCGACGACGACCTCTGTGAAAATCTCTGTGACGGCGCGCGCCGCCGCTTCGTCCACCGTCCGGTTGAAGGCGACGATGCCGCCGAAGGCCGAGACGGGGTCGGTGGCGAGCGCGAGCCTGTACGCCTCTTCGAGCGACGGGGCGGTGCCGACGCCCGCCGGGTTCATGTGCTTGATGACGGCGCACGTCGGAGCGTCGAAGTCGCAGACCAACTGCCACGCGGCGTCGGCGTCAACGTAGTTGTTGAAGGACATCTCCTTGCCGCCTAACAACTCGGCCTGTGCGATGCCAGTCTCCTCCTCCTCATGCTTGAACAGCGCGGCCTTCTGGTGCGGGTTCTCGCCGTAACGCAGGTCGGAGTGCTTCTCAAGGAAGAGATTGACGTGCGCCGGGTACGATTCGCCCGAAGCGAGCAGGGATGCGGCTGAGTCGGTGTTGACAAACTCGGTGAAGGTGAACGCACTCTCAAGCTCGGCCGTCTCGGCGCCGGGCTTCGCCGACTTCGCCGACAGCGTCTCGCTCAGGTGGCGGAAGATCGCGTCGTCGTACCGCGAGGTGTTCATGAAGGCGTTGAGGGCGAGCCACGAGCGCGTCGCGTGCGAGAGCCGGCCGCCGGTCTGCTTCAACTCTTCGGCGACTAAGGCGTAAGAGTCGGGGGAGGTGACGACGGCCACGTCGTTAAAATTCTTCGCGGCGGAGCGCACCATCGAGGGGCCGCCGATGTCTATCTGCTCGACCGCCTCTGCGAGCGTGACGCCCTCGCGCGAGATTGTCTGCTCGAAGGGGTAGAGGTTGACGACGACCATGTCGATGGGGCCGATGCCGTGCTCGGCGAGCGCGCGCGCGTGCTCGGGGTTGTCGCGGACGGCGAGGATGCCGCCGTGTATGCGCGGGTGGAGCGTCTTGACGCGCCCGTCCATCATCTCGGGAAAGCCGGTCACGTCCGACACGTCGCGCACGTCGAGCCCGGCCTCGCGCAGCGCCTTCGCGGTGCCGCCGGTGCTGAGCAACTCGACGCCGAACTCGACGAGCGCGCGCGCGAAATCGACGAGCCCCGTCTTGTCCGAGACGCTCAAAAGCGCCCGGCTGATACCCTTGAGTCCCTCGGGGTTCTGTTCGTTCATAAGTCCACGGAAAGAAGATTTTGACTGGAAGAGCGGAAGTCGGATTGTAGTTCAACCGGCCGCGCGTGTCATGCCGGGTCGCGTTCAGGGCTTCGACTCGTACGTCTCGCGCAACTGGCGCACACGCAGCTTGCGGTCGCGCGGCGACTCCAGACGCACCTCGACGCGGTGCGGCCCGGGCCCCGTCGCGTCGGGGCGAAAGCCGAGCACGTACTGGCTCTGTAGGTCTTCGGCGATGGCGCGGAAAATCGGGCTCAGGTCGTGCTCTGCGCGCGGGTCGAGCGAGGAGCGCGCGTCGCCGACGACGAAGAACTGGCCGCCGGTCTTCTCCGCCAAGTCGCGGAAGCCGCGCGAGGGGCGGCGCGCGACGAGTTGGCCGTCGCGCGGCTCGAAGAGTGGGACGTGTATCACGTAGAAGGAGACGCCGGCGGCGCGCGCCTCTTCCGCGACCGTGGCGGCGCGAGCGGCGCTCGCCGTATCGAGGCCGTCGCTGATGAGGACGACGATGCGCCGCTCGGCCACGTCGGCCGCCTCGGCGCGGAAGGCGCGGACGGCCGCTGCGGCCGCGTCGAAGATGGCCGTGCGGCGGTTCGCGAGCGGCGCGATGCGGAAGGCGGCGCGCGCGGCGCGCAGGTCGCGTGTGAAGGCGAGCGTCTGCTCGGGTCGCTCGCGGAATTGAATAACGGAGACACGCGAGCGCTCGCCGAAGCGCGAGAAGAGCGCGAGCGCCGTCTCGCTCTGCTGCGTGACTATCTCGCGCGTGCTCCCCGAAGCGTCGAGCAGGAAGAGCAGCGCGACGCGCTCGGCGCCCGCGGCGAAGTGTGCGGTCTCGACGGGGCGGCCGTTGTCTCGCACCTGAAAGTCCTGCCGTGTGAGTCCTGAGACGCGGCGGCCGCGCCCGTCGGTGACGTAGACGGGGACGACGACCAGGTCTGTGCGGACGCGGACGACCTCCTCGTCGTCGGGAGCGTCTGTCGGCGTCTCCTGCGCGGCGGCGTTGCGTTGGCAGACTAGAATTTGAAGGGCGAGGGCCAGTGATGTGAAGAGGATTGCGCGGCGGCGTTTGTTCGGGCGCGGCCTCCGTGCCGCGGCCGTGAGACGAAGGTTCATCCAGCCGTCTAGAATAGGAAGCGGCCCACGAAAAGGATGCTGATGATGAAGGCGAACATGAATAAGATCAACTTTATGAGAGACACCGCCGATTCCTCCGGTCGTTTGCGCAAGCCCCTTGTGCAGGACAGACATTCTATCGGCGCGCGGAGCGCCGTGTCAATGCTCAAGCCCCTCGATTAAACCGGTCAGGTTGTCCATTTTCCTCAATAAATACGCAGAAAAATGGACTCGGGGTTCCGACCTCCGCCGCGCGCCCGTGGAGTGCGAATCGTGGTGCTCGCGCTTCATCAAAACGGGCGGTGGTGCTATAGTTCGTCGCACCGGATTCTTCCTCGGGTAAAGTCAAAAGAACTTGAGCGACGGCATGTCGACAAGGTGGCGGAGATTCTTCCGACCGCGCGCGGCGGCGGGTCTGCTGCTGCTCGTCGTGACGGCGCACGCCTTCGTCGCGGGCGCGACACACTTCCACCACCGGGCGGTCGCAAACACGCACGCCGGGCACGCCGCCGTCCACGGCAGCGAAGGCGGCGGGCAGAGCGTCCCGCTGGGGGCGGACGAGGCACGCTGCCTCCTTTGCCGGCTCCAGCGCAGCTTCGTCTCCGACCTGCAAGACTCGACCCCCTCACTCGCGCCGCCGCCCGCGCTCTCTGTCGACTTCAACTCGCTCCGCGAAGTCTCCGCACGCGCCGCGCGCTCGCTGCTTCCCCCCGGCCGCGCGCCACCCTCCGTCTAAGTCTCCACCCAGATTCAAAACTTTATAGGCGTGCGCCCCTCGCGCGCCCCGTCCCGCACGTCGGCCGCGCCCGTTAGGCGCGAACGTCCCGACGGGCGGGCGCGAAGGCGTTCAGCGCCGCACGCGAAAGCTTAGCCGGGCTCGGTCTGTCGAGACGCAGAGCCGGCGGCGGATTCATAGAAGTCATAAGGAGTTTTTTCATGAGACGGACTGGTTTTGCCGCGCCTCTGGCGCTGGCACTTGTCTCTCAGTTCTTCGGCGCGCACGCGTCTGCGCAAATCACATTCAAAGGCGGCCTGTTCGGTCAGACTCAGACTCAGACGCCAACGCCGACGCGCGGCGGCGCGACGGTGCGCGGCACAATCAAGCTGGCCGACGGCGGCACGCCGCTCCACAACGTCATCGTCAACCTCGTCCAACTCGGGCGCTCGACCGAGACGGACGAGAGCGGCGCTTTCGAGTTTCAGAACGTCCCGCCCGGGACTTACACCGTCCTCGCGCACATGGAAGGCTTCCCCGACCAGACGCAGCAGTTGAGGGTCGCGGCGGGCGAGGCTTTAGCGGTCGACTTCCAACTGCGACTCGGCGGGCTTCGCGAGGAGGTCACGGTCACGGCGACCGGGAGCGAGCAGTCGGTCTTCGAGTCGTTCCAGTCGGTCAACACGGTCGATTCCATCCGGCTCGCGCAGGAGAGCCACACTTCAATCGGCGAGGTGCTCGACAAGGAGCCCGGCATCGCCAAACGCAGCTTCGGCCCCGGCTCGGCGCGCCCCGTCGTGCGTGGGTTCGACGGAGACCGCGTGCAGGTCACACAGGACGGCGCACAGACCGGCGCGCTCGGCTCGCAGTCGGGCGACCACGCGGAGCCCATCGACGTGCTCTCGCTCGAACGGCTCGAAGTCGTCAAGGGGCCGGCCACTCTGCTCTACGGCAGCAGCGCCATCGGCGGCGTCGTCAACGCCATCACAGGCCACGACTTCGCGCACGAAGGCTGGCGCGGCTACTTTACCGGCGTCGGCGGGACGACGAACAATCAGGGCGGCGCGAGCGGCGGGATCGAATACGGGACGGGCAAGTGGATGTTCTGGGGCAACGGCACGCTCCAGCGCACGGGCGACTACGACACGCCGCTCGGGCGCGTCGAGCAGTCGTTCACGCGCGACGCCAACGGCCTCGTCGGCTTCGGCCACTACGGCGACAAGGGCTTCGCCAGCTTCACCTACTCGCACGACCGCCGCCGCTACGGCATCCCCTTCGCCTCCTTCTTCGAGTCGGGCGGTGAAGAGACGGGCTCCGACGTTTCCATCGAGGCGCGCCGCCACAACCTCCGCTTCAACGGCGGCTGGCGCGACCTCCAAGGCTTCGTCAACGGCTTTCGCCTGACGCTCGACTACAGCGACTACAATCACGACGAGCTGGAAGGCGAAGAGGTGGGCACGCACTTTGGCAACAAGAACTTCATGCTCCGCGGCGTCTTCGACCAACGCAAGACCGGCCGCTTCACAGGAAGTTGGGGCTTCTCCGGCTTCCGGCGCGACTACAGCACAATCGGAGCGGAGGCGCTCGCGCCGCCGACGATTCAGAACAACTTCGCCGTCTTCGGCATACAGGAGATTGACTTCGAGCGCGTCAGGTTCCAACTCGGCGGACGCGTCGAGCACAACGGCTACAAGCCCGAAGGCTCGCTCGCGCGCTCGTTCACGGGCTTCTCGGGCGCGGCCGGCGTCCGCGTCGGGCTCTGGCGCGACGGAGCGTTCGTCGCCAACTACACGCACTCCTACCGCGCGCCCGCGCTCGAAGAGCTTTACAACAACGGCCCGCACGTCGGGAATCTGACCTTCGAGGTCGGCAACCCGCTGCTCACGCGCGAGCGCAACGACGGCATAGACTTCTCGCTCCGCCACGACTCGAAGCGTTTGCGCGGCACGGCGAATTTCTACTACTACGGCATCAAGGACTTCGTCTTCCTCGCGCCGACCGGCGAGATAGAGGACAATCTCATCGAAGCGGTCTACGATCAGGCCGACAGCCGCTTCTACGGGACGGAGCTGAATCTGGACATCGCCGCGCACGACACGCTCTGGGTCAACCTCGGCTTCGACTACGTCAACGCGCAGTTGAAGGAGACGGGGACGCCGCTGCCGCGCATCCCGCCGATGCGCGCGCGCGCCGGGCTCGACTGGCGCTACAAGGGGTTCAACGTGAGGCCGGAGGCGACCTTCGTCCGTGACCAGAACAACATCTTCCCGACCGAGACGCGCACGCCCGGCTACGCGCTCTTTGACGTGGTCGCCTCCTACACCATCGCGCGGCCGCACTACGCGCAGGTCTTCTCCGTCAACGCCTTCAACCTCGGCGACCGCGTCTACCGCAACCACCTCTCTTTCATCAAAGACCTTGCGCCCGAGGTGGGCCGCGGCATACGCTTCACCTACACCATTCGCTACTTCTGAAATGCACGAGCGACAAAAACAGAGACGGCGTCGGGGCGGGGGAGTGACGAGTCGGCTTCGGCTCGTCCTCTTCTGCGTCGCGTTGGCGTCGGCCGTCTGCGCCGGGGCGGAGGCGCGCGCGCAGACGCTCGACGCGAAGATAAAGGTCTTGTCCGCCAGCCCGCCGCGCGTCCGCGTCGAGGGTCGCAGGTCGGACGCGGCGACCGCGTGGTCGCTCAGAAACTTCTACGGGAGTGCGGCCGGACTCGCCGAGCGCGTCGAGAACTTCGCGCTGTATGACGAGAGCGGCGCTGTCGTCAACGTCAAAAAACTCTCGCCCGGAGAGTTTTCGGCGGAGAGGCCGGCGTCGCGCTTCGCATACGAGATGAAGCTCGACCCGCCCGCCTTCGTCTCCGACTCCTCGCACGTCTCCTGGCTGACGGCCGACAGCGGCCTTCTCATGCTCGCAGACCTTCTGCCCCTGCCGCTCGCGAACGCGAAAGTCGAGTTAACGCTCCCGTCCGGCTGGAAAGTCGCCACGACCGAAGAGCCGGGCGCGGCCGGCGCTTTCAACATTGCAGACGCCGAGCGCGCGGTCTTCGCGGTCGGCCGCGAACTGCGCGAGCGGCGCGGGCGTGGCGGCGGGACGGCCTTCACGCTGGCGACCGTCGGCGAGTGGGCTTTCTCCGACGCGGAGGCCGCCGAGTCGGCCGAAGAGATTCTCAAACTTCATCACGAGACGGTCGGCGGCGCTCCGAGCAAGCGCCCGCTGCTCGTGCTCTTCCCGCTGCCGCAGCAGGGCGCGGCGGGAAACCTCTGGAACGCGGAGACGCGCGGCGCGACGGTCGTGCTCGTCTCCGGCCGCCTGCCGTCGAAGCTGGCCGCGCGGGCTCAACTCGACGGCGCGCTGACGCACGAGCTGTTTCACCTCTGGGTGCCGAACGGGCTGGGGCTCGGCGGAGAGTACGGCTGGTTTTACGAGGGGTTCACCAACTACGTCGCGCTGCGCGCGGGGATGCGGCGCGGCCAGTTGACCTTCGCCGATTACCTGAGCACGCTCGGACGCGCCTACGACTCTTACAGATCGGCGCGCGGGGCGAAGGAGGCGTCGCTGCTCGAAGCTTCGCAAAGGCGCTGGTCGGGGGGCGGCGCTCTCGTCTACCACAAGGGGCTCCTCGTCGCCTTCCTCTACGACCTCACGCTCATGAGGCGGACTGCGGGGAAGAGTTCGCTCGACACCGTCTACAGGGAACTGCACCGCCGCTACGGGCGCGGCGAGAGGCGCGAGGACGGCGACCGCGCCGTCGCCGAAATCCTCGGGGGGACGGGCGGCATGCGCGACTTCGTCGAGCGCTACGTCGAAGGCGCGTCGGAGATTACGCTGCCGACGCTGCTCGCCCCGTTCGGGCTTGAAGTGAAGCCGGGCGGCGCGCGGACGCACGTCGGCGTCGCCGACTCGCTCGAACCCGCGCAGCGGGAGTTACTCGGCAAGTTGGGGTACAATGCGAGCCGGGACGCGGAGTCGCGGAAGCTCCACGAACGTTTGAGAGCGCGCCCGCCGCGATGACTTCCCACGGCACCGCCAGTCCA
>JBEVKV010000447.1:0-3713 GCA_040509515.1 Pyrinomonadaceae bacterium | reverse complement strand
TTGGCGTTTGCTCCCGATGCGCTTCGGCAGGCGAAACCGGAGCGCTCGATTCTAATGATATCCGGGAGGCTGCGGCATCTGACTGACAAGTTGGATGAGTCTGCGACAAACGTACCGCGCACAGAACTCTTTGAGCACAAGGGTTCAACTTACCGCATCCTCTGGAATACCAAGAAAGTCATATCACCCTCTCACGGGGAATTTAAGAAGTGGAAAGAGGAGTCTGGCTATAAGCGTGAGGTGCGTCTGCGCCTGCCTTTCGCGCTTGAGGTGCAACGCGCGTTTGCGGCGGATTTAACCCGAGTCGGGATGCCCGTAGCGCCGCCAATTTATCATCCGGTTATGCTGCAGCTAGTATGCATGAATGAGCAAGGCAAGGCCGAGGTGCTGCATGAGACAGCATCGGGAGCATACATGTTCTTCACTAGAGAGGGAGAGCTTTGCGTGCTCGGCGAGGATTTCGTCTCTCAGTTGAAGAGCAGGATTGCGACAGCCAAAGATAACTTGAAGAGGCGAGTCGCAGCGCTCAAAAATCTTCGTGCTGGCGAAGATCAGTTGAATAAGCACCGCGCTTGGGTCGTGCAGATGGAGGAGTTAGAAGTAGACTATGATTCTATGCTCAGGCTGCGCATACCGTTCGCGCTGCCACCTCCGAACGACTCCAAACAGCTTGGCGGATATCCGCTTACCGTGTCGCGCAAGAACGACCTAAAGACCGGAGGTACTTACCGCTCGGAGCAGCCACTCACTCTAGTCATCAACGCGGCGTGACTACACTACGGGAGTAAATCATGAGCGAACGTGTACGACACATCCTTAGCCTGTCCGGTGGCAAAGACAGTGCAGCCTTAGCTGTCTACATGCGCGACCGCGTGCCGGAGATGGAGTACATCTTTCACGACACGGACAAAGAGTTACCAGAGACATACGCCTATCTCGGACGACTCGAGGCTCATCTGGGCAAAAAGATAACGTACAGCAAACCTGAGTTCAGCTTCGACAAGTGGCTCGAAGTCTTCGGAGGCATGATCCCATCCAGCCACAAACGCTGGTGCACGAACATGCTCAAGCTCAAGCCGTTTGAGGATTACGTGGGTGACGGTCCAGTGGTCAATTACGTTGGACTGCGCGCCGATGAGGAACGCTCAGGATATCTCAGCCACAAGCCGAATATCACTACTGTGTATCCCTTCCGCGAAGACGGACTTGTCCGGGCAGACATCATCCGCATCCTAGAAGAGTCTGGGCTCGGCCTACCGACCTTTACTCGCTGGGGAAGGACACGGTCTGGCTGTTACTTCTGTTTCTTCCAGCAGAAGATTGAATGGGTGAGACTTAAAGAGCGTTACCCAGAGCTTTTCGAAAAGGCGAAGGATTACGAGTACGCCAATATGAAGAACGGCAACGCCTTCTTCTGGAACGGCGATGAACCGCTCGAAGAACTGGAAAAGCCCGAGCGCATAGAGGAGATTAAGCGAAACTGGGAGGAGTCCCGCACCCGCAACGTAAAAAGATCGAGCAATCTGGTAAACATCTTGGGGGGGCTGGAAGAGGAGGAAGAGGAACGCGAAGGGTGTTTAATTTGTGAGTTATAGCGAATTAATAATAATGTCCGGCGTGCACTATAGTCACGGACTTAGCGGGACGCCTAAGGCCCGCTCCTCTGCTACCTTAAAGGGATTTTAAAGGCGGCACGATTCTCGCTCTCTATAGTGCGCCTGATCACATCATGCAGTTGCTGGCCTGTAGTCTCGGAGTAGACGTTATAGTGCCGGAGTAACGCGGCGAGCCATTCGAATGGCTTTGACGCCGGCCAGCAATTTAGCAGGTCACACACGAGGCACAATCTAAAGACTTGTTCTTCCGTATACTGCTCGTCTCCCACACTTATCTCGCCGATATAAAAAGCCAAGCTCGTGATGTACTGCAGAATCCTTCTAAAGGATTCGTGCTGACGGTCGGGATCATCGAAATCGGCCGCCAGCAGCGGAGCCACCACCTCGTCCCCGAGCCGTTTGGCCCAATCCTTCAACATCCCGGCTTTGGTGGTGAAGCTGATTAGCTTCACTATGCCGAATACTTTGCCGAGCAACTTCACGTCGTCCTCGGCCGGCCGATCCCACCTGTCCAGAAGCAGTTCGATGTCGTGCCTTACGTCTTCCAGCCCCCCGGCCAGCATATCTTCGGGTAGGGATTCCTCCAGCCACTCGGGGAAGTAGCCTTCCTCGGCGATGACCTTACCCATTTCACCCATCGCGTTACTGATGTACTGCCGGTAGCCCAGTTGGTAAAACGAAGTCAGGGCCTCCTTGTATGCGGCGACCGCCTTCGTCACATCGCCCAGCTCAGCGTAACAATTCCCCAGTTCGTGGTAGACGATGCCCAGGTTCTTGTGATCCTTGATCTGTGAGACGTAGCCCAACGCCTCCAGCAGGTAGGGCAGAGCCTCCCCGGGCCGACGCATGCGCCAGTAGACCTCGCCCAGCGATTTGAGGGTAAGGCCTAACATCCCCGTGTTATACCTGGTATCGTCATCGCCCGATTCGCCCCCTGACACGTCTTGAAGCGCCTGCCGGAAGTAGGACGCCGCATCTCTGTAGTGCCTCGCCGCCTCAGCGTGCCGCCCGTGAATCTTGGCCAGGTCCCCGGTGCCCAACGCAGCCATCGCGCCGATGCGCGGGTCTCCGGTCCGGCGCGCCAGGACGGAAGCCTTCCCGACGGTGAGTTCGTGACCTCGGTAGTCGTGCATCCTGGCCTGCATGCTCGCCAGCATCATGTACTGCGTCACGGCGAGTCCGGCCTTACCCAGTTTCTCCGCCGCGACGGCTCCCGATTCCACGAAGCTTGCGCCCTCCGTTAAGAGACCCCGGACGAATAAATACTTCGATAGCGCGAAGCTCATACTGGAGACGATTTCCATGCACTCTCCGGCACCCTCACCTCCAGACTCCGCCTCGACGAGCCTGCCCTCCGCAAACCGGAGCGCGTTGATGAAGTTCGGCAGTTCTACCTCCACCCTCAACAAGCCATACTTCAGTTCTTCCGCCTCGGTGCTCCTTTCGAAATACTCCAGGTTCAACATACTCGCCTCGGAGGCGAGTTCGCTCGCTACCTCAAGTTGGGTCGCGGCGGCGTCTTCCGGGTCTTCTGCCACCCACCGGCTCATGACAAACTGCCTGACGGGGTTCAAAATGTGAAGACGGTTGACGGCGAACCAGCCGTCCGGCCGCACCTCGATGAAGAAGAATCGTCGCAGCTCGGCCAACTGCGGGTGGTAATCACCTGCCCCTGACCACCGTGCGGCCTGCATCTCCATGCAGCCGGCGGGAAAGTTAGAGACGTATCGCAAGAGCCTCTTCTGCCCGGCGCTGAAGCAGGAATAAGCCGCCAGCAGACATGCTTCCAACGAGGTCGAGCGCCTTTGACCCTGCCGAACAGGGTCTCTCAACTCCGGTGCCCCGATAGCGTTTAGGCGCTCGACGACCACTTCGGATTTTTTGTAGTAACGAAGCAGGCCCGCCGTGATGTGTAGCGACAGCGCGTGACCTTCGCAGAAAGAGGCGAGCCACTTGATGTGCTCTTCTTCGATGGACAGCCCGCTCGCGCCTGCACAACTAGAGAGGAGGAGATGTTCGCTGTCCGCAGGGGTCAGCGGGAGGAGATTGATCTTGCAGGCGGCAGGGGCCAGGTGATGGATTTCGATTTGGGTCGTG
>JBEVKV010000446.1:0-16012 GCA_040509515.1 Pyrinomonadaceae bacterium | reverse complement strand
CTCGGGCGGCGGGTCGGGGGCGCGCCCGTCGCTTGTTACACGACGGTCCCGCCGGCGGGGGGCTCGGCGCCGGCGGGGCGGCGCCCGCGCCCGGACTGCTTCGCGGCTTCGAGCGCGAGGCGACGCCAGCGCTCGACGCGCTTCGCGGCGTCTCGCTCGGCGCGCCCGCGCCCGTCCGACCTCTTGGTGGAAACGGGGCTGTTGAGAGTGAAGCCCAACTCCCTCGCCGTCTGCACGACGAGGTCGAACTTCTCGCCCTTCAGGAGCGCGACGGCGAGCGTCAGTCCGAGCGGCGACTCGGGGCTCGGCGGCGTCGCGCGCCCGCGCACTTCGAGCAGCGCCGCGCCCCTTCGCCCGCCCGCCTCCGCCACAACGCAGGCGTATTCGCGCCCCTCGCCGTCGAAGACGTAAGCCTCGTCACCCGCGCGCAGGCGCAGCACGTCGCGCAGGTGCCGCGACTCCTCGTCCGAGAGCAGCAGGGACGCGCCCCCCTCGGCGAACGCGCCCGGCGGCGCATAGAACCTTCTCCGCGTCATTAAACCGTTATCGCCACCCACTCGCCGTCGCGCGTCAACTCGTAGCCCGCGGCGCCGAGTTCTATGAGACGCGCGCAGACCTGTTCGGCCTGCGTCGCGAGGACGCCGGAGAGGACGAGCCGGCCGCAGGTCGCGCCGAGCAGCGCGGGCAGGAGCGGCAGGATGACGTCCGCCGTCAGGTTGGCGCAGACGAGGTCGGCCGAGGCGGTCGTCTCTTCGATGGTGCCGACGCGGAAGGCTATGCGTTCGGCGACGCCGTTGAGGCGCGCGTTCTCTTCGGCGACCGAGACGGCCAAAGGGTCTGTGTCGCACGCCTCGACGCGCGCCGCAGGTTGGAGCTTCGCGGCGGCGATGGCGAGCACGCCCGTCCCCGTCCCCACGTCGAGAAAGCTCCCGCCGTCGAAGTGTCTCTCAATCGCCGCGAGGCACAGCCGCGTCGTCTCGTGCGTCCCCGTCCCGAAGGCCATGCCCGGCTCGACGCGTATCACGACGCGGGCCGGGTCTTCGGGCAACTCGCTCCACGGCGGCGCGACGACGAAGCGCCCGACCTCGGTCGGCTGCCAGTTCTGTTTCCACTCCGCGAGCCAGTCGCGCCCCTCCACCTCGCGCAGGGACAGTCCGCGCACGCCCGAAGAGGCCAGCCCGTAAATCGTCAACGCTTCGAGGAGCGCCGCGCGCACCGCTTCGACGCCCGGCTCCGTCTCGAAGTAGCCGGCGACCGCGACCAGTCCGTCGCCATCCGTCCCGACGCGCTCCTCCGTCCCCAACGCGCCCGCCTCCATCAGCGCGTACTCCACGGCCTCGCGCGCCGCCTCCTCCGCCGTCACGTCTACCGCGTACCAGTTCATAAGTGATGAGTGATGAGTGATGAGTGACAAGAAAATCCGATTGCTTTCTCTTATCACTCGTCACTCATCACTGCTCCTCAATTCCCATCCCGCTCAGCGCGCGCGGCGAGTCGCGCCAGCCTTCTTCTACCTTGACGAAGAGTTCGAGGTAGACCTTGTGGCCGACGAGGTGTTCGATGTCGCGGCGCGCCTCGGTGCCGATCTGCTTGAGCCGCGCGCCGCCCTTGCCGATGATGATGCTCTTCTGCGACGCGCGCTCGACGTAGACGGCGCAGTAGATGCGCGCGAACTCCTCCGACACCTCCTCGTAGCGCTCGGTGACGACCGCCGTCACGTAGGGTATCTCCTCGCCCGTGACGTGCAGAATCTTCTCGCGCACCATCTCGGCGACGAGCGTGCGCATCGGCTGGTCGGTCAACTCGTCCTCGTCGAAGATGGGCTCGCCTTCGGGGAGGTTTGAGACGAACTCGCGCACCAAATCTTCCAACTGGTCGCCCGTGCGCGCCGAGAGCGGGACGACGCCGCGCCACTCGTGCTCGCGCGAGTACAGCTCGATGAGCGGCAGGAGCTTGCGCTTGTCTTCCAGCTTGTCGGTCTTGTTGAGCAGCAGGATGGAGGGCTTGCCCGCGCGCTTCACGAGGTCGAGGACGAAGCGGTCGCCGTTGCCCGTCGGCACCGACGCGTCGCGGATGAGGCACACCACGTCGACGCCTTCGAGCGCGTCGTGGACGGCGGCCATCATGCGGCGGTTGAGCAGGTAGCCCGGCTGGTGCACGCCCGGCGTGTCCACCAGAACTATCTGCCCCTCGGGGCGCGTGATGACGCCGCGAATCTGGTGGCGCGTCGTCTGCGGCTTGTTCGAGACGGCGGCGATCTTCTCGCCCACCATCCGGTTCAGCAGCGTGGACTTCCCCGCGTTCGGCCGTCCGACCAGCGCCACGTAGCCGCTGCGATATCCCTCGCGCACGGAACGGGGCGCGGCACGGGCCGAGTCCGCCGCGACGACCTCGGCGGACTCATCCTCCTCCGGCCCGACCTCTTCGTCTTCCGGGCTCATCTCGCGGTGACCTCGAAACTCGCTTCGAGCATCTCGGGGTCGGCGGAGCTGCGGCCGGCCATGACTTTGAAGACGCCGGGCTCGACGACGAAGCGCATCGAGTCGTCGTAGAAGCCTAGCTCGGCCGTGCCGAGCTTGAAGGTCAACGTGCGGCGCTCGCCCGGCTGGAGCGTGACGCGCCGGAAGCCCTTCAACTCTTTGACGGGGCGGACGCGCGAGGCGGCCACGTCGCGCGTGTAGATTTGCACGACCTCGTCGCCCTCGCGCCGGCCCGTGTTCTCGACATCGACGGTCACGTCGACGCTCCCGGCCGCGTTGATGCGTGTCGCGCCGAGGCGCAGGTTCGACAGGCGGAAGGTCGTGTACGAGAGTCCGTGGCCGAACGGGTAGAGAGGCGCGACGGGCACGTCCAGATACTTCGACGTGTACTTCTCGTTGGTGGGCGGGCGGCCCGTCGCCGTCTGGTTGTAGTAGAAGGGCTGCTGCCCGACCGCGCGCGGGAAGGTGACGGGGAGCTTGCCGCCCGGGTTGTAGTCGCCGAAGAGCGCGTCGGCGATGGCCTCGCCCCCGCGCGTGCCCGCGAACCACGTCTCAAGTATCGCGGGCGAGTTCTCCGCCGCCCAGCCTATCGAGAGAGGCCGTCCGTTCATGAGGACGACGACGTATGGCTTGCCCGTCTGGTGTATGGCCTGAAGGAGGTCGAGCTGTCGCCCGGGCAGGTCGAGCGTGGTGCGCGAGGCGGCCTCGCCGCTCATGTCGGCCGTCTCGCCGACGGCGACGATTACCGCGTCGGCGTCGCGCGCGGCGCGCACGGCCTGCGCTATCGAATCGACCGCGGTCGGCGTCGTGGCGAGTCGCGCGGGGTCTATCTCTCCGGCGGCGGCGACGTTCGTCCCGCCGGCCGCGCTCGGGTTCGGGGGCGGCGCGTCGTAGTTTCCAAGGATGCCGCGCCCCTCAATCGCCACGCCCTTCTCGTAGACGACGCGCGTGCGCGGCGAGACTTTGGCCCTCACGGCTTGCAGCAGCGTCACGGAGTCCTGCGGACGCCCGTCGCCCGACCACGAGCCGATGATTGCGCGCGGGTCGTCCGCGAGCGGGCCGACGACCGCCAGCGTCCGCAAGTCTTTCCTGAGCGGCAGCGTCTCGCGCTCGTTCTTCAAGAGCACGAGCGAACGCGCGGCCACCTCGCGCGCGGCGCGCAAATTCTCGGCGCTCAGGAGCACGGACGACTCGCGCGTCTCTTCGACGTAAGGGCGCTCGAAGAGCCCGGCGCGGAACTTGATGCGGAGGATGCGGCGGACGGCCTCGTCAACCTCGGACATGCGGAGCCTGTTCTGCCGGAGCAGCGCCGCGCCGTGCTCGTTGTAGAGCCGGCCGACCATCTCCATGTCCACGCCCGAAGAAAGGCCGAGGCGCGCCGCGTCGGCGCCGTCGGCCGCGTAGCCGTGCGCGATCATCTCCTGCACCGAGGTGTAGTCGCTGACGACGAAGCCGTCGAAGCCCCACTCGCCGCGCAGCACCTTCGTCAAAAGGAAGCGGTTGCCCGAGGCGGGCACGCCGTTCACGTCGTTGAAGGCGCTCATCAGCGTCGCCGCGCCCGCGTCCACCGCCGCCTTGAAGGGCGGGAGGTAGACTTCGCGCAAACGCTGCTCGCTCATGTCGGTCACGTTGTAGTCGCGCCCGCCTTCGGCCGCGCCGTAGGCCGCGAAGTGCTTGACGCAGGCGACCAGACGGTCGTGCGCCGAGTAGTCCGGCCCCTGAAAGCCGCGCACGCGCGCGCGCGCGAACGCCGCCCCGAGGTAAGGGTCTTCGCCCGCGCCCTCGGCGACGCGACCCCAGCGCGCGTCGCGCGCCACGTCAACCATCGGCGCGAACGTCCAGTGGAGCCCCGCCGCTCGCGCCTCGGCCGCCGCCACGTAGGCCGAACGCTCCGCCGTCGCCGGTTCCCACGACGCCGCCTCGCCGAGCGGGATGGGGAAGATCGTCCGGTAGCCGTGAATCACGTCAAAGCCGAAGATGAGCGGAATCTTCAGCCGCGTCCCCTCGACGGCCGCGCGCTGCAACTCGTTCGCGTTCCGCGCGCCGCGCACGCCGAGCGTCGAGCCCAGACGCCCCGCCCGCGCCGCCTCGAACAAAGGCGGCTGCGCCTTCCCCGCGATGTCACCGCCCGACTGCTGCAACTGCCCCAGCTTCTCTTCGAGCGTCATCCGCGCCAGAAGCGCCTCCACCCTCCGCTCGACGCTGTTCTCCGCGCCCCGCGCCCCGCGCCGCTCCGCCCGCCCCGCCCTCCGCTGCGCGCTCACGCCGACAGGCAGCGCCGACGCCACCACCGCCACGACGAGCAAACACCTGACGTGCTGCGTCAATCTCATCAGAACCCTCCGTGAAAGGTTTTACCCGCGGACGTTACCTGCTCGCGGCCTCGCCGTTGAGGCGCATGATTTCGAGGGTCATGTCGGCGGAGGCGTACATGTCTTTAACGTCGAGCCACTCTTTGACGGTGTGGATGGCGCGCATTCCCGTGCCGAGGTTGGCGCATTCGATGCCGCGCTTGTTGAAGATGTTGGCGTCGCAGCCGCCGCCCGAGGCCATCGTCTCGACCTTGAGCCCCATGCGCGAGGCGGCCTCCTTGACGAGTTTGACGACGCGCGAGTCGTCGGAAACGTCCATCGCGTGGTACTCGCGCGAGACCTCCGCCTCGACGCGCGCCTTCGTCGTCACGCCGTCCACCGTCACCTCGTATCTGGCCGCCGCGTCTTCGAGGCACTTGAGCATGTGCGCGGTCTGCGCTTCGAGCTTGGCGTCGTCGAGCGAGCGCGCCTCGCCCTTGAGCGTGACGAGGTTGGTGATGATGTTGGTCGCCTCGCCGCCGCGGATGACGCCGATGTTGGCGGTCGTCTCGTCGTCGATGCGGAAGAGCTTCATCGCGCTGATGGCCTCGGCCGCGATGCGTATGGCCGAGATGCCCTGCTCGGGCGCGACGCCCGCGTGCGATTCGAGCCCGTGAATCTTGAACTCGAAATGGTTGGCCGAAGGCCCTTTGGTGAAGAGGAAGCCGGGGTCGTCCGAGTCGAAGACGATGCCGTACTTGGCCCTCACCTTCGACATGTCGAGGTGCTTGGCGCCGAGCAGTCCGACCTCCTCGCAGATGGAGAAGACGGCGTCGATGGGCGCGTGCGGGATCGACTGCTCCTGCAGGCAGCGGATGGTTTCGATGATGACGGCGCAGCCCGACTTGTCGTCGCCGCCTAAGACCGTCGTGCCGTCGGTGCGGATGATGTCGCCCTCGACGATGGGCTTGACGCCGCGGCCGGGGACGACCGTGTCCATGTGCGCGCTCATCATGATGGGCTCGGCGTGCGAGAGCGTGCCGGGGAAGCGCGCGATGACGTTGCCGGTGTTGCCGCCCACCTTCTCGCCGGCGTCGTCTATGAAGACCTCGGCGCCCATCTCTTCGCAGATTTGTTTGATGCGCTGGGCCACGTCGCGCTCCTCGCGCGAGACGGAGTCGATCTGGACGAGTTCGAGTAGAAGGCTCTTGATGCGCTCCCGGTTAATCATTACGGTTCTCCTCCGTGAAGAGAGTAATCTCTCTGAATCAAATAATGCCTTGAGTGACTCGCGGGGTGTGCCGCCAATCCTACTACACGCCCGGCGCGGCGCGCCACGGGAACTTTAGCCGGAGAGGCGGTCGAGCGCGCGTTGCAGCTCGGCGCGCCGCGCCTCAAGGGTCTCTTCGTCGGCGTCCGACCCGACTCGAATCGGGGGCGCGAGCCGGACGACGGCGCGCGTGAAGGGCCTCGGTATCTGTAAGCGATCCCAGCTCCCGAGCCGCCAGCAGCGTTCGGCCTCGACGGCGAAGGGCAGGACGGGGCGGCCGGTCTTCTTGGCGAGCAGGAGCGCGCCGGTCTTGGCGACGCGGCGGGGCCCGCGCGGGCCGTCGACGGTGAAGCCCGCGGGGCAGCCCGCGCGCACGAGCCGCGCCATCTCGACGAGCGCGCCGACGCCGCCGCGGGTCGAGGAGCCGCGCGCCGCGCCGTAGCCGAAGCGCTGGATGAAGCGCGCGATGTACTCGCCGTCGAAGCTTTGCGAGGTCATGACGACGATGCGGCGTCGGCGGAAGTAGTAGGTCGTCAGAAAAATCTGCTCGTGCCAGAAGGCCATCACGGGCGGCCCGCCGCGGTTGGCCTCCTCCCAGTGCTCCCAGCCCTCGACGCGGAAGCGCGCGGTGGAGCCTAGCGCGCGGATCGCCAGATAGAAGACGAGGCCGGCGGCGCGGACGGCCGCGCGCTTGCCCGCCGTGTAGGCGGAGAGGTCTGCGAAGCGGTAGGCGCGCGCGACGCGCTCGTCCTCTTGTGTCGCGGGGGGGTGCATGAGTCTCGACGGGCGAGTCTAGCAGATTTGCGGAGTCGAAATTTCAAATTTGAAGTTTGAGATTTGGAGTCACCCGGCGGCCGCGAAGTTTTCGCCGCGCGGGCGTAAAAGGTGGTATAAAAAACGGCGTCTCGGCCCATCCCATCCCGCAAGAGTTTGAAACATGCGCCTGCGCCCGAAGCTCCTGACGATACTGCTCGCCGCGGCCTGCGTGCTGGCGGCGGCGCTCATGCCGCGCGATTCGTCCGCGCAGCGCGGCACGCGCCGCGTGAGTCTCGTACTCACCAACGGCAAGGTCTTCACGTCGGACGCGCGAGGCACCGTCGCCGAGGCCGTCGCCGTCGAGGGCAACCGCATCGTCGCCGTCGGCACGTCGCGCGAGATTGCGTCGCGCTTCTCGGGCGCGCGCAACGTCGATTTGAAGGGGCGACTCGTCACGCCCGGCTTCCACGACGCGCACATACACTTCCTCGGCGGCGGGCTCTCGCTGCTGCGCGTCAACCTCGTCGGCGCGAAGACTCTCTCGGAAGCGAAGGCGCGCGTCGCGGCGCGCGTGCGCGAGGTGCAGCCCGGCGCGTGGATAACAGGGCGCGGATGGGATCACACGCTCTGGGGCGGCCAGTGGCCGACGAAGAGAGACCTTGACGAAGTCGCCCCCAACAACCCCGTCATCCTCCAGCGCGTGGACGGCCACGTCAGTTGGGCCAACACGCTCGCCTTGCAGAAGGGCGGCGTGACGCGCGCCACCGAAGCACCGCAGGGCGGCGAAATCCTCCGCGACGCCTCGGGCGAGCCGACCGGGATTCTCAAGGAGACGGCCGGGGGACTGGTCACGCGCGTCGTCCCCGCGCCGACGCGCGAGGAGAACGTGGAGGCGCTGACGCGCGCGCTCGCAGAGGCGCGACGCTACGGCATCACCTCCGTCTCGGCCAACGACGTGCCGTCGGCGGCGGCCACGCCGCTCTACCGCGAGCTGCTCAAGGAGGGCAAGCTCACGGTGCGCGTGGCCGAGTGGCAGCAGTTCGAGCGCACGGTCGAGGAGCTGAAGCGCGAGCGCGCCGAGTTCGAGTCTCACAAGGACGACCCGCTGCGGCTGCGTCTGACCGCGCTCAAGGGCTACGTCGACGGGACGCTCGGCTCGCGCACGTCGGCGATGCTCGCGCCCTTCGCCGACGACCCGCACAACAGCGGCATCCCGCGCATGCCGCCCGAGCAGTTGACGAAGATGATCGTCGAGCGCGACGCCGCCGGCTTCCAGATCGCGCTCCACTGCATCGGCGACCGCGCGAACCGCATGGCGCTCGAAGGCTTCGCCGCCGCCCTGAATGCGCGCCCGGGTGGCGCATTCGCCACCCCCGGAAGGCGACACCGCATCGAGCACGCGCAGGTCATCGCGCCGACTGACTTCGCGCGCTTCCGCAACTTGGGCGTCATCGCCTCAATGCAGCCGGCGCACGCCATCTCGGACAAGCGTTGGGCGCAGGACAGACTCGGCGAGTACCGCGTGCTCGGCGCGTACAGTTGGCACACGATGCAGGCGCACGGCGTCCGCGTCCCCTTCGGCACGGACTGGCCGGTCGAGCCCATCAGCCCTTACCTCGGGCTCTACGCGGCGGTCACGCGCCAGAGCACGGAGGGTGACCCGGCGGGCGGCTGGTGGCCCGAGGAGCGGCTCTCCATCGAGGACGCCATACGCAACTACACGGCCGAGCCTGCCTACGCGACCTTCGAGGAGGCGGAGAAGGGGCAGATAGCCGTGGGGATGCTGGCCGACCTCGTCGTCCACTCCAAAGACCTGCTCTCAATCGCGCCCGCCGAGATTCTGAACACGCAGCCCGACCTGACCGTCTTCGACGGCCGCGTGGTCTACGAGAGGAACAGTGATAAGTGATGAGTGATGAGTGATAAGAAAGAACAGAAGCGTCTTGTCTTCTCTCATCACTCAACACTCATCACTTATCACTCTTGAGGAGTTCTTATGCCGACCTGGTTAAAAATTCTGCTCGCCGTCGGGGGGTTGTTGTTGGTGCTGATGATAGCGGCGGTCGTCGCCGGCTACTTCGTCGTGAGCAAGTACGGGCCGGGCTTCGTCGAGTCGGCCAGCAAGAGCTTCGAGGAGGGCGCCGAGTACGGGCGGCAGACCGATCAGGAGGGCTGTCTGAACGAGGCGGCCGCGAGGCAGGCGCGCGTCGCGGGGATGATGGACATGATCCGCAACGGCGTCTTCATGGAGACCTGCCTCAACGAGAGCCGGCCGACGCCCGGCTTCTGCGACGGCGTCCCGCGCCAGTTGGAGTTCATGAAGGCCGCCGCGTGGCAGCAACAGCAGTGCAAACGCTTCGGGCTCAAGCCCGAGCAGCAGTGCGGCCAACTCTTTCAGGGCGTCCAGCGCTTCTGCGAGAAACGCGGCGGCAACGCGAACGCGGCCGGCGGAGTCGTCGTCGAAGACGGCGACGCCCCGCCGCCTCCGCCGCCGGCGCCCGCACGCACGCCGTCCCGGTAAAGAACATGAGCCGAAATCATCTTCGCAAAGCTCCGCTCGGCTTCGCCGCCTCGGTCTTCTGCCTGCTCCTGCTCCCCGCGACGGCGGCGGCGGCGTGGCGCGCGGCGGGTGACGTTCGCACAATCGAGCGCAGGACGGACGGCGTCGTGCTCACGCTCACCTCGGGCGCGCGCGTCGCCGTCACCTTCTCCGACATCGAGGTGGTGCGCGTCCGCTTCGCGCCCGCGGGCGCGTTCGAGCGCGACTTCTCATACGCCGTCGAGTCGAAAGACCGCAAGACCGTCGCCGCGAAAGTCACCGAGACGCGCGACGAGATCAGCATCTCCTCTTTGAACGGCACGACTGTCGTCGTCAAGCGGCGACCCTTCCACGTCACCGTGCGCGACGCGGCGGGGCGCGTCGTCGTCGAGGACGACCCGGCGCGGCCCCACTCCTTCGACCCCGCGACGGGCGCGGTCGAGTGCTCGAAGCGGCGCGTCGAGTGGGAGACCTACTACGGGCTCGGCGAGAAGGCCGGCGCGACCATCTCGCGCGACACGCAGCAGTTCGTGATGTGGAACACCGACACCTACGGCTACCCGCGCGGGCTCGACCCCATCTACCAGTCCATCGGCTTCTACATCGGGCTCCGGCAGGTGGCGCAGGAACCCGGGACGGCGGTCGCTCCCACCGAGCCGTCGGTGCGCGGGCGCGGCCTCGCTTACGGCCTCTTCCTCGACAACACCACGCGCACGTACTTCGACATGGGGAAGACCGACCCCGCGCGCGTGACCATCGGGGCGGCCGGCGGCGAGTTGAACTACTACGTCTTCACGGGCGGCGGCGAGCGCACGCCGAAGCAAATCCTGCGCGACTACACCGACCTGACGGGGCGGACGCCGCTGCCGCCGCTGTGGGCGCTCGGCAACCAGCAGTCGCGCTGGTCTTACTACCCCGAGGCGCGCGTGCGCGAGGTGGCGCGCGGCTTCCGCGAATCGAAAATACCGGCCGACGTCATCTACCTCGACATCGACTACATGGACGGCTTCCGCGTCTTTACGTGGAACCGCGAGCGCTTCCCCAACCCCTCGAAGATGATCTCCGACCTGCGCGAGCAGGGCTTCCGCGTCGTCGTCATCATCGACCCCGGCATCAAGGTTGACGAGAACTACCACGCGTACCGCGAAGGCAAGGCGGGCGGCCACTTCGTCAGGAACGCCGACGGGAGCGAGCTGCACGCGTCGGTCTGGCCCGGCGTCTGCGCCTTCCCCGATTTCACGGACGCGCGCGCGCGCGAGTGGTTCGGCTCTTATTACAAACAGCACCTCGACGAAGGCGTCGCCGGGTTCTGGAACGACATGAACGAGCCCGGCGTCTTCCTCTCGAACGAGACGCCGAAGCCGGACGTGTACCACCACCCGATGAAGACGTTCCCGCTGGACGCGCGCCACGCGGGCGACGGCGCTTCGGGGACGCACGCGCGCTATCACAACGTCTACGGGATGCAGATGGCGCGCTCGACCTTCGAGGGACTGAAGCGGCTCGCGCCCGACGCGCGCCCCTTCGTGCTGACGCGCGCGGGCTACGCGGGCGTGCAGCGCTACTCGGCCGTGTGGACGGGCGACAACGTGGCGAGCTGGGATCATTTGAGACTTTCAATCCCGATGCTCCTGAACCTCGGCGTCTCGGGCGTGCCCTTCGTCGGCGCGGACGTGGGCGGCTTCTCCGGCAACCCGAGCGCCGAGCTTTACGCGCGCTGGCTCCAATCGGCCGCGCTCACGCCGTTCCTGCGCTCGCACTCCGAGGCCGGCTCGAAGCCGCACGAGCCCTACTCGTACGGCGAAGAGTTCACGAAGATAAACCGCGCCAGCGTCGAGCTTCGCTACAAGCTGCTCCCCTACCTCTACACGCTCTTCCGCGAGCACACCGAGACGGGCGCGCCCGTCATGCGCCCGCTCTGGTTCGAGTACCCGGACGACCAGCGCACCTACACGGTCGAAGACCAGTACCTCGTCGGCCGCGACCTGCTCGTCGCGCCGGTGGTGAGGGAGGCGGCGACAAAGCGCGGCGTCTACTTCCCGCGCGGCGATGACTGGGTCGACTGGTGGACGGGCAAACGCTACGCGGGCGGCAGCGACGCAGAGGTCGAAGCGCCGCTCGACCGCCTGCCGCTCTTCGCGCGCGTCGGCGCGGTCGTCCCCGTCATCCCCGTCGTCCAGCACACGGCCGAGCGTTTCAAAGTCCCGCTCACACTCGTCGTCGTGTCGGGCAAGGACGGCGAGACGCGCATCTTTCAGGACGAGGGCGACGGCTACAAGTCCGGCGACCGCCCCGTCACGGTCAGGCAGCGCGCGGGCGCAATCACCTTGAGTCAGGAGACGACCGCGGGCGGCCAACTGCTCACGGACGCGTGGGCCCGGGTCGAAGCAATCGAACTGCTCGGGCTTACCCAATGGCGGCACGGCGTGCTGCTCAACGGGCGGCCGGCCGAGTGGCCCGTGCTCGACGGCGAGGCGGGTCGCCTGCGCGTCGTCGTCCCGCCCGCGCCGCTCCACACCATCAGGCCCGCGCCCTGACGCGCGGCGGCGTTAATCTTTTCGGAGCCTCCGACATGAACGCTCGAACCGAACACTACCCCGGCGCGCTCGACCGCCGCCGCTTTCTCTCGTCGGTCGGCAAGGGACTCGGGCTGGCCGCGCTCTCGTCTTCGACGGTCGCCTCGCTCCTCAAAGACGTGCGCGCGGCGGCGAAGCGCGTCTCGAAACTTTCGGCCGAGGAAGCCGCGCGCGACGAGTCGTTCTGGTTCGACATCCAGCAGGCTTTCTCGGTGACGCGCGGGATGGTCAACCTCAACAACGGCGGCGTCTCGCCAAGCCCGCGCATCGTCACCGAGGCGCTGGTGCGTTACATCTGGCAGCAGGAGGACGCCACCGCCTACACGATGTGGCAAATCCTTGAGCCGCAGTCCGAGACGATTCGCACCGGCCTCGCCGACCTCTTCGGCTGTGACCGCGAGGAGGTCGCCATCACGCGCAACACCTCCGACTCGCTCGAAGCCGTCCTCTTCGGCTTCGACCTCAAACCCGGCGACGAGGTGCTGACCACGACGCAGGACTACCCGCGCATGCTCACGACGCTCCGCCAGCGCGAGCGGCGCGACCGCATCGTCCTGAAGCTCGTCCGCGTTCCCGTCGCGCCGAAAGACCCTTCGGAGATTACTGCGGCCTACGAGGCCGGGATGACGCCGCGCACGCGGCTCGTCCTCGTCTCGCACATGATTAACCTGACGGGGCAGGTCACGCCCGTCCGCGACATCTGCGAACTGGCGCGGCGGCGCGGCGCGGAGACGGTCGTGGACGGCGCGCACTCCTTCGCGCAGTTCCGCTTCCGCCGCGACGACCTCGGGTGTGATTACTTCGGCACCTCGCTACACAAGTGGCTCCACGCGCCGAAGGGGACGGGGATGCTCTACGTCAGGCGCGACAAGATTGCGAAAATCTGGCCGCTGCTCGCCGCGGAGAAATCGCAGGACGCCGACATACGCAAGTTCGAGGAGACGGGCACGCGCTCGGCCGCGCAGCGTCTCGCCATCGGCGAGGCGCTGCTCTTCCATCAGGGCGTCGGCCCCGAGCGCAAGGAGGCGCGCCTGCGCCTGCTCGCGCGCCACTGGATGAACCAGTTGAAGAACGAGCCGAACGTCCGCTTCAACACCTCCTTCGACGACCGGCAGTCGTGCGCGCTCGCCAACGTCCACGTCGAGGGCACGGAGCCCGGCGCGCTCTGCGACTACCTCTTCGCGCGCCACAAAATCTTCGCCACCCCCATCGTCCACGACGAGTTCAAAGGCGTCCGCATCACGCCCAGCGTCTACACGACGCTCAAGGAACTCGACCGCTTCTGCGAAGTCATGACCAACGTCGCGCGCAAAGGTCTGCCGAAGGCTTGAGCGCCGCCCGAGACGCGTGTATGACCGACGAGACGCCACAAATCTTTTCCGACCTCTCTCTGTCGCAGCGGCTTGAGCGAGCCGAGGCGCGCGGCAACGCCGAGTTCGTCGAGGCGCGCGCGAGGGTCTTCCCCGAAAGCGGCGCGTGCTGGATGGAGGCCGCGGGCGCTTACGCGATGTTCGACGGCGTCGAGTCGCCTATCACGCAGACCTTCGGCCTCGGCCTGTTCGCGGAGCCGACCGCCGAAGACCTCGGCCGCATCGAGGAGTTCTTCCGCGAGCGTGCCGCGCCGGTTTTCCACGAAGTCAGCCCGCTAGCGTGCGCGCCGACGCTGACGCTCCTGAACGAACGCGGGTACCGGCCCGCCGAGTTCACGAGCGTCATGTTTCGCGCCTTGCGCTCCGGCGCCCGTTTCGCCGAACGGCGCGAAGAGGGCGTGAGCGTCCGCGCGGTCGGCGAGGGCGAGCACGAGCTGTGGGCGCGGACTTCGGCGCGCGGTTGGAGCGAGTTCGGCTACGCGGACTTCATGCTGGGGCTGGGGCTCGTCAGCGCGAAACGTGCGGACGGGCTCTCGTTCCTCGCCGAGCTTGACGGGCAGCCCGTCGCCACCGGCGCAATGAGCATCTGCGAAGGCGTGGCGCTGCTGGCCGGCGCGAGCACCGTCCCCGAGGCGCGCAAGCGCGGCGCTCAACTGGCGCTGCTCGACGCGCGCCTGCGCCACGCCGCCGGAGCGGGCTGCGACCTCGCCATGATGTGCGCGCTCCCGGGCAGCCCCTCGCAGCGCAACGCCGAGCGGCAGGGCTTCCGCATCGCCTACACGCGCGTCAAGTGGCAACTCCCCCGCCCCGCCGCCTGAGGCGCGGGGGTCTGCCTCGGGCTTGATGCCGCACGGAAAACGTCCCCGGGCATTTTCCGTCTGAAAAGTCTTGCCAAACCCGCGCGCCTCGTCTATCCTTGCCGAACGCTCACGCCAAGTGAGGTAAGGACATGAAAATGAGATTTAGCGTCCGACTCGCCTAGAACCGACCGCCGTAAACGACGCCCCTGTCGTTTCTTCCTTTCCCTTCTAAACGGAAAGCGGTTGCCCGACCACCCAAAGGCCGGGAAGGTGTGTGACGTGATGTCGAGTCTCGGGATAGAAGTCCGCCTCCTCTGTAAATCCTTCAGCAAGCGCAAGGGTCTGATTCGCGCGCGCCGCACGGTGTCGCACGCGCTTAAAGACGTGTCGTTCGAGGTCGCCGTGGGCGAGACCTACGGGCTACTCGGCCCCAACGGGTCGGGCAAGTCCACGCTCATCCGCGTGCTCTCGACGCTGCTCGTGCCCGACTCGGGCGAGGTGCGCATCTTCGGCTTCCGGATGCCCGGCGAGGAGAACGAGGTGCGCCGGCGCGTCGGGCGCGTGAGCGTGGACGCGGCCTTCTACAAGAAGCTCTCGGCGCGCGAGAACCTGCTCTACTCGGCGTACCTCTACGGGATGGACAAGGGGCCGGCCGAGCGGCGCGCGATGGAGATTCTCGAAGCCCTCGGGCTCGACGGCGAGAAGTTCACAGACCCGCTCGAAGAGATGAGCCGGGGGATGCAGCAGAAGGTCGCCATCACGCGCGCGCTGCTGGTCAACCCGCCGCTGCTGCTCCTCGACGAGCCGACCACGGGGCTCGACCCGAAGAGCAAGCGCGACGTGCAGACCTTCCTCGAAAACTTACGGAGCGAGCACGGGACGACCATCCTCCTGACCTCGCACGACATGGCCGAGACCGAGCGGCTCTGCGCGCGCATCGGCTTCATCGCCAAGGGCCAACTCATCGCCGAGGGGACGGCCGACGAGCTGAAGCGCGCCTCCGGGGCCGAGACGCTCGACGACGCCTTCATCGCGCTCGCCGGCGAGAAGCTCGACGATGACGCCGCCGGCGGGAAGAAGGGCGCGGCGGCGCTGGCGGGGGTGTAAAAATGGAACACGTACTCAGACAGACCTGGGCGTTCTTCTTCCGCGACTACCAACTGACGCGGCGTTACTTCTCGTGGGTGGTCGTCTTCACGTTCTACGCGGTGGTCAACTCGGCGACGGTCGTGCTGATCGGCGTGGCGGCGGGCGACCGCCGCCTGACGCTCACGCTGATGGTGGGCGTGATGCTGTGGGGGCTGCTCTCGGTCGTCTTTCAGGAGATCGCCAACTCGATCACATACGAGCGATGGGAGGGCACGCTCGAATACACGTTCATGGCTCCGGTCTCGCGCGTCATACATCTGGCCGGCGTGAGCCTCTGGGCCACGTTTTACGCGGTCATCCGGGCGGTCGTCATCGTGGCGGGGATGCTGCTCTTCGTCGAGCTGGACTTGTCGCGCGCCAACTGGGGCGGCATCGTCGTGGTGCTCGGCGTCTCAAGCGCGGCCTTCATCGGGCTGGGATTGATGGCGGCGGTGCTGCCGGTCTTCAGCCCCGAGCGCGGGGCCGAGGCGACGAACATCTTTCAGGGCGTGCTGCTGCTCGTCTCGGGCGTCTACTACCCCGTGGAGGTTCTGCCGCGCTGGCTCCAGCCGCTCTCGGTCGTCTCGCCCGCGACCTACGCGCTCTCGGCGTGCCGCAAACTGGTCGGCATCGGAGAGGGGCCGGAGATGGTCGCGGGCGCTCCGCTCTCGGCCTGCGCCTACGAGTTGACGGTTCTGACGCTGATGGGAATCGTCTCGATACCGCTCGGCCTCTACGTCTTCGCGCTCGTCGAACGCTGGGCCAAGCGGACGGGTAAGCTCAAGCGCACGGGGTGAAGGAG
>JBEVKV010000445.1:0-15881 GCA_040509515.1 Pyrinomonadaceae bacterium | reverse complement strand
CGCGTCGCGTCGTCATCGCCATCGGGACGTTGCTCGACGGCAGGGGGCGCGTGCTCCGCGACACGCGCGTCGTCGTCGAGGGCTCGAAGATTGTCGCGCTCGACCCGAAGGCGGGGCCTGTGGACTACGACCTGCGCGGCCTGACCGTGCTGCCCGGCTGGATAGACGCGCACACGCACATCACCTGGAGCTTCGGCCGCGACGGCAGGAACACGGGCGCGGGCGACACGCCGCGCGAGGCCGCCTACCGCGCGGCCGAGAACGCGTGGCTGACGCTCCGCGCCGGCTTCACGACCGTGCAGAGCGTCGGCTCGTCGGCGGACATCCCGTTGCGCGACGCCGTCGCGCGCGGCGCGATTCCCGGCCCGCGCATCCTCACCTCCGCCGAGCCGCTGATGGGGCGCGGCGAGCAGACGGAGACGCCCGACGAAATCCGCGCCTACGTCCGCGCGCAGAAGGAGGCGGGCGCAGACCTCATCAAAATCTTCGCCAACGGCAGCCCGAGCCGTCCCGCCCTGATGCTCTCGCCGGCGCAGCTCGGCGCGGCCTGCGGCGAGGCAAAGCGGCTCGGCCTGCGCACGCTCGTCCACGCGTACAAGGAGGCCGTGCGCGCCGCGGCCCTCGCCGGCTGCACGCAGGTCGAGCACGGCGTGCTGGCGACCGACGACGACTTGAAGGTGCTGGCCGCCGCGGGCGTCTACCTCGACCCGCAGGCCGGGCTCGTGTGGGAGAACTATCTGCTCAACAAAGAGAAGTTTGTCGGCACGCCCGGCTACCCGAACACTCTGGAAGGGTTCGCGTCGATGGAGGCGCTGATTCCGTTGTACCGGGAGTTCATGCGGCGCGCGGCGCGTGTGCCGGGGCTGAAATTGGTCTTCGGCTCGGACGCGCTGGCGGGCTCGCACGGCCGCAACGCCGAGGAGTTCGTCGAGCGCGTGAGGGACTGCGGAGTCGAGCCTCTGGCCGCACTCGTCTCGGCGGGCTCGCTCGGCGCGGAGGCGCTCGGCATGGCCGACCGCATCGGCCGGGTCGCGCCGGGGTTCGAGGCCGACATCATCGCGCTCGACGGCGACCCTTTGAAAGACATCACGGCCGTCAGGCGGGTCGTCTTCGTGATGAAGGGCGGCGTCGTCTACAGGAACGACGCGCCCCTTCGCGCGTCAAACACAGGACGCAGGTGAGACCATGCGACATCTCTTTCAAGCACTCCTCGTCACGCTCCTCGCGTTCCTCACTGCCGCGCCGGCCGCGGCTCGGCAGGAGAGGCCGGCGCGCAAGTCCTTCGACGAGCTGACGCGCGGGCTGCAAAAGCTCGATGGCTACTTCCCGCTCTACTGGGACGCCGAAGAGGGCAAGCTCCTGCTCGAAATCTCGCGCTTCGACTCGGAGTTTCTCTATCAGGTCTCTCTGCCGACGGGCGTCGGCTCGAACCCGCTCGGGCTCGACCGCGGCCAGCTCGGCGACACGCGCGTCGTGCGCTTCGAGCGCGCGGGGCCGAAAGTCCTGCTCGTCGAGCCCAACCAGCGGTACCGCGCCATCACGCGCGACGCGGCCGAGCGCCGCGCCGTCGAAGAGTCGTTCGCGCGCTCGGTCGTCTGGGGCTTCCGCGTCGAGGCCGTCTCGGGCGCGCGCGTGCTGGTGGACGCGACCGCCTTCTTCCTGCGCGACGCGCACGGCGTCGCCGAACGCCTGCGCGAGTCGAATCAGGGGCAGTACCGTCTCGACGACTCGCGCAGCGCCGTCCACCTCCCGCGCACGAAGGCGTTCCCCAAGAACACCGAGGTCGAGGCCACGCTCACCTTCACGACCGAGGGGCAGGCGGGCTCGCTCGTGCGCGACACGGTGCCGACGCCGCAGGCGGTCACCGTCCGCCAGCACCACTCGCTCGTCGAGCTGCCCGACGCGGGCTACAGACCGCGCGCGCTCGACCCGCGCGTCGGCGTCAACGCCGTCGAGTTCTACGACTACGCCTCGCCCTTCACCGAGCCGCTTGAGAAGCGCTGGATAGTCCGCCACCGCCTTGAGAAGAAAGACCCGCGCGCGCGCGTCTCCGAGCCCGTCAAGCCCATCATCTACTACGTGGACTCGGGCGCGCCCGAGCCCATCCGCTCCGCGCTCGTCGAGGGCGCGTCGTGGTGGGCGCAGGCGTTCGAGGCGGCCGGCTTCCGCGACGCCTTTCAGGTCAAAATCCTCCCGCCGGACGTTGACCCGATGGACGCGCGCTATCACGTCATCAACTGGGTGCATCGCTCGACGCGCGGCTGGGCTTACGGCTCAAGCATCACAGACCCGCGCACGGGCGAGATCATCAAGGGCGTCGTCACGCTCGACTCGCAGCGCATACGGCAGGACAACCTCATCGGCACGGGGCTCGTCCCCGCCTTCGGCGACCCCGCGCGCGGCTCGGGCTCGGGCGTGTGCGAGTTCGGCTCGACGGGTTACGACGCCGAGTACCTCGCGCAGCTCGACCCGTCGGGCGACCCGGCGCGGATGTCGCTCGCGCGCGTGCGCCAGCTCTCCGCGCACGAGGTCGGCCACACGCTCGGGCTCGCGCACAACTTCGCGGCGAGCACGTACGGCCGCGCGTCCGTGATGGACTACCCCGCGCCGCTCGTCGAGATAAAGAACGGCCGGCTCGATTTGTCGAACGCTTACGCCGTGGGCATCGGCGCTTACGACAAGTTCGCCGTCACTTACGCCTACGCGCAGTTCGCGCCCGGCGCGGACGAGTCGGCCGAGCTTGAGAAGATAGCCCGCGCTGGCGTGAGCGCCGGGATGCTCTTCATCTCGGACAACGACGCGCGGCCGGCGGGCGCGGCGCACCCGCTCGCGAACCTTTGGGACAACGGCGCAGACCCCGTCGCGATGCTGCGGCACGAGATGGAGGTGCGGCGCATCGCGCTCGCGCAGTTCGGGCTCGCGAACGTGCCCGCGGGGACGCCGCTCTCGCTGCTCGAAGCGAAGTTTCTGCCGCTCTACCTGCACCACCGTTACCAGCTTCAGGCGGCGGTCAAGTCAATCGGCGGGCTCAACTACACCTACGCGGTGAAGACGGCCGGCGGCGCGACGAGCCCGGCCGAGGTTCAACAGATTGTGCCGGCGGCGCGGCAGCGCGAGGCGCTCGCGGCCGTGCTCGACACGCTGAAGCCGGAAGAGCTTGCGGTGCCGCCGCGCATCCTCGCGCTGATTCCACCGCGCGCCTTCGGATACGAGGGCGGCACGCAGGAGCTTTTCCCGAAGCGCACAGACCCCGCGTTCGACCCCGTCGCGGCGGCGGTCGTCGCCGCCGACCTCGCCGTCTCGCCGCTGCTCGAACGACACCGCGCCGCGCGCCTCATACAGTTCCACGCGCTCGACCGCGCCAACCCTGACTTCGCGGACGTGGCCGAGGCGCTCGTCGCGCGCACATGGCGCTCGCCGGTGCCGGGCGACGAGTATCACGCGGCCGTCCAACGCGCCGTGCAGACGCTCGTCGTCACGCGGCTGATGGATTCGGCGGCCGACGCCGACGCCTCGCCGCAGGTGCGAGCCGTCGCCAACGGGTGGCTGCGCCAAATCGGCGCGACCACACTTTCCGTCGGCGCGAGCCCCGCCACAGTCCTCCACTTGAACGCCACGCGCGAGGACGTTGAGCGGTTCCTCGCGCGCCCCGACGCGACGCGCCGCCGCACGCCGCCGCCGCCAACCCCGGCGGGCGACCCCATCGGCGCGGGCCGGCAGACGCCCTGAGCCTGACGGACGTGAGCTTTGACCTCTTTATTGAGCGCGACTTCCTCGGCGCGGCCGTCTGCGCGAGGCTCGTCGCGGAGATGCGCGCGGCGCGCGCGTTGCCGGCGACCGTCTACGGGCGCGTGGAGTCGGGCGCGGTGGACGAGCGCGTGCGCCGCACGACGCGCGTCTTTCCTTCGGGCGAGACGGACGGACTCGTCAGGCGGTTGTTGCTCGAACGTGCGGGCGCGGCCGGCGAGCACTTCGGCCGGCGGCTGTGTGAAGTCGAGGAGCCGCAGTTTCTGCTCTACGGCGTGGGCGGACACTTCGTCGCGCATCAGGACGGGAACACGGGGCTGCTCCGCTCGGAGCGCGAGTCGCGCCTCGTCTCGGCCGTCGTCTTCCTCAACGCGCAGGCCGACGCGCCCTCCGCCGGCGCTTACTGCGGCGGCTCGCTCGTCTTCCACCCGCGCGGCGCCGGCGAGCCCGTCAGCCTCGCGGGCGAGGCCGGCACGCTCGTCCTCTTCCGCTCAGAGACGACGCACGAAGTCACCCCCGTCACCCACGGCGAACGCTTCACCATCGCGAGCTGGTACAGGTGAGAAGCTGGAATTTGAACTTTGAAATTCTAAAGCGTGACGCCGGGCTCGTCGTGGCAGGCGGCGCCGGTTTCGCAGAGGCGGTCGAGCGTGAGCGCGAAGAGCGCGAAGAGGCGTCGGAGGCGTTCGGCGTCGGTGACGAAGCCGGGCGCGCGCAGCACCAGCTCGTCCACGCCTTCGGGGAGGCTCGCGCCGAACGGGCCGTCGTCGCCGCGCGCTTCGAGGTTGATGGAGGGCTGCGACTGGATGAGGCGGCGGATGTCGGGCGAGTCGAACAGACGCCGGACGCCCTCGTCGTCCTCGGAGCGGATGACGAACTCGCGGTCGAAGTCCGACTGGCCGGTCTCGCTTGAGTGTACGCGCAGCCGGCGCGCGAGCGCGTCGAACAGGTCACGCCGTTGGAGCTTGAAGCGGAACCGCCCGCGCCCGACGAACGGCGCGCGCATGCGCGTCACGACGGCGGCGGCCGCGCCCGCCGGGACGACGTTCGTGTCGAGCATCACGCACCAGCCGCGGTAGCGCACGCGCGCGCGCCCGGCCCGCAGGTACTCGGCGAGCGCCGCGTCGACGCGCCCGCAGAACTCCGCCCACGTCTCATCTCCCACGCGCTCCGGCGCGACGAACGAGCCCATAAATTCTTTCCGTCAGGCGCGGCGGACGATCTTGGCGGCGACCCAGCCGACGAGGACGAGCGCCGAGAGGACGAGCCAGTTGTGCTCGCTCCCGTAGGTCGAGGTCGCGTAGTGGTTGCTGATCATCGTGAAGACTACGGGGAAGACGATGAAGGTGTTGTGCTTCGAGCGCAGCTTGGCGCGCGCGCCCTCGGCGGGGTCGGGCGTCTGGCCCGCCTTCACCGCCGCGATCATCCGGCGCTGCGCCGGCAGAATCCCCTGCCAGACGTTGAGGAACATGATCGTCCCTAAGGCCGCGCCGACGTGAATGAAGGCCGCGCGCCCGCTCAGGACGTGCGTCGTGAGGTAGGAGCCGCCGACGATGAGCGCGTAGGCGACCGCCGCGAAAGCCTTCTCACTCTTCGCCAGCGGCGAACGCAGCAGCAGGTCGTAGACGACCCACGCGACGAGGATGAAGCCGACGCCGAACGCGCCGGCCGTCCACGCGCCGATGTCGCGCACGTCGGTGTCTACCATCGCGCCGCCGTGGTAGTAGACGAGCGTCAGGAGCACCACGCCGCTCAGCCACGTCGAGGCCGCCTCCCAGCGGAACCAGTGGAGGCGCTTGAGCGACGGCACCTTGCGCTTGCCGACGACGTAGAAGCCGCCGCTGTGAACCATCCACACCTCGGGTGCTTCGGAGCCGCCGCCCTTCGCCGCCTCGCGCTCCTCCTCCTGAAAGCGCCCGTCGAGCCATGTGAAGTAGAAGGTCGAGCCGACCCACAGGATGGCGGCGAAGACGTGGAACCAGCGCGCGAGCAGGTTGAGCCACTCGTTCAGGTATGGCGGAATTCTCATCCGGTTCAGCTCCCCCTGTAGGTCGAGTAGCCGTGCGGGCTCAAAAGCAGCGGTACGTGGTAGTGCGCCGCCGCGTCGCGGACGACGAAGGCGACGACCACCTCCGTGTAGAACCCTTCGACGCCGACGGCGGCGAAGTACGCGCCCGCGTCGAAGGTGAGCCGGTAGTGGCCCGCGTCGAACGCGAAGGCCGGCGGCAGGAGTTCACGCAGACGCCCGTCCGCGTCGGTCGCGCCGCGCCCGACGACGCGCCAGCCGCCGCCTTCGCCCTTCGCTTCGAGCGTGACGGGCACGCCCGCCGCCGGGCGTCCGCGCGAAGTGTCGAGTACGTGTGTCGTGATGCAGCTCATTTGACGTTCAGAAACTTTTTGAGCCTCAGTTCCGCGATGCGCCACTGTTCGCCGGCCGCGACGCGCAGCTCCGTCTCGGGGTCGTTTTCGATGCGCGCGCGCAAGGCGGCCAGCATCTCTTCGGCCGACTTACCCGTGGCGCAGACGATGAAGATGAAGCCGAAGCGCGCCTCGTACTCGCGGTTCGCCTCGGAGAGCGCGTCGAGTGTCTCGGCCGCCGCGTCGCGCGCGCGCGACTGCTCGCCCTCCGACCAGTTGCGCGACTGCTCGCCCGTCTCCCGCTCGGCCTTCCGCTCGCCGATGCGCGGGTGCGCGCGGAAGGCTTCGAGCCAGTCTTCCGGCCCCAGCTCGCGCCAGACGCGCTCGGCGATTCTGAGCATCTGCCCCACGTCCCAGAAGGGGCGGAGCGCCGCCACACGCTCGGCCCAGCGCGCCGAGCCGCAGCAGGCCAGCAGCGCCGCGTGCGCCTCTTCCGGCGCGAGGCGGTTCAACTTCTCGACGGGGCCGTCGAAGTCTTTTAAGTCAGGCATCAGAATTTCAAATTTGAAATTTCAAATCTCAAATTCTTATTCCGCGAGGCTCCCGTAGAGCCGCAGACGGCTGACGCCGCCGTCCGGGTAAATCCTGAAGCGCGCGTGCGTCGCCTCGCCCGCGTCCGCGAGTTCGCTCTCGTAGAAGTGGCGCGTGTGCGCCTGCAAGCGCGTGCGCGGCAGAAGCTCGCGCCACTCCGCGCCCGCGTCGGAATCGTCGGGCGCGAGTTGCTCGGCGGGGGCGTCCGAGACTTCGAGCGAACAGCTCTCGGGGAAGTTGCCCTTGAAGTGTGCGGTGTCCACCTCGACGCGCCGCACCGTGCCGCGCGCGCCGAGCCGTATCACGCACCAGTCGTGGCCGGGGCCGCGTCGCCGCTTGGTCTCCCATCCGTCGCCCATGTCCGCGCCGCGTCCGGGCATGATGAGGTTGTGCCGGTGTCCGAAGAACTCGTCGCTCGTGGCGACGACGAGGCCGCCGTTCTCGACCGCCGCGAGGTCGACCAGCCCGCCCGCGCGCCGTACGGCCTGCCAGTCGGGCGCGACCTCGCCGTAGACCCTGAGGCGCGCGACGCCGCCGTCCGGGTAAATCTTGAAACGCAGGTGCGTGAACCTCGCGTCGGAGGTGACGGCGAAGGCGTTCTGCGAGTCGCCTTCGAGACGCGACTGCGGAAGTATCTCGACCCACTCGGTCTGTTCGTTCGTCAAAGCCTCGGCGTCGGCGTTCGGCGGCGCGGCGCAGGCTTCGAGCGAACAGCCCTCGGGGAAGTTGCCACGGAAGAAGCTCGTGTCCACGACGACGCCGCGGACGCGCCCCGCCAGCCCGAGCCGGACGAGGCACCAGTCGAAGCCGGGCGTGCGGCGGCGGCGCGACTCCCAGCCGTCCATCCACTTGCCGCGCTCGGTGTAGACGCCCTCGCGCCAGACGGGCGCGGAGGCTTTGAGCAGATTCTCCTTCGGCGCGAAGAAGTCGTCGTTGGCGTGGAGCACCGCGCCGCCGAGGCGCTCCGAGGCGAGGTCTACGAGGTTTGTGAACTCGTTCGTCATCGTCTGTCCGTCGGTTCTTCGCCGGTCTTAAAAGTCGTCGTGATCGACCCACACGGACGGCTCCGGCGGCGGCGGCTCGCGCAGCAGAAGAATGCCCGTGGGCTCCGCGGCGAACGTGCCGCGCTCGTAGATTTTCTCGCCGCGCAGGTAGGTCGCGACGACCGCGCCCTTGAGTTCCATTCCTTCGTAGGGCGTGAGCTTGTGCCGGTGCTGGTTCGTCTCGGGCGAGACGCGCGTCGTCGCTTCGGGGTCGAAGATGACGAGGTCGGCGTCGCGGCCGGGCGTGATGGCCCCTTTGCGTCCGAAGAGACCGGCGAGTCGCGCCGGCTCGCGCGAGAGCCAGCGCGCGAGGTCGTGGAAGGTGTGGCCGCGCCGGCTCGCCTCCGTCCACACGATGGGCAGTCGGAACTGCAGAGACGAGATGCCGCCCCACGCCTTCATGAAGTCGCCCTCGGGCCGCCGCTTCATCTCGGGCGGGCAGGGCGAGTGGTCTGAGACGACCATGTCGAGGGTGCCGTCGGCGAGCGCGTCCCAGAGCCTTTCGCGATTCTCGCGCCCGCGGATGGGCGGGCAGCACTTGAACTCGGTCGCGCCGTCGGGCACGTCTTCGGCGGCAAAGGTCAGGTAGTGCGGGCACGTCTCGGCGGTGAAGTTGAGCGCGGACTGTTTGGCCTCGCGCAGCAGCGCGAGCGAGTCGGCCGAAGAGTGGTGGACGACGTGGACGCGCGCGCCCGTCTCGCGGCAGAGCCGGACGAGCAGCGCGACCGCCTCGTCCTCGGCCGCCCCGGGGCGCGAGCGCAGGAACGTCTCGTACTTGCGCGGGTCGCCCGCCGACACCTCCGCGGTGCGCGCCGCCGCCTCGACGGGGCCGGGCAGCTCCGCGTGGACGATGAGCGGCGCGTCGAGCCGCGCCAGCTCGAACATCGCCGCGTGCAGCTCGCCCTCCGAGACGTGCGCGAACTCCTGCACGCCGGAGTCGATGAGAAAGCATTTGAATCCGACGACGCCGCCGGCGTGGAGCGCGGCGAGCAGCCCGAGGTTGCCGGGCACGAGCCCGCCCCAGAATCCAACGTCCACGCGACACTGCCCGCGCGCGGCCTCAATCTTCTCGGCGAGCGCGTCGGGCGTGGTCGTCGGCGGGACGCTGTTGAGCGGCATGTCGACAATCGTCGTCACGCCGCCGGCGGCGGCCGCGCGCGTCGCGTTGGCGAAGCCCTCCCAACGCGTCCGCCCCGGCTCGTTGACGTGGACGTGCGAGTCGACGAGCCCGGGCAGCACGACGAGGTCGCCCGCCTCGACGACGGGGCAGTGCTCGGGCACCTCGTCGAAGGCGGTCACGTCGGCGACGCGGCCGCCGCTCAGGTGGACGGCGGCCGGGCCGCCCGACTCAGGTGTGATGACGCGTTGACCCCGGATGCAAAGGTCGGGCGAAGGCATGTCAAAGACTTAAAACACAAGTCGCGGAGTTTAGCAACAGAATCGTTCGACCCGTTCGCGCGGTGGCATGGCGGTGGAGTAGAATGCCGCGTCCCCGAGACGAGAGGAGAAGCATGAAGACGACGCTTTCGAGTGACGCGACGCGGGAGATTTCCGCGCGCCTGAGCGAGGCCAACCGCGAGTTCGCCGCGCGCTATCCCGGCGAGTCGTTCCGCCGCCAGCCGGTTCACACCGTCTACGGCGGCGCGCACCTCTTCAAGTCGGACACCACGCCGCGGCTCGGCGCGCTCGCACGCCGCGCGCTCGACGCCTACGCGCCCAACTTCGCGGCCTTCGCGCGCGCGCTTGAGCTGCCCGGCTCGGACGAGCTGCCCGACTCGGTCGCCGACGACTCGTCGGTGCGCGCGGCGCTCTCGACGGACGAGGCGGCCTTCCGCGCGGCGCGCCCCGGCACCTGGCTCGCGCACAAGGTCTACACGCGCGTCGCCGAGAAGCTCGCGCGCGAGCCGGTCGAAGACTTCCGCATCGACTTCGAGGACGGCTACGGCAACCGCCCCGACGCGGAGGAGGACGGCCACGCCGCCTCGGCCGCCCGCGAGGTCGCCGCCGGGATGGCGGCCGGCACGCTCCCGCCCTTCATCGGCATCCGCATCAAGCCCTTCACCGAAGAACTCTACGCGCGCTCCTCGCGCACGCTCGACGGCTTCCTCTCGTTGCTGCTCGAAGCCTCGCCGGGCCGGCTCCCCGAGAACTTCGTCGTCACGCTCCCCAAAGTCACTGTGCCCGAACAGGTCGCGGCGCTCGCAGACCTCTTCGACCTCTTCGAGCGCGCCGCGGGGCTCGAAGAGGGCTCTCTGAAGATGGAGCTGATGGTCGAGACGACGCAGTCGATCATCAACCACAGAGGCGAGTGCGCGCTGCCCGTGCTCGTCGAGGCGGCGCGGGGCCGCTGCGTCGCCGCGCACTTCGGCACTTACGACTACACCGCGAGCTGCCAGATCACGGCCGCGCACCAGCACATGACGCACCCCGCGTGCGACCACGCGCGCCACGCGATGCAGGTCTCCTTAGGCGGCACGGGCGTCTGGCTCTCGGACGGCGCGACCAACATCATGCCCGTCCCCGCGCACCGCGCGCCCGAGGGCGGCTCGCTCAACGCGGAGCAGGAGGCGGAGAATTTGCGCACCGTCCACCGCGCGTGGCGGCTCCACTTCGCGCACATCCAGCACTCGCTGACGAACGCCTTCTATCAGGGCTGGGACTTGCACCCGGCGCAACTGCCGACGCGCTACGCGGCCGTCTACACCTTCTTCCTCGAAAGCCTCGGCCCGGCCTCGGAGCGCCTGAGCAACTTCGTCGAGAAGGCCGCGCGCGCCACGCTCGTCGGCGACGTTTTCGACGACGCGGCGACGGGGCAGGGACTTCTCAACTACTTCCTCCGCGCGGTCAACTGCGGCGCGCTCTCCGAACAGGAGGCCACGCGCCTGAGCGGCCTCACCACGGACGAACTGCGCTCCGGCTCCTTCGTCAAGATTCTCAAGAACCGCCGGCAAATCTGAAGGGAAGTAGACAGTAGACACAGGGGCGGCGCGCGCGGCGGATGGCCGAAGACGCGCCGCCCGTTGTTTTAACCTGCTGACTACCGACTACCGACGACTGTCTACTCCTGAAAATTTCTGTCGCGGACGCCGATGCGCCTGCGGACAAGCTCCTCGATTTCGAGCGGCACGCCGTCGGCCTTCGCGCGGCGGATGAAGGCGGAGTCGATCTTGAATATCTTCAGCTTGACGAGGTCTTCGATGGAGAGGTCGTTGAGCCCCTCGCCGCGCGTCTCGGCGATGAAGTCGGGCGTGACCTTGAAGATGCGCAGCTTGACGAGGCTCTCCATCGGCTGCCCCGCGAAGCCCATCCGCGCCACCTCTGAGACGTACGCGGCGTCTATCTTGAAGATGCGCGCCTTGACTAAATCCTCCATCCCGAGGTCTGGGAAGCCGGCCGCCTTCATCTCGCGCGCGAACTTGGAATCGACCTTGAAGATGGCCGCCTTGAAGAGGTCTTGCACGTCGAGCCGCCCGAAGCCGGCCGCGAGCAGGTCGTCGGCCAGCGCCGTCGTGACGCCCAGCGTCGCCGCCGCGAACAGCCTGTTCTCGTGTTCGCGCCCGTCGTCGTCGGTACCCGCGTCCTCCGCAAAGTCGAACCCGCGCGACTTCATCGCCGCGACGAAACTCTGGCTGCCCGTGAAGCGGAATGTGCCCGAGCCTCTGCCGTCGCGGAAGCTGCCCTCGCACTCTATCGTCCCGGCCTCGCGCACGAGGCTGAACCTGACCGCGCCGCCGCGCGCGACCTGCTCGCGCGTCAGCCCCTGCAAATCCGCGAAGTCGTAGCCCTGCCCCATCTGGCTCCGGCCGCCCTTCGTGGTGCGGCGCTCAAGGTTGAGCTGGAGCTTGCCCGACTCGTCCGAATCTATGGACGCCGTCCATTCTCCCGTCAGCACGCTCTGCGCGCCGACGTAAGCGGGCCACGCCGTGGAGACGGCGGCGGCCAGAAACAGAAGAGCCAGACCCAGAACGGGACGCAGAAACGTTCGGACGTGCATTGACATGGACAGCCTCCTCAAAAGCCCTGTGTTTGGTGTCGGTCAGATCGTTGACATCATGTAAACACCGCGGGGCCGCGCTTCGTGGCAGAAAATTTTTTGAGGAGTGCGAGGGGGGCGTTTGCCGCTACAGCGCCCGGATGACGCGGCAGGGGTTGCCGGCGGCGAGCACGCGCTCGGGGAGGTCGCGTGTGACGACGCTGCCGGCGCCGATGGTCGTGCCGCGTCCGATTGTCACGCCGGGGCAGATGATCGCGCCGCCGCCTATCTGTTCGAGCCGTAGTCGCAGAAGAAAGGCTGCTTGACCTCGAAGCCCGCGCCGACCGCGCCGAAGAGGCCGCGGATAATCTCGCGCCGCTCCTCGAACGCCGCCGGCGCGGACGAGTTGAAGGTGTGGAGCAGGGTCTGCGCCCTCAAACTCATCTCGGCCAGCTCGGCGTCCGCCGCCACGTACGGCTCGCCCGCAAGCATCTTCTCCCGCTCCGATTTCATCTCCGCCAACCCCCCTCGCGCGAACGTTTCGAGCCCCTCTAATGTTTGGGCATGGGGAGCGGAGTCTCCCTCGCCCGCCGCCAATCACGGGCAGCGTCCTTCACGGGCTTCAGCGATGTGGTCAACGGGTTAATCACGTTCGCATAGTGCTCCGCGCGAGTCCTCTCGGCCGTCGATCTAGGGTCGGGGTCGCAGCAGCCCCTGCTCACGGGGTACTCGCGCCTTAGCCCTATCGCCTTGTCCTCCCACCACCAGACCGACCGGTCGATGGGGCCATGAGGCGTGTGCGCCGTCCGTCTCCACAACGCCGCGGGTGTTATCTGCGCCGCCCGCGCGCTGACGATTTTGTCGGGCTGCGACTCCGCATACGAGATGAATGCGCCCGCCCTTTCGACGTAGATTTTGGCCCAACTGGATTCGTTGGGGTCTTTAACCGTCTGGTCGCTCAGCGCGCGCTCCTGTAGAAGGGCGAGGTGCAGACCGCCCGCCGTCAGGAATGGGCCCAGACCTGCCACGGGGAATTGCAGGAGTTTGCTCGTCACCAGTACCGAACGGTTCCACGCCTGTGCGATGTCCTGTTGCGCGGCGTCGCGGTTGCCCGCCAGCATGTGTTGCGCATACGCGGACATGTGGGCCTGGACGGCGCCGACCTCGCCCACGAGCAGCTTTATCGCATTCTCCTCGATCTCCTGTTTGACGATCTTCCGGAATTCCTCATAGACCTGCTCGAAATAGGGCGGCACTCCGGGTGGAAAAAACTTCGCGAAGATGGCCGAGCCGATTTTGCCGGCGATAGCGCCCAGGAGCGACTTCGCGATGCCCATCCCCAGTGTGGCCCAGCCGAATGCAAACTCCTCGGCTTCTGCCCCCGCGAGCGTCTCGGTGGAATATTCGGGTCTGGCGTCGAGAAGCTCCTTGCCGTCGATGTCGAAGGTGAACTCTTGGTCGAGGAAGACGATTTCACACAAGTTCGTCTCGCGCCGAACTGCGATGGTTCCTCTCGGGTACTCCATTAACGCTTCGGACAGGCACGTCACCGAGAGTCCGTCTTCCGAAAGCTCCTCGTCGATTGCGAGCGGGTAGGCCCACCTGAGGGCCTTCTCCAGCATCAGGGAGCGGTATCTGAATGTGCGCCGCGCCTCCTCCGGCAAATCACGGAGGATGGCCGAAGAGTCCATCAGAGGGAGTGGGACGTAAGGCCCCGGGCCCGCGCCGGATGCGAAGTTCTCGGCTTCCTGTCGCGAGAGGTCGGAGTAGGCGACTAATTTGTCCGCCAACGTTCTTCGATCCTTAGACTGAGCATAGATTAAGACGATCATCGTGACGCTCCTTTTTAAAAGACCTCACCTACCCGCGTAAACTAATCCGAGCCCTGTGTGCATACTATGTCTTCACCGGGTTCGGCTCTCATGCGATACAACAGCGTCTCTCGGTTGCGCACCGTCGCGAAATATATAAAGTGTGTCGCCAGCGGGTACTTTCTTACGTTCCTTTGCATCGTGTTGCACAGTTCCCGTTTGATGACATCGTCCGGCACCTCCTCCCCGAACCCTCCGCACTTATCTCCGTGGGCCGACCACCCCATCAACCGCACCTCCTTGTTGATATAACAATAGTCGGGTGTGATTCTCTGGCACTCCATCTTTGGCGTCCCTCCGGCGTCCGCGTGTATCCAGTAATCTTCACGCGAAGCCAGCCCGGCGTCCTCTTTAAACGCCCGTTGGATAAGCGCGTGGAATCGCCTGTCGGCGCATAACTGGAGGAAGCCCCTCGGAGGGCACTCGTCCGTAAAGGAGAGTCTTTCGACCGTCCAATTTTCTTCACGGGGCAGATTCGATTGTCGCTCGGCGGTGGGATTCGCGTTTGCAGCCGCACTGCTCGGTTGGTTGTTCACGACGTCTCCTTACAAGTGTCCTTACAAGTGGAAATTATTAGGAGCGAGGAGGGGTAGAACGAAACCGGATTCGAGGTGAGAAGTGGTTTATAGTAACTGACAGATAAAGTCAATAGGCACACAAAACGGGCGGCCCTGAATTAGAGCCGCCCGTATGTTGTTGCCTTAGTTGAACTGGGAGGCAGGGACTCGAACCCCGATAGCCAGATCCAGAGTCTGGAGTCCTACCATTGGACGACCTCCCAACGTCTGACGGGATTAAATTTACAAACGGGGCCGGGCGGTTGTCAAATGCAGCGCGCCGGCCGTCCCTTGCCTCGGGGCGTGGGCGGGGCGCACAATGCCCGGGCGGGCGCGTCCCCACCCCGCGAGAAGCACGGCGCGGCGCCCGAAGTCACGACGACCCCCGCGCCCCCCGACCGCCAACTACCGGGGAAGCCTTTAAAGCGATGAGCGAAAACGAAGTGCGTTCGTCAGAGCCGGCCGCGAGGGGCGAGGAGCATCTGCGCCGCGTCGTCGAGGAGTGCGAGGCAAGGCTCAGGGAGTTCGCCGAGCTGGCCGCGCACATCCGGCACGAAATCAACAACCCCCTGACCGGGCTCATCGGTCAGGCTCAGCTCCTCCTGCGCGAGGAGTTGAGCGACACCGCGCGCCGGCGCGTCCAGACCATCGAGCAGCTCGCCAACCGCATACGCGACACGGTCGCCAGCCTCCGCGAGATTCAGACGCCGCAGCCGCAGCCGGCCGCGCGCGCCTCCGCGCTCGAAGGCGCGAACAACGACCCGCCGCGCCACTGAAAGCGCGGCCCGACAAGCGCCGCGCGCTCCCCTCCGAAGCGCGTCTCGCACGCCCGCCTCCCGCCGAAAACCCCGAGTTCAATGTCGCGCCGTGACGTGAACGGTCGCGGGCGCGAAGACCGTCGCGTCGACGCGCTTGCCTTCGGGGACGACCGCATTCTCGCCGCGCTTGAAGCCGTGGAAGAGGACGACGGGCGCGATGGGCCACAGCAGCGCCCCCATCACGACCATCTGCGTCGCGACCTTCGCCCCCTTGCTGTCGCCGACGGTGCGCCCCGAGAACTGGACGGGGATGCGCGAGCCGTCGGCGGCCGTCACCTCCTTCAACATCCACGCGATGCGGCCCGCGCGCCCGAAGTGGCCGCCGCGCTCGGCCTTCGTCACGATGGCGGTCGCCACCGCGCCCTTCTCGACGACGACCTGCCCGTCCACGACGACCGGGTTGACGACGCGGAAGCTGACGGCGTCGCCCTTGCGCGTGAGCTGCGAGTCGAAGGTGTAGGCCGTCTCCAGCTCGACGAGCGTCCCGGCGGGGATGCCGACGGCGACGCGTCGCGGCGGCGCGGGCGATGGGGGCTGCTGCGGGGCGCACTTCGGCGACATCACCATCACGAGCAGCAGCGCGTCGGGGACGCCCGCCTCCTTCAGCGCGGCGAGCGCCGCCGGCGAGGTGTCGAAGTCGCAGGGCGAAGCCTTTATCTTCTCGACGACGACTTCGGTCGCGAGCTTCGCCTCGACCATCCTGAGCACGTCGGCGTTGGTGAGCGTGCGCGCCGGCCCCGCGTCCGGCTGCGCCCGCCGGTGCTGCGCCCGGACGGACGGTTGGACAAAATTCGCTGCGTCCTGCGCGCGCGCCGCCGTCGCCTGAAGGGTCAGAAGTAGCGTTAAGATTGTGGAAAGCGTTCCTCTCATCGTCTGCGCTCCTTGCGGTCGTTCTGGAATGGAAAGGGCGCGGCAAACCGGAT
>JBEVKV010000444.1:0-5491 GCA_040509515.1 Pyrinomonadaceae bacterium | reverse complement strand
CCGCGCCGGGTCTCTGACGCCGGGCGCGGCCCTCAGCCTGTGGCGGGTGTCTGTTACAGACCGAACCTGTGCCGGACCTCCTCCGCGTTGATGAACGCTTTGACAATCTCGGCGTTCTGGAAGTTGCCGCCGAACTGGTTCAGCTTCGCGAACCAGAACTGATAACCCGTGTCGTCAACGTCGGGGGCGTCCGTCGGGCTCCGACGCAGGTAGCCGAAATACTGCATGAGGACGAAGGCCGCGTTGAACTCGGCGTTTCTGACTGACGCCGACTCGACTACCTTCCGCAGCGCGGCCACGCGCCCCGCCGTCCCGCCAGCCCCGAAGGCTGTGACGGCCTCCTGCCTCTCGGCCGCCGTCGGAGTCACGCCCGCCGAAGTGTAGAGCGCGTCTGCGTACTGCGCGGCCGTGAGAGACTCGGGGAATCTGGCGGTGAACTCCGGCTCCGAGACGACGCGCTCGGCGTAAGCCTGCCGGTTCTCTTCAATCCGCTGCTCGGAGCCGGCCTGCCCGACGACGACGCCTTCGCCGAGTTGCCGCGCGTCGTGTATGAACTGCCGGTAAGAGAGGCGCGTGGCGGCCGCCTCCGACTTGCGCCCGAACGCGACGCGCTGGAGGCGTATCGCGTAGAAGCCCGACTCCTGAAACTCCGTTGAGAGGAAGAAGGCGGCCGAGACGTTGACGCGCTTGACCTCGCGGCACGCGGCGTCCGCGCCGCACAACTCGATCTCGTTGACCCAGAAGTTGAGCCCGTCGTCGTCGGCCAGCCGGTTGAGGAAGTCGTGGTAGTGCTGCGAGACGAAGTTCGTGCTGTCGTCAATCGGGTTCGTCGGCGTGTCCGCGCCGTCGTTGTCGGCGATGAACAACTCCACGCCGCTGCGCGCGCCGAGGGTCGCCCCACTCGGGTCGCTCAGGAAAAGGTGGGCGACCTTGTTGCCGCGCGCGAACCCCTCCTGCGTGATGAGCACGTCGAAGAACTTGCTGGCCTCGCCGGGCGCGAACGTGAGCGAGCCGAACGCGGCCGTGTAGTCGCTCTTCTGGGTGGCGCTGCCGTCGGCGGTCGAGTATTCGACGGTGGTCGTGCCGCTGATGTCGCCGGTGCGCGTGACGAAGACGCGCGCGGGGATGCTCGCGGCCAAGCTTTCCGAGGCCGAGTAAGACGCGGAGCCGAACTGCACACTCGTGGGGCTCGTTGCCGACGAGGGGCTGTAGCGCGCAAGGGCGAAGTCTTTGGGTTGAAGGACGGTGGTCAACCCCGCCAGGACGATGCCCCTGCCGGGTTGCAGGGCGACCGCGAAGGCGATGTCCTGTCCGCCTAAAAAGTCCGTCCTGATCTTGCCACCGCTGCCGAAGTTCTGGTCGGGCGACCCGTCCGCGTTGAAGCGTGACACCGCGAAGTCGGCCTCGGTGTTGATGTCGAAGGCGGAGCCCGCCACGACGATCTTACCGTCGGGCTGGAGGACGAGGTCGTGCGCGACGGAGCGGAGCCCGAGGAAGTCTCGCGTCACGACCTTGCCGCCGCCGGCGAAGGCCGGGTCGAGCGAGCCGTCGGGTTTCAGCCGGACGAGCACCATACAAGCCCCCGAGGGCGTGTTAAGGGTCGCGGTGCCGACGGCGACGATGTTCCCGTCCGGCTGGACGGCGACGCCCTCTGCTCTGTCAAAGGCGGAGCCCTCCGACGTGAAATCAACGACCGCGAAGCCGTCGCCGTCGAAACTCGAATCGAGCGGGCCGGTCGGGTTGAACCGCGCCAGCGTGAATTGGAACAGGCTGCCCGAGGGGCGTCTGGTCACGCCCGCGACGACGATCTTGCCGTCCCCCTGAAGCGCGACGGCATTAGCCGCAACGTTGTCGCTGGTGAAGTTCGCGCGCACGAAGCCTAAGGGGAAGCCGAAAGAAGTGTCGGGCGACCCGTTGGTGTTGTAGCGCGCCACCGATAAGCCGTGGCTCGACCCCACCACGACGATCTTGCCGTCCGGCTGGATGAGCACGTCGGTCGCCAGATCGGGGCTGCCGAAGATGTCGGTCTTCACCTTCCCGCCCGTGCCGAACGTCGTGTCGAGCGAGCCGTCGGTGTTGTAGCGCGCCAGCGCGAAGTCGGTGTCCCTGTCGCCGAAAGGGTCTTCGGCGTCGAAGCTCGTCCCGACGACGACGATCTTCCCGTCGGCCTGTATCGCGACGCCCTCCGCGGTGTCTACGGAGGGGCCGAAGTCGGTCGTGACCCTCCCGCCCGTGCCGAACGTCGTGTCGAGCGAGCCCTGGCTGGCGTTGTAACGCACCACGCCGAAAAAGTCGTGGAAGGCGACGGGGGGTGTAACCACGCCCACGGCGATAATTTTCCCGTCGGACTGGACGGCGACGTCGTGCGCCTCGTCGGTGAAGTTGGAGAAGTCCGTGATGACTTTGCCCTGGACACCGAAGAGCGGGTCGAGGTCGTCCGAGGCGGCGCGCGCGTTAGGCTGTGCCGCGCCGAGAACGAGAAGGACGGCGAGGAAGAGGGCGGCGCTACTGCGTAGAGTCCGCGCCGCGGAATTGTTCCGGCACCCGACGAGACGCGTGTTTGCTCTCATAGCTGCACTCCTTATTGCTGGCAGTCGTTGAAACGGCTGGCGGGGTTGTGTGGAGAGGAACTGTGGGGCTCCCGTATTCGCGCCTCCCGGCGGGAGACTGAAACGGGCCGAAGAAGGTGGCCGACGGAACTGCGTACGGGTTCGTGAGGCATTGCATGTCGAGACGAGCCCTGCGTTTAAATTGCCACGGCGCAGAAAGAGACCTGAGGACGTGGCAAGCGAGAGATGCGAGATGAGAGCCTCAGCGCGGCGATGGCGGCGGCGGACTCCACATGCCGGCGTATCACCCTACACGGGAAGGCGGCCGGGCAGGCGTTTTGAACGCCGGAGGTCATCCCCTGTAAGGATGCGGGAACTCTATGCCTCTGGTGCGGAAGTTGTCAATTAATTTAAACGAGCCGCGCGGCCGGGTCATATCTTATTCCCACGCCGCCGTGCCAGCGCGCCCCTACTGCCTACTTCTCTTCGCGGGGCTCCGCCTTCGCCTCATCTGATGCGTATTCGAGGTCGCGGTCGCCGGTCACCTCTTCCCAGTCGTAGCCGAGGTGGAGCGCGAGGCGGCGCAGCTTCGACTCCCACTCTTCGCGCTGCGCGCGGTACTCCCCCCAGCCCTGTTCCACGTCGTCGCGCGTGCTGATGCCCGACTCCGTGAGGCGCGCGAGCGTCTGCTCGTAGCGGCGTCGCCAGCGGCGCTCGTCCTCCGCCGCCTCCTGCTCGGTCGGGCGGCGCGGGCGCTCGCGGCGTTCGAGGTCGAGCGAGTCGACGAGCTGCGTCAGGACGAGGCGGACGCCGGCTTCGAGCGTGCGCACTTCGGGGTAGTTCCTCAAGTCCTGATTCTGCTCGCGGTCGAGCGCGGCGCGGATGACCGTGCAGGTCTCCAACAGCAGGAAGAGCACGCGCGGCGTCCCCTTGTAGACCTCGACGGGGTGGAAGTAGTGGATGACGGGGTGGTCGATGTGCGACTCGTGCAGCCCCTGCAGGTCGCGCGTGACGGTGCGCAGCGCGTCGCGCAGGCCGTAGAAGCGCCCCTCGACGAAGTGGTGCGCGATGAAGCCCCCCACGTCCGCGCCCTCGCCCGCCTGATGGTAGAGCGAGACGGCGACGGCGCGCTTGCGTTCGAGCCCCGCGTAGACCGTGAGCATGTAGGTGATGGCCAGCGAGATGACGATGAGCCCCGAGGCCGCCTCGACGAGCGCGAGGAAGCGCAGCGGCGTCAGGTGCGGCGACATGTCGCCGTAGCCCACGGTCGTCAGCGTGCAGCCGCTGAAGTAGATGGCGTCGGCCCATCCCGCGCCGGGGCGCGCGGCGGCGAAGTAGAACCCGTCGGGGACGTGCGGGTAGTAGACGAGCGCGAAGGCGAGGACGAGCAGAACCAAGTAGACGAGGATGAGCAGCGGCAGCAGCAGCGGCCCGATCATGTTGAGCAGCTTGTGCCGCGCCCCGCGCGAGAGGCGGAAGGCGGCCCCGCGCGCTAGCCGCCAGACCGAACGGTTGAGAGACTCGCCCACGGGGCCGTAACGCGCGCTGGAGTGCAGCACCGTCGCGTAGATGTCGAAGACGATGAGCACCAGCAGGACGAATCCCGCGGCCGTGTAGACGAACGTCGCCATCCCTCAGGACGACTGCGCGATCAACTGCCGGAGCACGTACGGGAGGATGCCGCCGTGGCGGTAGTACTCGATCTCGATGGGCGTGTCGATGCGCAGCGTCACCGGCACCTCCTGCTCCGAGCCGTCGGCGCGGCGGACGCGCACGGTCACGTCCTGACGCGGCGTGATCTCGCCGCCCTGCAGCCCCGTGATGTCGATGGTCTCGGTGCCGTCGAGCCCGAGGGTCTCGGCGTTGACGTGGTTCTTGAACTGGAGCGGGAGCACGCCCATCCCGACGAGGTTCGAGCGGTGTATGCGCTCGAAGCTCTCGGCGACGACCGCCTTGACGCCGAGCAGCAGAGTCCCCTTCGCCGCCCAGTCGCGCGACGACCCCGTCCCGTATTCCTCGCCCGCGAAGACGATGAGCGGGACGCCGGCCGCCTGATAGTGCATCGACGCGTCGTAGATGGGCATCTGCTCGCCCGTCGGCTGCAAGACGGTGACGCCGCCCTCGGTGCCCGGGGCCATCAGGTTCTTGATGCGGACGTTGGCGAACGTGCCGCGCACCATCACCTGATGGTTGCCGCGCCGCGCGCCGTACGAGTTGAAGTCCTGCTGCTCGACCCCGCGCAGCAGGAGGTAGCGGCCGGCGGGCGTCCTCGCCTTGATGGCGCCGGCGGGCGAGATGTGGTCGGTCGTCACCGAGTCGCCGAAGACGGCGAGCGGCCGCGCGCCGAGGATGTCGCAGAAGCTGCCCGGCTCCATGCTGAACTTCTCGAAGTAGGGCGGCTCCTGGATGTAGGTGGACTGCGGATCCCACTGATAGACCTCGCCGGTCACGGAGGGGATGTCGTTCCAGAGCGGGTTCGCGTCGGCGAAGTCGCTGTAGAGCCGGCGGTACGTCTCGGGGTCGGTCGCCGCGCCGAGCGCCTCGCCCACCTCTTCGAGCGTCGGCCAGATGTCGCGCAGGTAAACGTCGCGGCCGTCCTCGCCCTGACCGAGCGGCTCGTTAACCATGTCGATGTTGACGCGCCCCGCGAGCGCGAAGGCGACGACGAGCGGCGGCGACATCAGGAAGTTGGCGCGCACCGACTGGTGGACGCGCGCCTCGAAGTTGCGGTTCCCCGAAAGCACGGAGGCGGTGACGAGGTCGTGCTCGGTGATGACCGACTCGATGCGCGGGTCGAGCGGCCCCGAGTTGCCGATGCAGGTCGTGCAGCCGTAGCCGACGACGTTGAAGCCGAGCTTGTCGAGATAAGGTTGGAGGCCCGTCTTGTTGTAATACTCGGTCACGACGCGCGAGCCGGGCGCGAGCGACGGCTTGACCGTCGG
>JBEVKV010000443.1:0-17962 GCA_040509515.1 Pyrinomonadaceae bacterium | reverse complement strand
CCTCTCCGCCCGCTTTTTTTCTTACGTTTAGGCGCAGGTCACCCGCCAACATCCGCCGGGGGCTGAGCGAGGGCCGCCAGGGCGTCCGCCAGACGAGCGGAATACAGCGGCGTTTGATGGCCGAGCCGGCTGTAGCCTGTGCGGCGTGCGAGGCGGGCCACCGCGCTCATTTGTAATTGTCGCTCGGTGTCTTGGGCGATGAGCCGCGCCACGTTACCCCATGTGTAGGGTTTGACGTGTTCGCGCCCCTTTGCTTCGAGCGTGCGCCGCAACGTCTCATCCGCGAGGATGGCCTTCAGTCGCCCATGAAACGCCTCGGCGTCTCCGCAGGGAACTCTCTCGTAGCCGACCGTCTCCTTTAACGCGAAGTCATCGACCGTGAGAAAGACCGTGCCGCAGGCTTGCGCCTCAATGGCGCAGATGCAGAATATTTCGGGAACCTGCGCCGGGTAGATGACGGCCTTACTCTCCGCCATGTGGCGGTACAGGTCGCTCTTGGTGAAACTCCCCGTGCTGACCCGGAAGCCGCGCTCGGCGAGCCTTCGGACTCTCCGCCGGCAGCGCTCCTCAAGTGCTTTGATGTCGTCGCCCTGCGGGTAAGAGTAGGTACAGATCAGTAACTCCAGATCGGGGTCTTGCAAACGCTCGTACGCGTCGAGCGCCTCCCACAGCCCGCGCTCGGGGCGCGAGGCGAACATGATTTTGTGCCTCTTCCCTTTCGACGCGGCCAGAGCCTCTTCGACCGGTGAAGTGTCGAGGCCGTTCATCAGCTTGCGGATTTTCGGTCGGAGTTCGGGCAGCGTCTGCCCGACGTGTCGGCAGTGGTAGTCCGACAACCCGTAGATGAGGTCAATCTTCGGCGCGAGGAACGTCAGGTGCTCGTTCAGACTTTCCATCGGGATGTCGTGCAGCCAGAGGAACCTCGCCCGTGCGCGAATGGGATTCGAGAAGACCAGAAAGAAGCGCGAGCAGATGAAAAGGTCGCACTCCCTCTGCGCCAGCTCGCCGATTCTTGAGGCGTCCTTGTAGGTCACGCCGTCGTAGAGCCCCTCGTCCGTGCAGTAGCAATACGCCGTCACCTTGTGCCCGAGCCGCGCCAGTTCCCGTGCGACGTAGATGAAGGCCGTCTCCGAGCCGCCGAGCGCCTGCCGGTCGAGCGTGTCTCCGGTGAAGGGCAAGCCTTCGGTGTAGAGGACTATGTCGAGCGATTCTCGTGTCATCGTGTTTCCGTTCGGAACGTCTTAACTGAATCTGACTAGACCACGGCGAGGATGTGGTCGCTGAAGCGGGAACTGCGCGCGCCGGACTTTTCCAGCAGCGCGTAACAGAGCGCGTGCCATTCGGACTCGTCCTGCGCGTCGCCACGCCACACGCGCGCCGACCGCGGCCCCGTGTCTTCCGCTAACGCCTCCTGATAGGCGCGTGCGCGGAAGATGAACGGCGTCGGGGCGTGTCCGGCCTCCCTCAACGCATCGAAGGTCGCACGGGTGACGAGCGGCACCGTCAGGCCGAGGGCACCCGAAGCGTACCTGTACTGGCCGTACATCACGGAGCAGTCGTAGGAGTTGAAGAAATCGTTGACCGTCTTTAGCGCGTCGCAGTAGGCCAGACGGTGTGAGCCGTCGAGCGGGAAGACAACGTCTTCAGGCTCGCAAAGGCTCTCGACGCACCGGCGCAAGGAGACGCCCCGGCCCTGCCTCGTCTCGTTGCGGATGAGGGTCACGCGCGCGTCGCCCTGCGGGATTCTGGCGTGACTGCCGTCGGCGGACGCGTCGTCGATGAAGACGACCTCGAATTTCTGATACTCCTGATAGAGCAGGCTCATGACGCAGGCGTCCAGCCGCGGCCCGGGGTTGTGGAACGGCACGCAGACTTTAATCTTATTGTCCCGTTCGGGCGGACGCGTGACTTTCGGGTACAGCGCCTCAAGGCTCAGCGCACGGCTGGCGATGACCTTTTCGACGAGGCCGGGCGGGAGCCCGCGCGCGTGCAGAAGACTGTTGCAGACTTCGACCGCCCTTTCGTGTTCGCCCGCCCGGAGGCAGCGGAGCGCGTACTCCAGATGCGGCGCGAAATCCCGCGCGCCCTCGTCGTCGCATAATTCGCCGCCCCAAGCCCCCGCACGTTCGGCGTCGCCGGCCCGGCCCGGAAAGGCGAAAGTGTTTTCGAGTGTCGGCGTCTCCTGACGTTGATTTTCCATCCCTGTTTCGACCTCGCGGAGCATCCGTCCGCCTTAAATTTAGAGCGCGGGTTTTAGAGTCTCGCTCAGCCGCAGCAAATCTTCGGAGAGTCGCCCGAGCAGCAAACTCTGTGACGAGTGCAGAAAAAAGTGGTCGCCCGGAAACATCTGAATCGAGAACGTGGCGGTCGTCTGTTCCCGCCACGCGGCGAGGTCGTCCGGCGGCACCTCCTCGTCCTCAAGGCCGCCGTACGCGACGATGGGGCAGTCCAGCGGCGGCCCGGGCTCGTAGACGTAAGTTTGAACAAGCTCGAAATCGGCACGGAGCAGTGGGATCAGCAGTCCCATCAACTCGGAGTGTTCCAGAACCTCGGCGGGCGTGCCGTTGAGGCGGCGCAGTTCCTCTATGAGCAGCGGCTCGGGCAGGTCGTAAGTGACGCGTGCGTTGCCCGGCAGTTGGGGCGCGCGTTGACCGGAAAGGAACAACTGCGCCGGCCCGCGCTCGCGCTCCCTCCGCAGGCGTCGCGCCAGCTCGAAGCTGAGCATCGCGCCCATGCTGTGGCCGAAGAAGGCGAACGGCCTGTCGAAGTATGGGAGGAGCGCCGCGAGCGCGGCCTCGACCATCGCGGGCAGATTCTTGACGAAAGGCTCGCCGCTCCTGCGCACGCGTCCCGGCAGTTGGACGGCGTACGTCTCCACCGTCGGCGGGAGGTGCCTCCCCCACGCGTGGTAGACCTGCGCCGTCCCGCCCGCGTATGGGAAGCAGAACAGGCGGAGCGCGGCCTGCGGGTTCGGCCCGACGGGCACGACCCACGGGTCTCTGCGCGCCGCCCTCCCGTTAGCGTTTTGTCCTGTCATAATCGTCGGCGAGCCTTACCGGTGGACTTCCTTACAGGTGGATTTCCTTGTGCCCGTATAGCCTCTCCGCTTCGATGTCGCGGTTCCGGCAGTCGGCCACCAGCTTATTGGAATCGACGATGGGGCGGGACTGTTCCGTGTACTGAATCGAGGTCAGGTACGTCAGCCACGGCTCCTGCCCCATCGCGTAGACGAACACGCGCTTCGGGTTCATGCGGCCGACGAGCCCCATCCCCCTTTCGTAATTCGAGCCGTTCAGCCTGCGCGACTGATCCAGCTTCCTCGCTATCGGTTTCGTGAGCAGCGGCCCGTAGAGCCACGAGAGCGGCCCGCCGTCGCACTCCATCCCGATGAAGAGCATGTCCACGTCGCCGGTCGCGGCGTGGATGCGTTCGTACAGGCTCGGCTCGATGTTATTCGAGTCGGCCGCGCACAGGACGGACTTGCCCTTGAGGGTGACGAGGTACGCGAGCTTGGTGCGGATGTTCAGGTCGGCGTGCTCGCCGAGGAAAGGCAACCCCGTGACCGAGCCGCCTTCGACGCCGACGCTCTCCATCTCGTCTACCTCGCGCACGCTGTCGAAGCCGATGCTCTGCAGGACGAGCTTGAGCGACGGGTCGGCCAGCCCGCCGCCGTTGTTCTTCGGCACCAGCACGTTCCTTATCTTATGACGGAGTTGGAGCAGCGTCTCGAACATGCAGTGGTCTTGATGGTTGTGCGTAATCAACACGTAGTCGATGGTGTCCGGCAGGTCGGCGTAAGTGTACCGGCCGGGGCCGCCGCCGTAGCCGTAGCTGATCACGGGGTCGGTCAGGACGCTGACCTCCTTCGTCTCGAAGAGGACGGTCGCGTGGCCGAAGTAGCGAATCCTCACGCCGTCGCCGTCGAAAGGCTTCGGCGGCTCGGGCGGCGTCTCGCCGAAGAAGGTCGCGAAGCATTCCTCGTCCTCGCGCCTCACCCCCAGCACCTCCTTAATCTCGGCCAGCGGGCGGGGCGCGGTCTTCATCTTGAACAGCTCGTCGAGCCCCGCGTCGGCGAAGGGCGTGTTCAGGTGGACGTGCCCCGCCCCGCCGAGGTAGGGCGTGCTGAGGGCGAAGGGCCGCTCGTCCTGTTCGACCAGCGAGAGCGCGACGCTCTGCGACCCGGCGTTGCCGTACGGGCCGCGGTAGAGCAGCCCCTCGATGAAGCGAATCGAGGCGCTGTGGTTCATGTCGTAGACCAGCTCCACGTAGCCCTTCAGCGCCTCGGGAATCTTCTCGTAGAACGGTTCGAGCGAGAGGCCGTCGGCCTCATTCGCCAGCGTGTCGCTCAGTCGCTGGATGGCCGCGGCGAGTTCCAGCATGTGAGCCTGCCCGCGCACGGTGCGGTCTATCAACTGCCTGATTTCCGGTGCCCGGCCCGCGTCGTAGTTGATGAAAGGGCCGCCCCTCATCGCCGGGTTTTTGAGCGCGGAGACGTGCGCCTGCGGCGCGGCGGCGAACGACTGCATGATCTTGAGGTGCGAGTTGGCGATGAACATGGCCGCGGTCGCGGGCGAGACCAAACACGGCCACGCGTACCACTGGTTGACCAGCGGCTCCACCAGCACGTTCTGCTTCAGGTAAACTTCGTCGGTCTTCATTCGTCGCTCTCCTCCCGGCGCTCAGCGTATCAACACCACGTCCGTCGAATATTCGACGGCCTCGACCGAGAACAGGGGGGCGCTCATCTCGACGCCCACCTGCGAGGGGGCGACGGCGAAGTCCCCCCCTCGCGCCCTCAGCAGCAGCCCCGCCTCAAGCATCCACGACAACGCCTCAAGCGTCTCCGCGCGGTCGAGGCGGTAGGTCTGCAAGAGTCGCCCGACGCCGATGACCGGCTCCTCGACCATCGCCCCCAGCACGGCGGCGGCGGCCTCCTGATGCGCCTCCGGCACGCCGACCTCGAAGGGGAAGAGCAGGTCGTTGACCTCGACGAACTCCTTCCCTTCCCTGAGGAGCGGGGTCGCCAGAAACAGCACCTGCTCCGGCGAGAGCGGCACGTCGTGGCCGAGGTGGTCGGCAGAGACGCCGGTGTAGGGCGCGATCAGTTCCCCGTAGAGTTGGAACGAGCGCGGGCCGCGCTGGTAGGGCGGCAGCGGGTCGCTCCACGGCGCGCAAACGCACCAGTACTCTCTCGCGAAGCGCGTCGGCTTGAGCGGCTGACAGGAGCTTTTATCCGCGCGGGCGGTCTCGCCGAGAATCTCTTCGAGGTTCCGGTCGTAGCTCTCCTGCGAGTAGACGGCGACGGCGCGCTCCCGGCAACGTCGCCGCAGAGCGCGACGCCCGCCCGCGTCGCGCAGCAGGCCGACTATCCTGTTCAGCGCCTCGAACCACGCGACCTTGATGCCCGTGGGGGTGAGGACGGTGCTGATTTTGTGGCCGGTCTCGCCCTCGGCGATGGTGTCCTTGAGGCCGCCCCAGTTCGTCCCGACGACGGGGGTGCCGCAGGCCATCGCCTCTACCTGCGCGTAGCCGAAGTTCTCGTCGTGGTGGAGGGTCAGGTTCACCAGCACGTCGGCGATGTTATAAAGCTCGCGCATCCGCTGCGGCGGCGTGTGGCCGAGGAAGTGGACGCGCTCCTTCGGAATCCTGAGCGCGCTCACGATCTTGTTAAAGGTGCCCGTCAGGTTCACGGCGTAGAGGCCGAACTCCTGAAACGGGACGCTGACGGTCGGCCCCGCGAGCACGAGGTGCGTCTCCGGCATCAGGCGTTGAATGACGCTGAAGAGTCGCAGGAGCGTCTGGACGTTCTTCTCCACCGTGATGCGGCCCGAGTAGAGCAGAACCTTATCGCCTTCCCCGAATCCGTACTCCGCCTTCAGCGCCGCGCGCTGCGCGTCGCCGAGCGGGTAGAAGCTCGACTCGTCGAAGGCGAAGGGCAGGAGCCGCGTGTTCGCGTTGCCGAAGAACTTCCTCGTGATCTCCTCGTCGCCGGCGCAGTTGCCGACGAGCACGTCGGTCGTCTTCAGGTAGCGGACGGCGTCCACGAACTCGAAGCCGCCGCGCGGCATGTTCCCGAACAGGAAGTTGAGGACGGGGAGATGCTTTCCCGAAGCCTCGCGGGCTTCAAGGATGTTGAGGTCGGGGCGGCCGACGACCACGTCGCTGCGGCGGACGAAGTCGGCGGCGAACGCCCTCTGCTGCTCCCTCGAACTGTAAGGGTATTCGGGCGAGAGGTAGACGAGCTCGTGCCGCTTGCGCAGCGCCAGCTCCATCGCCGCGAACACATGCCGCATGCTCTCCATGTTGATGTACACCATCGGGCTCCAGCCGATTTTCATATTGCACCCCTTTGATTAAAGCTCACTCTTGTTTCGGGGAAGGCCCCGGCGTAGGCGAAGACCCCGCCGCACCCGAAGGCGCGGCGGGGCTAGGCCGTGCGGTCTTCTCTTTCTGCTGTGAAGGGTTCGGGGCCCGGCGCGCGTGAGGCGCGCGCGGTCACTCAAGGTTGCGGCGGATGAGGTAAGACATTTTGATGAAGAACGTCCGCCCGTTGCGGCGGAAGCCGGGTTCGAGCTGCCCCGTGAAGGGGCTGAACCCGTTGCGGTTGAGGTCGTCGTTATACCCCGCGTAGAAGGACGTGCCGGGGTTCGGCGTCCAGCCGAGCAGGAACTGCGTGCGGAGGTTCGAGGCCAGCGTGTCGTAATCGAGACGCGCGCGGGCGAAGGTGAAGCGCGAGAACTGGTAGGTCGCGCGCAGCGCGTAGATGTTCACGTCGAAGGCGGTGCGCCCGGTGTCGTTGCGCACGAGCTTGCTCTTGGTGTAGTCGAGCGAGGCGCGCAGCGCGTCCGTCGGCTGGTAGCTGAAGGAGACGAACAAATTGACGGCCTTGCCGGGGCCGGGGTCGAGCGGCGCGTTCGGGTCGGCGAGCGCGGCGGGGCTCACGCGCGGGTAGCGCGGCCCGGCCCCGAAGTCGAAATCCAGCTCGCCGTAGGTGCGCGTCAGGTTGACGAAAAGCGAGTACTTCTTGCTCGGCGTGATGCCGCCGTAGATGTACGGAATCTTGCGGTAGGTCGAGCGCTCGGGGTCGGGGCCGGCGAAGGTGCCGGCGCGCGTCGCCGTCCGCACGGGGCCGAACTCCTCCTCGAAGATGCGGTCGTAGCCGCCGACGAACCCAACGCCGACGTAGCCCTGATACTTGAACGAGAAGATCGCCTGCGACTCGTCGATCCAGGTCTGCATGCGCCCCTGCCAGTCGTAATTCATGCTCCCGGCGTTGAAGACGCGCCACGAGACGAACTTGGCCTTCGGCTTGGGGTCGGAGCCGTAGCTGACGAAGAAGCCGTCGTAGTTCGTGTTCACGCGCCGCGTGAAGCCGACCGAGGCGCGGTAGTCGCGCGTGCGCCCGAGGCTCGTCCAGTTGTAGTTTAAGTTCTTCCCCGCCTTCTCGTAGTAGAGGTAGTAGGCGAACCCGTTCCCCGTGCGGAAGAAGTCGCCCCCGCGCTCGGCGTCGAAGAAGAAGCGCCGCGAATGTGTGCCGAGCACCTGAAAGGAGACGGTCGTCTGCTGGTTGAGCCGCACGCGCCCGTCGAACCCGGCGACGTAGTTGTGCCGCTCTGGGAAGCCGTAGGCGGTGGCGATGAATCCGATGTTGGAGTCCTTCCCCACGTCGCGCTTGACGCGGAGGATGCCAATCTGTGCGTTCCGGTCGACGAGTCGTATGCGGTCGTCGAAGGCGGTGTTGACCGGGTCGATCAGGAACCGCTCCTCGTTCTGCCTGATCTCCGTGCGCTCGTCCTCGGTGTAGTTACCGGGCGCGTTGTCGGAGGCGAGGAGGAGTCCGAACGTGTTGCGGCCGCGCTTGCCCGAGAGCTTGACGGCGGCGTCCGGGTCGACGATGGCGCGCGTGTGGACGACGGTCAGCGGCGTGCGGAAGATTTCGATGCCTTCGAGGAAGAAGGGGCGCTTCTCCTCGAAGAAGATGGGAAAGCGCTGGTTGGCCGTGACCACGGTCTGGTCGGCCTCGACCTGCGCGAAGTCCGGGTTGAGCGCGAGGTCGAGCGTGATGGTCGGGGTGATGCCGAGTTTGGCCGTCAGCCCCGGGTCCATCTCGACCGACGGGTTGATGAAGCGGTCGGGAATCGTCGCCAGCGGGTCGTTCGGCGGGATTCGCGGGGGCAGGCCGCGGACGCGCCTCCCCGTCTGTGACAGGGTCAGGCTGGGGATGAGTTCCAGCGTGCGCCCGGCCGAAATCTCCTCCAGCCCGGTGATGTGCCCGGCCTGATTGAGCAGCCCCGAGATGTTGCGCGAAATCGGCATCCACGAGTCCAACTCGTTGTTGAAGCGTTTGATTCTGCGGTAGGCGTGCACCCCCCAGAGCTGATCTTTGCCCGAGTGGTAGCGCAGCGACTTGAAGGGGACGGCGACCTCGACCGTATAGCCGTCCGACGTAATGACGCCCTTCGACTCCATCAGGATGTCGACGCTGTAGTCCTCGCCCGAGCCTTCGGTCAGGATGCCGTCCTGCTGGACGCCGAGCGGGTTGAAGATCAGGATGTAGGCGCGCCGCTGGTCGTTGTAAGTGTCGAGGATAATCCGCACGTTGTCGTCTTCGGCCACGCTGTCGCGCTTGGCGACGGTGCTGCGGACTTTGTCCGGCTCGTCGTAAGCGCGGAAGCCGAAGTAAAGGAACCGTGCGTCATAGCCGATGAGCACCTCGGTCGGCTTCGAGGGCGCGATGTTATAGCCGGGGTCGGTCTGGTAAAAATCCTTGAGGACGGCGGCCCCCTTCCAGACCTCGTCGTCGAGCTTGCCGTCGATGACCGGCGGGGCCTCGAAGCGCGCGACCGTCACCGGGGCGGACTTCTCGGGCGGGAGGGCCGGGGTCTCGCCCGGCGTCACCCTCGTCGTCCCGGCGGTCGGGGGCGCGGGGGACGCTTCCGCCTTGGCCTCGGTCTCCGCGGCTTTAGTCTCCGCGGCTTTCTCCTGCGCCGCGGCCCGCCCGTGGGCGGCACACAGACATAGTACGAGCACGATGAAGCATGCCGACTTGCGCATAAGACTATCCCTCATGTTGGAGTGAGAAGATTTTAAAAGGCGTGAGGAGCCTTGCTGGGGTGATCTTTGAGGCGGCGCGCGGCTAAGAGCGTTTGAGTCTGACGCTCCCGTTGACGCCCGAAATCGAAATCAGGGCTCCGCCCGCGCCGGCGCGCGCGCGGTAACTGCCGCCCGACTGCGTGAGGTTGATGTCGGGCGCGTTGCTGCGGACGCCGCCGTTGACGCTATTCAGTCGCAGCTCGGCGTTCACGTCCCTTGCGAGACTGAGGTCGATGACGCCGACGACGCCGTGGATGCGGACGCCGCGGTCGCTGACCTGCGCGAGCGACATGGTCAGCCCGTTCGCCAGCGAGCTGATTTCCGCGGCCTGCGCCTGCGCGAGATTGACGTGGCCCGCGATGTTGCTGAGACGCACGATCCCGTCCACGGCCCCGATGTCGACCGAGCCGCCGATGGTGGAGAGGGCCAGCTCGACCGTCCGCGGAACCCTGAGCGTGACCTGCTGGCGGCTCCGGATGCTGTTACAGCCCGGGAGGTTTGAGAACTGGTTGTGACGCACGGTCAGACTGTCCGACGTGCCCCTCACCACCGTCTCGTAGCACCTCAACTCGCGCGGGGTCTGCGCCATCCGCACGATCTCGACCTCCGCCGTGCCGCCGCCCGTCGTCTCCACGGTCACCGACCCGGCGATTCCCGAGACTTCGACGCGCGCGTTCGGGTCGAGCTGGAAGGTCTTGTTAATCACGTCCCTTTCGGGCAGGCCGTTATTCTCCTGCGCGGCGGCCGCGTGGGCCGCGGGCGCGACGAGGGCGCCGGCGCGACGGGGTTCCGAAGACGCCGCGTAGGCGGTGACGGTTAAAGCGAATGCGATGGCGATGTAGAAGTGCTTCATGATAATTCTCCCTTTCTCTCTAACTGCTTGAGAAGGCATTCTCGTCAACGCCCCTCAGTTCTTCCGACGCAGCCGCACCGAGCCGTCGAACGAGGTGAGGTTGAGCGTCGCGTCGCCGGAGCCGTGTGTGCCGGAGACCCGCCGGGAGCCCGCCGACTCCGCGCCGCCCTGGAGCTTGAGCGGGAACTCGCTGGCGAACTCGCCCGACTCCCCGAAGCGGCCGTTGATCTGGAAAGAGGCGTCGGCGGGCATCACGACGCGCACCTCGCCGGAGGTCGTCCGCAGTTGGTAGCGCGCGGAAGCGGCCGGCGCGCCGATTAGCGTCAGGTTGCCCGTGATGGTCTCCACGTCGAGACGCGTGTGGCCTATCCGTTCGAGGATGCAGTCGCCGCCCACCGTCGTGACCTGTAGATTCTCGTTAGCGCCCGTCGGGCGCACGTCCGCCACCTCGACCATCCCGCCGACGTTGCGGATGAAGATGCGGCCGGTCGAATCCCTGACGACCGTGTTGCCGAGGCTCGACACCTCGGTCGCCCTAGTGATGCCGCGCAGGTAAACGTCGCCCCCGGCGGCCTCGACCTCGACCTCCGCCACGCCGCTCACGCTCACCTCGCCGCCGACCCGCAGCCGCACGGTCGCGCCGCGCGGCACGTTCAGATCGACCCCGCTGTCGTTGGGCGAAAGGACGACCTCGACGCGCGCCGCCGGCTCGGACTCCCTGCCTTCGTCCGCGCGGCGCAGCTCGACGCGCCGGGCGTTATCTGATGTCGCCTCGACCTCCGCGCGATCCCAGCCGCGGACGCTCACGCGCCCCTTCCCGCCCGTCAGCGAGATGGTCACGTCGGGCTTCGCCGCGACCGTCGGCCCGGCCGCCGCGGCGGTTTGCCCCTGCGCGTAGTTCGGGAGGGCGACCAACAGCGTCAGACCCAGAATGTAAGGGAGCGGCTTCATCATGGTGCGTTAGGCTTCGTTCAAAATCCCGCCGACGGGAACTGTGTCTGCTTCGCGACCTCGGAGAGTAGTGCCACTTTGCCCCTGTAGGCGGCGAAGACAAAATCCTTCATGTCGGGGTTGTCGCGGTGCCGCAGCGCGGCGGCGCGCGTGCTGGCGATGGCGCGGTCAACGTCCGACAGGTTGCGCTCGTACTCGGCCCGCAGCGTCCGAGACATCGCGCCGCGGTTCTTGCTGATGACCGTGTCGAGCGCCGAGATGGCGTCGAGGTAACTCTCCTCGCCCGGGAGACGCTCGCCAGCCGATTGGGCCGGGCGTTCGACCCTCGCGCCGCGCGGCGCGAGGGCCCCGGCCGACCGGGCGAGCCCCCCTCGCCCGTGGGGAGCGGCCGAAACTCTTACCGCCTCCGGTCGCTTATTTGTAAACGTCGGGGGCGCGGCCGTCTCAAACGGCCCCGCGCCGTCGGACTTAACTGCGCCGGGCTCGGCGCGGCCCGCTTCCGGGGCGCGAACCGGCGGCGCGACGCTCGCCTTCGCCAACTCAGTTTGCGCCGCCTCAGCCTGCGCCGACTCTGTCTGTTGACGCCCCGGCCACAGCGCGAAGAGCAGCCCGAAGGCCAGAACGGCGACGGTAAGGGCGGCGAGCGTGAGGCCGCGCGGGAAGAGGGAGCGACTGCCCGACGGCCCCACGCCGAGGAGCGCGCCGAAGCGTCGAAGCAGCGTGGGGCGAGTCGCCCCCGCGGCCATCTCGCGCAGCACCGCGCCCCTGATTCCTTCAAAGAACTCTTCGCCGAATTCCGGCGGGTCGTAACTTCGCAGAAGCTCCCGACTGCGCTGGTGTTCTTCCGTCAGCAGGCGGCAGCCGGCGCACGAACTCAGGTGCGAGGAGACGCGGCGCCCGAGCGCCTCGCCCACGTCGCCCCCCACGTACAGGGGTAGTAACTCTTCGACCCGCCTGCAATCCATGCCGCTCACCCTCTGCGCCTCTGCCGTACGAAACGGTCGCAATAAGTTTTTATCTTGGCCCGCGCGGAACTGATTTGTGAGCGCACCGTCCCGGCGCTCGAACCCGTAATCCGCGACACCTCTTCCGCCGAGAGCCCTTCCATGTCGCGCAGCACAATCACGGCGCGCTCCCTGTCCGTCAGTCTGGAGAGGGCGCGCGCGACGAGGGCTCTCTCCTGCGCGCGGATGGCTGCCTCCTCCACGTCGTCGGGGCCGGCGATTGCCTCAAGCCCCCCCGCGCCTTCGTCCCCCTCAAGCGGGCCGAAACGGTCGGCGCGCCTCATGCGCTGGCGCAACAGGTCGCGGCAGACGTTGACGGTGATGCCGTAGAGCCACGCGAAAAAGTCCCTCTCCTGCTTGAAGCTGCCCAGATACTTGAAAGCCTTCAGGAAGACTTCCTGCGTGGCGTCGCGCGCGTCCTCTTCGTTGCCGAGCATCCGCCACGCGGTCGCGGCGACGCGCCCCTGCGAGAGAATCATCAGCTCGTCGAGCGCCCGCGCGTCGCCGTCGCGCGCACGGCCGATCAGTTGGACGAAAGCCGCCTGCTCTTCCGACGAGGGGTCGTACGCCGTTGGGCTGTCAATCATTTGAGCAACTTCAGGCATCTCACCCGATAAATCCGGCTCGTTAACGGCTTCCACTTACTACTACCTGCCTGCGGGTTAAAACGTTGAGAGAAAATTTACCGCGTCGACGGCCCGGACGATTGTACCCGGTTCGGGGCGGGTTTTTATGTTGGCGGGTCGCGCCCGCGGGGTCGCGCCCCGCGGGCGGCCCGGCCCCGCTTCAGGCGGCGCCCATCTGCTTCCTGAGGCTCAGGGGGCGCATGTCCGTCCACACCTCCTCGATGTAGGCCAAGCACTCGGCCTTCGTCCCCGACTTGCCCGCGTCGTTCCAGCCCAGCGCGTTCTCGCGGTCGGCCGGCCAAATCGAGTACTGCTCCTCGTGGTTCACCACCACCTTGTAGACGGTCGTGTCTTCCTGCTCGTCTCTGTCCATAATAGTTCTCCTCAGCGTGTGATTAGAATCGAATTGACGTTGCCGTTGCCGTCGTTTTCGGTGCGCGGGTTGCCCGGGTCGAGCATCCAGTTTCCGTCGACGACAAATTTATAAGCGTGCTTGCCGGGCGGGAGGTCTACGCGGCAGACCCACTCGTCGCCCTCGCGCGCGAAGAGCGTGTGCGTCTGCTGCCAGTTGTTGAAGGAGCCGGCGAGCGCCACGACGGAGGCGTCCGCGTGCCCTTTGAGCCGGAAGGTGGTGTTGCCCTTCAGGCTCGGCGGCGGCAGCTCGACCTTGTAGGCGACGAAGCTGTCGGCGGGCTCGCGGTGGACGAAGCCGTTGACCTTCCCCTTGTCGTCCCTCGTGAAGACGTACTGCGTGTCGCCGAGGTCTTCCTCGTCATAAAACTCCGTCTTCGAGAAGGGGATGAGCCGGTGCTTTTCAAAGTGCGAGGGCTTGGCCCAGAGCTGCCCGCCTTCGAGCGTCACGTCGAAGACGAAGTTGGAGGACGCCTTCGCCTCGACCGTGTAGCGGCCGACGTACTCCTTCAGCAGCTCGGCGTCGAGGCCGGCCACGGCCGGGGCGACGATCTTGTCATTGAGGTAGATGTTCGTGAGCTTGCCGCCCACTTCCAGCGGGTTGGTGCCCGCGTAGTTGGAGAGCACGACGACCAGCGCGTTCTGCTCGGGGTAGCGCGCGATGAAGCTGTTGAAGCCGGGCATGTCCCCGGCGTGGCTCACGCGCCTCAGGCTGAACCTGTCGTCCACGAAGACGCCGTAACCGTAGTTGGCCTGCTGCGGCTTCGTCATCTCGTCGAGCGCCTTGCGCGAGATGAGCTTGCCCGCGGAGAGCGCCTGATCCCACACGTAGAGGTCGCGGACGGTCGAGTAGAGGGCGCCGGACGCGTGGTGCGGGGTCACGTCGTAGCACGGGGCCTTGACGTTTTCGCTCCCCCTCCGCAGGTAGCCCGACGCGCGGCGTTTGACGATTTCGAGGGGCTTGTCGTAGCCGGTGTCGTTCATCTTCAGCGGCGCGAGGATGTTCTCGCGGAGGAAGTTTTCGTAGGACGCGCCGGAGACCTTTTCGATGACGAGCCCGAGCAAGATGTAGCCGGGGTTGCTGAAGCCGAACTTCTCGCCCGGCTTGAACTCCAGCGGCTTCTTCTTGAGGCGCTCGACGACCGCGAGCGCGGGCGAGGCGGCCGAGGGGTCTGTCGCGGCGAAGGTGTTGTAATCCGGCAGCCCCGAGGCGTGCGTCAGCAGGTGCCGAATCGTCATCGGACGCCACTCCTCCGGGCACCCGTCAACGTACTTGCAGACCGGGTCGCGCAGGTCGAGCTTCCCGCGTTCGCTCAGCATCAGGACGGAGACGGCCGTGAACTGGTTGGTGACGGAGCCGATTAGAAACTTGGTCTCCGCGACGTTGGGCACGTCGTTCTCAAGGTCGGCCATCCCGTAGCCCTTGTGGAGCAGCACCTCGCCGTCGCGCGCGACGAGCACCGCGCCGCCGAAGCGGTTCTGCCTGACGAGGTCTCGCAGATACAGTTCGGCCTGCTCGCCGAGCGCGCGCGCGTCGGGGCGGGTCTGCGCCGCGCAGCCGAAGGCCGCGACGAGCCCCAACGCCAGCGCCCCGCAGAGGCGAATCGCGGAGGCTTTTGTGTTTCCCATAACAGATTACTCCTTCGGAAAGGCTGGCTAGGTGTACTGGTAATCCCCGACCGGCTGGAGCGTCTCAACCTTCCCGTAGTCCAGCTTGATGACCCTGTCGGCGACGTGGTAGTAGCGGTCGTCGTGGCTGATGACGACGACGGTCTTGCCGCGCCGCTTCAGCTCGGGCAGCAGGCGGTAGTAGAAAATCTCCTTGAAGAGCGGGTCTTGGTCGGCGGCCCACTCGTCGAAGAGGTAAATCTGCCTGTCCTCAAGGTAGGCGGTCAGCAGGGCGAGGCGTTTGCGCTGCCCCTGCGAGAGGTCGATGGTCGAAAGCTCGCCCTCCTTAATCTGCACCTTGTGCTGGAGCTGAAGCTGCACGAGCAAATCCTGTATGTGCCCGTCGAGCTGCGCGGCGGGCAGCCCGAGCAGGCTCTCGAAGAGGAAGAAGTCCGAGAAGACGACGGAGAAGAGCTGGCGGTAGGCTTCGCGGTTCTCGTCGTCCACGTCGCGCCCGTCGAGCCGGATGGCCCCCGACTCAGGCAGGTAGAGCCCCGTGAGCAGCTTGGCCAGCGTGGTCTTCCCGCTCCCGTTGCCGCCGATGAGGAAGACCAGCTCGCCGGGGGTGAAGCTGAGGTCGATGGGGCCGAGCGTGAAGCTGCTGTTCTCACGCTCGCGGTGGTAGGCGTGCGTCACGCCGATTAGTTCGAGGCTCCGCCATGTGGGGGGCCGCGCGTCGTCCGCGGGGTCGGGCTCCGCGTCGGCGGAGAGCGAGAGCCCGAGCTTGTCCACCTTCTGCATCGCGATGTTCGCGCGGCCGAGTTCGGGCAGCAGCCCGAGGATGGTCTGCAAAGGGGTAATCATGTACAGGATGGTGATGGTGTAGCCGGTCAACTCCTGCCGGCCGACCTGCTGCAGGGCGGGCAGCGCGAAGATCAGCGCGCCGATGAGGACGAAGAAGAGGAGCTGGCCCCAGCACGTCGCGATGATGAGCGTGCTCATCCCCCGCACGTTATGCCTGCGGACGGTGTGCGCGGCCGGGTCGAGCAGCTCGGTGCGGAACGAGCGGCGGCGCGGCCCGTGCAGCTTCAGCTCCTTGATGCCCTCGGTCAGCGCGGTGAAATGTTTGTAGAGCTGATCCCAGTGCTCGCGCACCAGTTCCAGCTCGCCCATCCCGCTCCTCGTCATCAACTGGTAGCTCGCGATGCCGACCGCCATGAAGCCGCAGACGCAGAGCAGGAGCGTGGGCGAGAGCCACGCCATGTAGATGAGGATGCTGACGACGATGGCGACCTGTATGCACAGGACGGCGATGGTGTTGAGCGCCTGCGCGATGCCGGGCACGTCGCTCGTCAGACTCATCAGGAGCCGGTGCGCGCCCTGCTCTTCCAGCCGCCGCAGCGGCGCGGCCAGAATCCGCCGCGCCAACTCCTGCCGCAGATTGTAGATGGCGTCCTGCGAGAGCCGGAGCAGCAGGACTTCCGAGACGATCCTGCTGACGAGCATCAGCGCGCACAGCCCGACGAAGCTCCAGAGGATGGCGGCCGCGCCCGACTCGGGCCCGCTCAGCACCACGTTGATGAGGGCCAGGATGGCGCTGTTGCTCACGCCCGTGACCAGCCCGGCGAAGACCGCGAGCGCCACAATCCCCGGTGAAAATCGCAGCAGAAAGGAGATCAGTTTCAAAGTAATTCCACTCTCTTCTCAGGCATGCTTCAAAACTTCAAAGGCCCCGCCCGCCTGTGACTTGGCGCGGGATTCGTCCGAGAGCCGCGGGCGGCCCCGCGCGTGCGCTACGCCCCGTCGGCCCGCCGCAGCCGCGCGCCCACCAGTTCGGCCAGCGCCAACGCGTGCGGGCCGCGTAACATCGTGTAGTGCGCGCCGGGCGTCGAGACCAACTCGACCCCCGCGCGCGCCCAGCGTAACCACCCCCCGGCCGCCTCCGGCCCCGCGCCCCGCTCGGAGGCCGCGAAGAGTGTGACTTCGCCCCCGTAGGCCGACGGCGCGTACGCCTCCCTCGCCCTGACGTTAGCCTTGAAAACGTCGAGCAGCGTCCGCACGTCCGCGAGTCCGACCTCCGGCGGAAGCAGACCCGCGGCGCTCGCGCGCTCCCAGAGTCGTGCGAGCCGAGCTTCGGAGTCGAGCCCGCCGAGGCCGTCTAAATCGAGGCGGTCGACGGCGAGGCCGAGGTCGTGCGCGAAGCCGAGCAGCAACGCGTCCTCATCCGACGGAACCGTTTCGCCTTCGGTGCCGGGCGCGTCCGTGTCGAGCAGTGCGAGCAGTGCCGTCCGCTCGCCGGCCGCTTCGAGCTGCCGCGCCATCTCGAACGCGACCACGCCGCCCATCGACCAGCCGCCGACGAGGTACGGCCCTTCGGGCTGCACCTCGCGCATGGCACGGACGTACTCGGCGGCCATCTCTTCGACCCGCGAGAGCGGCGTCTGCGCCCCGTCGAGGCCGCGCGATTGGAACGCGTAGAACGGACGGTCGTCGCCCATGCGACTTGATAGTTCCGCGTAGCAGAGGACGTTTCCGCCGCCCGGATGAACACAGAAGAAGGGCCTTCCCGTCCCACGCGGCTGGAGAATCACCAGAGGCGACGAGTGGGCCGCGCCCTTTCTCCTCCGCAGGAGGTTCGCCAGCCCTTCGACGGTCGGCGCCTCGAACAGCGTCGAAAGCGCGAACGTCTCGCCCAACATCTGCTCGGTGCGCGCACGCAGCCGCACGGCGAGCAGCGAATGGCCCCCGAGATCGAAGAAGTTGTCTCGCACCCCGACAGGCGTGACTCCGAGTAGGTCTTCCCAAGCCTGTGTCAACTGAAGTTCGAGCACGTCCCTCGGCGGGACGTAACTGCCCTGCGCCATGTTCTGCGAGCCGTCCGGGGGCGGCAGGGCACGCCTGTCGACCTTCCCGCTCGGCGTGAGAGGCATTTCCCCCATCCTCACGAAGGCGGACGGAACCATATATTCCGGCAACCGCTCGCGCGCGAAGCCCCGCACCTCTTCGAGGGATAAAGGCGCTTCGCCTTCGACGACGACGTAAGCGACGACGCGCTTCTCGCCCGGCCTGTCCTCCCTCACCGCCGCCACGCAACGCACCCCCCCCGGGTACGAATTCAACGCCGACTCAATCTCGCCCAACTCGATGCGATACCCCCGCACCTTCACCTGATGATCCACCCGCCCCACGAACTCCATCTGCCCGTCGGGCAAATACCTCACCACGTCCCCCGTCCGGTAGAGCCTCTCCCCCGGCTCACTCGCGAACGGGTGCGGGATAAACTTCTCCGCCGTCATCCCCGGCCGGTTGACGTAGCCTCTGGCGAGGCACACGCCTCCCAGATACAACTCACCCGCGACCCCGACGGGCGCTGGCTCCATCCCCTCGTCGAGCACGTAGGCGGTCGCGTTAGCCAC
>JBEVKV010000442.1:0-10735 GCA_040509515.1 Pyrinomonadaceae bacterium | reverse complement strand
GGTCTTCTCGTTCGGCTGACGGCAGGCGCGGTAGCGTTCGTAAAGCTCTGCGGTCGAGAGGTGCGGCTGGAGTTCGATGCGTCGGCTCCTGACCGCTTTCTACCTGACCTTAATCTATCTGGCAAGTCGGTATGACTACCGGAGGCTATTGCACCATCTAAATCCTCAGGCACAATTCCATAGGCACGATGTAGGATTTGCACCTTGGACATCAGCCAATCATTAGCTTTGATTTTATATTGTGCCTTGGTAAGAATCTTCTCGCCGGGCAATTCATCTCTCAAACCTATCCCGCCGTGATTCCGCCGTATAATTGGCTGCCGATATACATTTGTATCTTCAACCTCAACTGGGCGGCGGGCGATTTGTAGGACATCCCCAAATCTTACGTAGCACCAGCCTTTGGGCAAGTCATGCGTCCAAGCAGCCCTAAATCTTTGAGTGGTGGCTTGACTAACGGCCATAATCTAATTCACCAATAAGCTGCATCATTTTCGCTTCCACCGCATCGCGCTGCGCCATAAGTTCTTTGAGTTTGCCAAGTTCTGCCGCCACATCAATTTTTGCTTCGGCTTCCGTCGTCTGCACATAGCGGGCAAGATTGAGATTGAAGTCGTTCTTTTCAATCTCAGGTAAATCAACCACGCGTGCGAAGCGGTCTTCATCCGCGAAGGTGTGAAAAGCGGAGGCGAGGCGTTGGACGTTCGCCTCTCCGAGCGTGTTCTGGTTCTTGCCTTCAACGAACTCCTCCGCACCGTTGACGAAGAGCACGCGTCCGCGGCGTTCGGTGGGCTTGTTGCGGTTGATGAGCAGGACGCAGGCTGGAATGCCCGTACCATAGAAGAGATTTGGGGCGAGCCCGATGACAGCTTCTACGAGGTCTGCTCGCAGCATCCCCTCGCGTATCTTTCCTTCCGCACCGCCGCGAAACAGGATACCGTGCGGCAAGACGACGCCGAGACGCCCCTCCGGCTTGAGACTCGCCACCATGTGTTGAACGAAGGCCAAGTCACCGTAAGACTTCGGCGGCACGCCCCACTTGTCGCGCCCGAACTTGTCGCCCTTCTTCCACTCATCATGCCCCCAACTCGCCAGCGAAAAAGGCGGATTCGCTAGCACGAGCTCGAACGTCTTAAGTACCTTGCTCCCTTCGGCAGCCAAGTGTTTTGGGTCACGCAGCGTGTCGCCGCGTGCGATGAACGCGTCATCAATGTCGTGCAGGAAGAGATTCATCTGGCAAATCGCCCAGGTGTTCAGATTCATCTCTTGCCCGTACAGGCTGAGCGACTTCGGATTCTTGCCTTGCCGCTCAAGATAATGTACCGCTTCGAGTAGCATGCCGCCCGAGCCGCACGTCGGGTCGTAGACGCTCATCCCTTCGCCGGGTTGTAGGCATTCGACGATGAGGCGCACCACCATCTTCGGCGTGTAGAACTCGCCGCCCTTCTTGCCAGCGTCGTCGGCAAACTGCGCGATGAGGTATTCATACGCGCCGCCAAGCATGTCCGGCTCAACATCGCTGCGGCGCAGGCGATAACGCTCGAAGTGTTGGAGCAGCAATTCGAGCGTCGCGTCGGGGAAACGCTCCTTGTTGTTGAAGTCTACGTCCTGAAATACCTTTTGAAGACGCATATTGGCGTCTTCAATGGCGTGGAACGCGGCGTTCAGGTGCTCGCCGATGTTCGTCGTGTGCTTTCGAACGTCCTTCCAGAACGCGCCCTCTGGGATGTGAAAGCGATGTTCGTCCGGGTCAGCCGCAAGCTCAGGGTCGCCATATTGCTTCAGACGATCCTCATATTCTTCCTCCCACACGTCGCAAAGGCGCTTAAAGAACAGAAGCCCGAAGATGTAGTGCTTATAATCGGAGCTATCAATCTTGCCCCGCAGAATGTCAGCTGCACCCCACAGATGTCTCTCAAGTTGCTGAAGGGTCAGCCTGCCGCCTGTCTCCCTAAACAGCACTGGCTGCGTAGACGCAACACCACTGAGTTTCACTTGATTTGCCATATGAACACAAACCTGACTGATGAGGTGTATGAATTTACAAGCACCCAGATACCCCGATATGAGCAGAGCACCCTGATATGCCCATCAAAGGAGCAGGAGTTTATAACACTGTAACTGCGGTAGCAGGCAAGCCAGTCCCAAACTGCACTCCGAAACCATACGACTTCGCCTAGATTGTTCTACCAAGCCAGAGGGGCAAACTATAATGCAATTCATGCCCAGCACAGCAGCGTTAGCGTTTTCAATTTATGCCCGACAAATGTCATTTTATGTCCGACGAATTTCACTTTATGCCCGACAAATGTCACTTTATGTCCGAACCTACACTCAACCGGTCTGGGCACGTTCTTCGCGGACGTTGATGCCGAGGGCTTTCATGCGGCGGTAGAGGTGGCTGCGATCCATGCCCATCAGTTCGGCGGCGCGCGAGACGTTGCCCTCGGCTTCGGCGAGGCGCGCGCGGATGAAGTCGCGCTGGTGCGCCTCGCTGGCGTGGCGGAACGAGGAGAAGCGCGACGGGGCGGCGGGCGGCTCCTCGCCGCCGAGCGGCGGGAGGTCGGCGGCCGTCACTTTCGAGCCCGTGTGCATGATGACCACGCGCTCGACCGTGTTGCGCAGCTCGCGCACGTTACCCGGCCAAGAGTATCCGCGCAGCGCCTCGACCGCGTCGGCCTCGAAACGCTTCGGCCGCTTCTTGTAGGAGAGCGAGAAACGCTGGTTGAAGTGCTCGACGAGGAGCGGGATGTCCTCGGCGCGCTCGCGCAGGGGCGGCACCTCGAACGGGATGACGTTGAGGCGGAAGAGCAGGTCGGTGCGGAAGTTCCCGCGCTCGATCTCGACTTCGAGCCGCTTGTTGGTCGCCGCGAGCACGCGCACGTCCACGCGCATCGAGGACGTGCCGCCGACCGGCTCGAACCGCTGCTCTTCGAGCACGCGCAGGACTTTGGCCTGCATCCGCTGGCTCATGTCGCCGACCTCGTCGAGGAAGAGCGTCGCGCCGTCGGCCGCCTCGAACTTGCCGCGCTTCGGCCCCGTCGCGCCGGTGAACGCGCCGCGGACGTGGCCGAACAGCTCCGACTCGATCAACTCCTCGGGGACGGCCGAGCAGTTCAGCTCGACGAAGGGCGCGGCGACGCGCAGGCTGTGCGCGTGGATGGCGCGCGCGACGAGTTCCTTGCCCGTCCCCGACTCGCCGTAGATGAGCACGCGCCCGTCGGTCGGCGCGACGAGCGCGATCTGTTTGCGCAGCGCGCGCAGCGCCACGGACTCGCCGACCATCGCCCACTCGTCGCGCAGTTCTTCGCTCAGCGCCGCGTTGACGCGCTCAAGCTCGCGCTGCCTGAGCGCGTTGCGCACGGTCAGCACGGTCTTCTCGATGGAGAGCGGCTTCTCGACGAAGTCGAACGCGCCGAGCTTGGTGGCGCGCACGGCCGTCTCGATGGTCGCGTGACCCGAGATCATCACGACGGCCGCGTCCGCGCCCCGCTCGCGCATCCGCGTGAGGGTCTCAAGCCCGTCGATGCCCGGCAGCCACACGTCGAGCAGCACGCACCCGAACGAGCGGCGCTCGACCGTGCTCAGACACTCCTCGCCCGACCCGACGGCCTCGCACTCGAAGCCCTCGTCCTCCAGCACGGCGCGCAGCGTGTCGCGTATCCCGCGCTCGTCGTCAACGATTAGAACCGAGTCAGACATAAACTCGAATCGGCCTCAAGCCCTCTGCCCGTCGCGCGCGTCTTCGGCGACGGGCAGCTCGATAATCATCCGCGCGCCGCGCGGGCGGTTCGACTCGGCGCGGATGCGCCCGCCGTGCTCGGCCATGATGCGGTGGACGATGGCGAGCCCGAGCCCCGTCCCGCGTCCGCGCGTCGAAAAGTACGGCTGGAAGAGTCGCGCCAAGTCCTGGCGCGCGATGCCGTGGCCGGTGTCGGCGACCTCTGCGATGAGCAGGCCGCGCGCGGGGTCGTGCCCCGTGGCGACCGTGATGCGGCGGTCGCCGTCGCCGTCGCCGTCCGAGAGCGCCTCGACCGAGTTGTCGATGAGGTTGACGAAGACGCGCCTGATCTGCTCGGGGTCGAGCAGCGCGCCGGGCAGCACGGGCGCGAGCAGCACGTCCATCCGCACGCCTTCGAGCCGCTCCTGATAGAGCGAGACGGCCTGCCGGACGACCTCGTTCAAGTCGGCCGGCTCAAGGCGCGCGTGCGGCAGACGCGCGAAGCGCGTGAACTCGTCCACCATCGCCTTGAGCCCCGCGACCTCTCGGCTGATGGTCGCGGTGCACTCCTCGACCACGCGGCCGACGCGCTCGCGCTCGGCGGCGTGGCCGTTGTCGCCGTTCCCGGACTGTGTCGCGGGAGTCGAGACGGCCGCGCCCGGGGCGGCGCCGTCCCCGAGGCGTCGGAAGTTGCGCGCGATGCGCTCGGCCGAGAGCTGGATGGGCGTGAGCGGGTTCTTTATCTCGTGCGCGAGCCGGCGCGCGACCTCGCTCCACGCGGCGGCGCGCTGCGCGGCGAGCAGTTCCGAGAGGTCTTCAACGACGAGCACGACGCCGCGCCTTGCGGCCCCCGCCCCCTCGCGCGGCGCGAGCGCCGGGGCCGTGCGCGCGCCCGGGATGACGCCGGGCGCGCCGCCGCCCGCGCCGCCGTTGGAGTGCGCGCCCGCGCCGCCCACGTTGAAGTGTGCGCCCGCGCCGCCAACGTTGGCGGGAACGCCGCCCGCCTCCTGCGCGGCCCCGCGCGCAAGCTCCAACTGCTCGGCGGCGCGCCCGCGCGCGCGCGCGCGCCACAGTATGCGTTCGAGCACGTCGAGGTCGCCGGCGCTCACCACGTCCGCGAGCGGCGTCGAGGGCGCGGGCGGTTGTTCGAGCCGGAGCATCGAGAGCGCGGCCGCGTTGATGGTCGTCACGCGGTTCTCCTCGTCGAGCGAGATGACGCCGGTCGAGACCGTCTGCAAGACCGTCTCGATGTAGTGGCGGCGCTCTTCGAGCGCGAGGTTCTTCTCGCGCAGCTCAGAGGCGTTGGCCTCAAGCCGGCCGCGGTTCTCGGCGAGCTGCGCGGTCATGTCGTTGAAGGCGTTGGCGAGCACGGCCAGCTCGTCGTCCGTGATGGCCTCGACGCGGTGCGAGAGGTTGCCGCCGGCGACTTCGCGCGCCGCCTCGGCCAGCGCGCGGATGGGCGTGCCGATGCCGCGCGCGAGGTGAATCGCGCTCCACGTCGCGGCGAACAGCAGCATCAGCGTCAGCAGCCCGAGCGTCGTCACGCCGAGCACGCGCACGCGCCGCTGGTTGCTCCGGAAGTCCTCGAAGGTCTGCGCGCTGGCGATGAGCCGGCCAATACTCGCGTCCTCACGGCGGAGCCGGGCGGTCGCGAGCCGCCCGCCGCCGGACAATCTGGCCGCCGCCACGTCGAGCGTGCCGCCTACCATCTGGACGGTGGTGAGACCTTCGTCGACGTTGGCGTCGCGCAGCGCCGCGAGGATGTCCGCGTCCTTGACGTTGGTGCTCTCCAGACCGACCGAAGTCACGACCTCTCCTTCCGGAGAGAGCACCGCGACGCGCGCGAACGTCAAGCCGTTCATCAGCCGGGGCAGCGTGTCGGCCGCGCGCTCGGGCGTCGCCTCGCCGGGGGGGCTGAGAGCGCCGGCGGCGGTGAGCGTCACTTCGAGCAGGTACTGGGCCTGCTGGCGCGCGTCCTCGTCCTCGGCGAGCCGCGCCTGCTGCACCACATCGCCGGGGAAGAAGCTGAACCACTTCTCAAGCGAGCGGTTGAAGAACATGTAGGAGAAGAGCGCCATCGCCGTGATGGGCAGCAGGCTGACGGCGATGAAGTAGACGACCAGCCGCGTCTTGATCTTCGACCCGAGCAGCGCCGCGCGCCGCTCGCGCCGGAGCTTGAGGAGGCTGCGGATGAAGATGAAGCTGAAGAGAAAGAAGGCGACGAAGTTGAGAGTCGAGAGCGCGTAGAGCAGCAGCGTGTCGCGCGCCGTGTCGGGCGAGAAGTGCTCCCACAGCCCGAAGAGCTGTAGCGCGAGCAGCACCGTCAGCAGCAGCAGCACCAGCCCGCCGAACAGCCACGGCGCGCCGCGCCGCCTCCGCGCCGCGGGCTTCTCCTCCCCCACATCGCCGCCGTCAATCGCCATACGCTCTGCAGTCCGCGCGGGAGTTTACCACGCGCCCAGAGGCGCGCGCACCGGCTCGGTCTCGTCTTCCCGGCGGGCTTTCGGTTATATTGTGCCGACCCACTAAATCCCTTCGCCCTTCCGGGGAGAGCATGACGGACTTCTTCTATAACCGCGCCGGACGGCTCCGCAGCGCGTGGCGGCTCGCCGTCTTTACGGTCGCGTACCTCGCTGCCCTCAACGCTTTCCTCCTCGCGCTCCATTTCGGGACGGCCCTCGTTCTGCCCGCGGGGGTGCGGGACTGGCTTCTCAACGAGAGCGGTTGGGGCTGGGTCATCCAGTCGGCGGTGCTCTTCGTGCCGGCGGCGCTCGTCGGCTGGGGTTGCGGCCGCCTGCTCGAAGACCTCCCGTGGCGCGCGCTCGGCTGGGCGCTGCACCGCGGCTGGCTGCGCGACGTGTTCCTCGGGCTGCTCGTGGGGGCCGCGTCGGTGTGCGTCGCGGCGGCCGTCGGGGCGCTGGCCGGCGGCTACAGGCTCTCCTTCGACGAAGGCTTCGACGCCGCGGCCGTGGCGCGCACCTTCGCGGTGTCGGCGGCCATCTTCGCGCTCGGCTCGGCCGCCGAAGAGATGCTCTTCCGCGGTTACCCTTTGCAGACGCTGATGCGCTCGTGGCCCATCACGCTGGCGCTCGTCTTCAGCTCGGCGACCTTCGCCTACGTCCACATGGGCAACCCGAACGTCGCGCGCGGCTTCACCTTCGCCAACACGCTGCTCGCGGGGGCGTGGCTCGCCGTCGCCTACTGGCGGACGCGGAGCCTCTGGTTCCCTTTCGCCCTCCACCTCGGCTGGAACTTCTTTCAGGGGGCCGTGCTCGGCTCGCCCGTGAGCGGGATCACGAAGATCACGCCCGCGCCCCTGCTCCGACTCACGGACGCGGGGCCGCACTGGCTCGGCGGCGGCGACTACGGCATCGAGGGCGGCGCGGCCTGCACGCTCGCGCTCCTGCTCTCGACGCTCTTCGTCTGGCGCACGCGGCTGCTCACGGCGACGCCCGAGCTTCGCCAGTACACAGACGGCGAGAACCCGAACCCCGATACGCCGCGCGTCGTCCCTTAGCGCTCGTCGATAGGCACGTAGGGCACGCCGCGCGGGCCGATGTACTCGGCGCGCGGGCGTATGAGCCGGTTGTTTGAGTACTGTTCGAGGACGTGGCCCGTCCAGCCCGAGATGCGGCTGACGGCGAAGATGGGTGTGAAGAGGTCGAGCGGGATGCCCATCAGGTAGTAGGCCGAGCCCGAGTAGTAATCGACGTTGGGGTAGAGCTTCTTCTCCGCGAACATCACTTCACGCAGGCGCTCCAGAATCTCGATCCAGCGCGTCTCGCCGCGCGCCTCGCCCAGCTCGCGCGAGAACTTTCGGAGCCACACCGAGCGCGGGTCTTCGGTCTTGTAGACGCGGTGGCCGAAGCCCATCACCTTCTTCTTGGTCGCCAGCGCCTCGCGCAGCCAGCCCTCGGCGCGGTCGGGGCTGCCGATCTCAAGCAGCATCTTCATGACGTTCGTGTTCGCGCCGCCGTGGAGCGGCCCCGAGAGCGCGGCGATGGCGCCCGTCACCGCGCCGTACATGTCGGCGAGCGTGCCGGCGATGACGCGGCTCGTAAACGTCGAGGCGTTCAGCTCGTGGTCTGCGTGGAGGACGAGGCACACGTCGAAGATACGCGCGTCGCGCTCCGACGGCTCCTCGCCCGAGAGCATGTAGAGGAAGTTCGAGGCGATGTTGAGTCCGGGCTTCGGCTCGACCGGCTCCTTGCCGTTGCGCAGACGCTCGAAGGCGGCGACGACTACCGGAAGCTGCGCCGTCAACTTCGTCGCGGTGCGGAGCGCGCCCTCGCGCGAGAGGTCGCGCGAGCCCGGGTCGTAGAAGGCGAGCGCGGAGACGGCCGTCCGCAGCGCGTCCATCGGCTCGGCGTCCGCCGGAAAGCGGCGCATCAGCTCCAGAACCTCCGCCGGGAGCTTCTGGTTCGCGGCGAGTTCCGCGCGCAGCGCGTCCAGCTCTTCGCGCTTGGGGAGCCGTCCGTGCCAGAGCAGGAAGACCGTCTCCTCGAAGGTCGAGTGCTCGGCGAGGTCGTGTATGTTGAGACCCTGATAGATGAGAACGCCGTTCGTGCCGTCCACGTCGCCAATCGACGACTCGGCCGCGACGACCCCCTCAAGCCCCGCGCCGGTCTTCGCCGCGGGCTTGCCCTCTGCTTTGTCCATTTGACTCAGTCCTTAAGAATTGTGATGTGTCGAAAATAGCAAAGTGCCGCGAGCGTAGACAAGTCGGGAACGGAAGGATGAATGCGAAGGGGTGAACTTCAGTGGGCAGTCCCCTCATCTTTCCGCCTTCTTTACTTCGACCCGCTCGCCGCGCCGCGCGCCGAGCAGCCGCGCGGCCGAGTCGCGGAAGACGGCGATCTCAAGCAGCCCGGCGCTGCCCCAGACGGCGAAGGGCTCGCCGGCCGCGCCCCCGTCCTCCGCGAAGAAGCGTTGGAACGAGCGTACCTCGCGCCCGCACACGAAGAGGCGCGCGCCGTCTCGGATGGCTTCGTCCGGCAGGTCTGCGGGCGTGATGTTCGTGACGCAGTTGCCGAAGCGGTCGATGTGTATGACGGCGCCCGCCAGCGTCCCGCCCTCAAGCCGCACGGGCGCGGCAGACGGCAGACGCGCGAAGTCTTCGACCTCCGGCCCCAACTCCTCGGCGCGCACGCCGCGCGAGAGCGCGCCCGCGACGGGGGCGAAGATGTCGCGCCCGTGAAAGGTCGCGCTCACCTCCCGCCGGAAGAAACTCTCGTTCGTGAGTTGAAAGACTTTGAAGGGTCGCACGCGCTCGTAGACGTGGCCGAAGAGTCCGTTGTCCGGCCCGACGAAGGTGTGGCCGCGCCCCGCCACCGCGATGCCGCGCCGCGCGGAGCCGACGCCCGGGTCGACGACCGCGACGTGGACGCTCCCTTCCGGGAAAGTCTCGAACGCCGCGCGCAGCGTGAACGCCCCGGCCTCAACGTCGTAAGGCGGAACCTCGTGCGTGATGTCCACCACGCGCGCCAACGGGTTCGCGGCCAGCACCGCGCCCTTCAACGCCCCGACGAAATAGTCCGCCGTCCCGAAGTCCGTGAGCAGGGTGACAATCATGAAATGAAGTAGACAGTCTGCCGTCTACCTGTTCACGCGGATGCGCATCTGCTGGCCGGGTTCGAGGCGTATGTCCTGACCGCGCTGGGTCATGACGCCCGCGGTGCCCGCGCCGCCGCCGATGGCCGCGCCGATGGCCGCGCCCTTGCCGCCGCCCGCGATGGCCCCGATGACGGCGCCGATGCCGGCTGCCGCGCCGACCTTCACCGCGTCATCCTTCGTCGTGCCCTTGCCGCGCACGCCGCCCTCCTGATCGACCTCGCCCACGCCCGACTCCTCGGACGGTAACACCACCTCGACGACCTGCGCGCTGAACTCCTGCCAGTCGGCCGCGCCGGGCATCCGTATCTGTTCAAAGTCGAGTTGGAGAAGCGCGCGCCCACGCGCCTTGCCCGAGCGCTGCACGTCGGTCAGGCGGCCGGCGACGACCGCGCCCGCGAACTCCTGCGGCTCGACCACGCGCGCCTCGAAGCGGTCGCCGCGCTGGCTCACGTCGGTCGTCAGGCGGTTCATCAGCTCGACCGTCAGCACGGCGTTCGACTGCGCCGGTCCCGAGCCGCCCGCGCCCTGCGCGCCGCCCGTGTTCCTGCTCTGCGAAACGCTCTCGTCCGCGTCGTCGTCATCGTCGCTCGGCCTCACGCCGCCGCCGCTGCCGGCCGTCGTCGCCCCGCGCTGGCCCGCCCCGCGACGCCGGACGCCGCCCGCGGGCAGCTCGGAGTTAAAGCCCTGCCGCGCGTAGCCGGCCTCGTAACCGACCTCGAAGCCCTGCTGGTAGCCGTCGCGGTAGTCTTCGAGCGAGCCGTAGGCCGCGATGTACGCGCGGTCGGCGCTCGCGTAATCCGGCTTGCCGCCGTAGTCGGAACGCGCGCCCCTCACCTGATCCGTCCAGCCCGCCTGATAGCCGTCGGAGTAGCCCGTGCGGTAGCCGCGTTCGAGCGCGCCGTACTGCTGCGCCTGCGCGGCGGCGGGCAGCGCGGCGAAGGCCCCGAGCGACAGAACGAGCGCGAGCGCGGCGGCGTGGAAGCGTCTGCTGGTCTTCATCAAATTCTCTCCTGAAGTTCGATCACGGCGAAGTGGCCGGGGGGAAGCTTACAACAGCGCGGTGCGCCGTCCAACCGCCTTGACGCTCTCTCTTTGAGCGACATAGACTCCGATACGACACACACTGCCCGGCGGGGCGGGAGAGCCAACCGCAGCGTTTGATGCCCCCCGGCGACACACTGTTTTCTCGTTATTTTTGTTTTTTAAGATGCTCAGAGTCTATTTCGACCACAGCGCGACGACGCCGGCCGACCCGAGGGTCGTCGAGGCGATGCTGCCGTACCTGACCGAAAAGTTCGGCAACCCTTCGAGCGTGATTTTCTACGGGCAGGTGGCGCGCGCGGCCGTCGACCGCGCGCGGCGCGAGGTGGCGACGCTCGTCGGCGCGCGCCCGAACGAGCT
>JBEVKV010000441.1:0-3325 GCA_040509515.1 Pyrinomonadaceae bacterium | reverse complement strand
CCCTCCGCGTAGAGTTCGCGGACGGGCGTCTGTTCGGGCGTGGCGGCGCCGGTCTTCATCTCTCCCTCAAGCGTTACAGATACTCTTCGACCTTCTTGACGATCTCGCGAATCTGGAAGGGGCGACCCTTGACCTTCGAGAAGGCGACGGCGTCCACCAGATACTTGGCGCGAATCATCGTGCAGAGCTGGCCGAGGTTCATCTCGGGGACGATGACGCGCTCGAAGCTGCGCAGCACTTCGCCGAGGTTCGACGGGAACGGGTTGAGGTGGCGCAGGTGCGCCGACGAGACCGACTTCCCTTCCGCCCGCAGCTTCTCGACCGCCGAAGTGATCGAGCCGTAGGTCGAGCCCCAGCCGAGGACGAGCACCTTGCCCGTGGGGTCGCCGTAGACTTCGACCTCGGGAACGTCCTGCGCGGCGCGGTCTACCTTCGCCTGTCGCATCAAGACCATGAAGTGGTGGTTCTCCGGGTCGTAGTTGACGTTGCCGGTCAGGTGCTGCTTCTCGATGCCGCCGATGCGGTGTTCGAGGCCGGGCGTGCCGGGCAGCGCGTAGGGGCGCGCGAGCGTCTCCTCGTCGCGCGCGTAGGGCATGAAGTTCGCGGGGTCTGTGGCGAACTCGACCTCGATCTTCGGCAGGTCTTCGACCTCCGGGACGAGCCACGGCTCCGCGCCGTTGGCGAGGTAGCCGTCCGAAAGATAAAAGACCGGCGTCATGTAGCGGTAGGCGAGGCGCACGGCCTCAATCGCCATCGAGAAGCACTCGGCCGGCGTCGCGGGCGCGACGACGATGGCCGGGCACTCGCCGTTGCGCCCCCAGACGGCCTGGAAGAGGTCGGCCTGCTCGGTCTTCGTCGGCAGACCCGTCGAGGGGCCGCCGCGCTGCACGTTAACGATGACGAGCGGGAGTTCGGTCATCACGGCCAGCCCGATGGCCTCCTGCTTCAAGGCGACGCCGGGGCCGCTCGTCCCCGTCAGCCCGACGTGGCCGGCGAACGACGCGCCGATGGCGGCGCACACGGCGGCTATCTCGTCCTCGGCCTGAAAGGTCTTGACGCCGAAATTCTTGTGGCGCGCCAGTTCGTGGAGGATGTCGGAGGCGGGCGTGATGGGGTACGAGCCGTAGAAGAGCGGGCGGCCGACCAGCTCGGCCGCCGTGACGAAGCCGATGGCGGTCGCCTCGTTGCCCGTGATCTTGCGGTACTTGCCCGGCGCGATGACGGCCTTCTTCACCTTGTAGTGCGTGGTGAAGACCTCGGTCGTGTCGGCGAAGTTGTACCCGGTCTTGAGCGCGACCTCGTTGGCGCGCATGACCTCCTCGTTCTTCTTGAACTTGGAGCGAATCCATTCGAGCGTCGGCTCCATCGGGCGGTCGTAGAGCCAGTAGAGGATGCCGAGCGCGAAGAAGTTCTTACACCTGTCCATCTCCTTGCGCGAGAGCTTGACGCCGGCCTCCTGCAGCGCGCGGATGTTGACCGTCGTGATGGGCAGCTTGTGGACGCGGTAGCCCCTGAGCGTGTCGTCTTCGAGCGGGTTCGACGCGTAGTCGGCCTTCTTCAGATTCTCCTTGTTGAACTCGTCGGTGTTGATGAGGAGCGTCCCCCCGTCTTCGAGGTCGCCGAGGTTCACCTTGAGCGCCGCCGGGTTCATCGCGACGAGCACGTTGGGCTGGTCGCCGGGCGTGCGGATGTCGCGGCTGGAGAAGTTGAGCTGGAAGCCCGAGACGCCGGGGAGGCTTCCGGCGGGGGCGCGGATTTCGGCGGGGAAGTCGGGCAGCGTCGAGATGTCGTTGCCGACGATGGCCGACGTGTTGGTGAACTGCGTCCCCGTAAGCTGCATGCCGTCGCCGGAGTCGCCGGCGAAACGGATGGTCACGGTCTCTAGCTCTTCAACGTCTCTCTCCCGCACGTCCGCGGGCGGGTTCTCGATGATGGCGCTCATGCTCTTGGGTCAATCCTTTGTCAGTGGGAGTCGGATGGATGGGTGATGCCGGAGTAGACTTCATCAACTTCTTAAGGGCTCAGTGACGGGGAAATCCCGAGGGAGTTCGTGCTTTCGGGCCTCATTCTAACACACCCGCGCCGCGCAAACTCAAGCCACCCGCCCCGCGCCGCGCGCGCGCCGGACGTTGACACGCGCGGGCCGCCGCACGATACTGCCGCCGCCCCGAATCGGACGAAGGAACTTTTCCCGCCGACCCACGAGACGCGACCTGAACCCGAAAGGAGAGACTTCAAGCATGAAGCGAAGCCCTTTGCTGACCCTGGCGTTTTTAGCCTTCGCCGTTTTCGGCCCCGCGACGGCCGCCGCGCAAGACCAGCCGACCGTCGCCAAAGACTCCGTCCAGTTGACCGCTTTCACCTTCAGTTCCTACAAGGGCAACTACGACACCTTCAGTTGGGCGCCGCTCATCACGTACCGCGTCAACGGCCCCATCCCGAGCGGCGGCCAGCTCTACGTCGAATACACCGTGCCGGGCTCGCCGGCCGCCAGGTTCGATTGCCGCACCGAGGAGACGCCGGCCGACCGCTGGTGGAAGACTACGTGCGGCGGCCGCGACGGCGTCCCCGAGGAGAAGGGGACGACCTACACCGGCCCCTTCAACTTCGCCATCAAGCTGCGGAACGAGCTGGCCGGCAGCGACACGACACTCTTCACAGGCAAGGCCAAAGTCGCGAAGGTGCACTCCAACGAGATCAAGACCGGCAAGTTCGCCAACCACTTCGTCTACTACGTGGATCACGACTGGAACCTGCCCATCGGCTACGTCTACTACACGCAGGACGAGCTGAAGGGATGGGAGAGGCCCATCCTCAACGTCTCGTTCTGGGTGCGCGGCGAGGCATACAACTTAGACCCGCACCTCTTCTACAAGGGCGCGGAGGTGGGCCGAATCATGTACGAGGGGCAGCAGGTCGGCAAGGCCAGTTGCGAGTCGGACGTGGATAACAACACCACCCACTTCGTGGACGAGAAGGACGCGCCGCAGAAGGCGAAGTGGGCGCGGGTGCGCTGCACCTTCAACAACGTGCGCGGGTGGGACAGGTCGGGCGAGGAGCCCGGCATGTTCGGGCCGCTGTACCAACTGGACAAGAACCCGGGCGAGTACGAGTTGAAGGTGCTGTGGAACAACAAGCTGGCGCGCTCGGTCAAGTTCACCGTCCCCGCGGGCGGTAAGCTCGACACCGGCCTCGCCGCCTCCAACAAGCTCGGCACAGAACGCCTCATCGTCCCCGTCACCATCATCGGCGAACAGGACGGCGTGTGGGACAAGGCCGCTTGGAAGACCGACGCCTTCTACGGCAACCCGCTGACCGGCTTCAC
>JBEVKV010000440.1:0-13805 GCA_040509515.1 Pyrinomonadaceae bacterium | reverse complement strand
CGTGGCTCTCATCGGTTGACGATGAAAACCGCGCCGCCTTTCCTTCTACTGGCTACTGACTACTGTCTACTCTCTACTTCTTAAGTCCGAGACGGCGGCGAGCAGGTCGCCGGGGTTGAAGGGCTTGGCGAGGTGTAGCTGGTAGCCGGCGGCGAGGGCGCGCGCGCGGTCTTCGTCGCGCGCGTAGGCGGTGAGCGCGGCGGCGGGCGTGCGGCCGCCGTGCTCGGGCGGGAGCGCGCGCACCTGCCGGATGAGCGCGTAGCCGTCCTCGCCCGGCATGCCGATGTCGCTCATCAGGATGTGCGGCCGCCACGTCTTCAACGCCTCAAGGGCCTCGCCCGCCGACGAGCAGGCCGTGACCTCCGCGCCCGACTCCTCGATGACCGCGCTGATGAGTTTGCGCGTGTCCGGCTCGTCGTCGACGACGAGCACGCGGACGCCGGCCAAGCCCTCGACGCGCGCGACCGACGGCAAGTCCGTCTTACAGGCGCACGGCGTCTGCGTCTGCGCGAGCGGGAAGGTGACGGTGAAGGTCGAGCCGCGATCCTCGCCCTCGCTCTCGGCCTGCGCGTCGCCGCCGTGCAGCTCGACGAGGTGGCGGACGATGGCCAAGCCCAGCCCGAGCCCGCCGTAGGCGCGCGTCGTCGCGCTGTCGGCCTGCCGGAAGCGGTCGAAGACGTGCGGCAGAAACTCCGCCGGGATGCCCTTGCCCGTGTCCGTAACCGTGAGCCTGACGCGCGCGCCGTCGCGCGCGAGCCGCACCGAGACCTCGCCGCCCTGCGGCGTGAACTTCACAGCGTTCGACAGAAGATTCCACGCCACCTGTTGCAGGCGCGCGGAGTCGCCCGTGATGGTCTTCGCGCCCGGCTCGCACTCGTACGTGAGCAGGATGTTCTTCGCGTTGGCCGCCGGCCGCACCACGTCGATTGAGTTCGAGACGACCGAGGACAACTCGACCTCGCGCGCGTCGAGCAGGAGCTTGCCCGAGATGATGCGCGACAGATCGAGCAGGTCGTCGATGAGCCGCGACTGCACCCGCGCGTTGCGCTCGACGGTCTCAAGCGCCTGCGCCTGCACCTCGCCCCTCACTTGGCCGGCGCGCATCAGGCTCGTCCAGCCGATGATGGCCGTGAGCGGTGTGCGCAGCTCGTGCGAGAGCGTCGAGAGGAACTCGTCCTTGACGCGGTTGGCGGCCTCGGCCTCGGCGCGCGCCTTCTTCTCGCGCAGCAGTATCCGCTCGCGCTCGGCCTCGCCCTGCTTCAGCTCGCTCAGGTAGCGCGAAAGCTCTTCGACGTGCGCCTCGGAGACTTCGATGTTCTTCAGGTAGGTGAGGTACGTGAAGTAGATGATGGCGATGATGGGGAGCGTGGCGAGCACCGCGTAGAAGCCGACCGACTGGACGAGCCGCGCGGTCGCGCCCGCGGCCGAGGCCCCGGCCAGATAGGTCACGGAAGTCCAGAGGTAGTAGGTCTTCCACGTCGGCCAGAAGCTCTCGCCGAGCTTGAGCGACTTCTCGACGGCGATGAGGCCGGTGTTGGCGACGTACTGCACGAGCGCCATGACGAAGATGGCCGCGAGCGAGTAGGGCGAGTAGTCGTTCGTGCCCGCGAGGTCGGCCGCGCCGAAGAGCGCGCGGAGCACCGAGGCCGTGAGGAAGGTCGAGAGCGCCAGCACCGCCGCGTTGAAGAGGATGGTGAGCGGCTTGCGGCTGATGCGTAAACTTGCGTAGATGCCTTCGAGCGCCGAGAGCATCACGGCCGCCGCCCCGCCGTAGAGCAGCAGCGTCAGAAAGATGAGCGTGTCGGAGACCGTGATGCGCCCGCTCACACGCGGGATGCGCACCGCAACGTGCGAGCTGACGCAGACCAGAAGCCCGAGCAGCAGGAACCGCCAGTCGAGCCGCGCGACGGGCAGCGTCCACGCCGAGAGGGCGAGCGCGCCCGTCCCCAGCGCGACGACGCCCCACATGAACGGCCTCGCCGGATTAACCTTACCGACCGTCTTCACGGCCCCACCCCCCACGGCTGCTGCTCTTTCCACGGCTCCTCCAGGCTTCGCGCGGCGCACGCCTCTCACGCGGCTCGCGCGACTTCGTTTTGTCTGTTCGGTGCGCCGCCGAGGACGCGGCGGCGCTCTCTGCTGAACGGGGAGAGGAGCAGTACGCGTGAGGCTCAGAAGTCCCGGTGAGGTTGAATCAGTAGTCGAGCCAGTCTACGCCGTCGTCGGCCGTGGCGTCCATCGCCCCGGTCTCGTCGCCGTTGACGGTGGCCGACTGCGCTTGCAGGAAGAGGTCGCCGGTGATGACGCCGTCGCCAGTTATCACGCCGTCGCCCGTGATGACGCCGTCGCCGAGGAGGTCGCCATCGTCCAGCCGCGTCCCGCCGCCCACGAGCGACCACGCGCTCAGGAAGAGCACGCCGTCGCCGGTGATGACGCCGTCGCTCTTCATCACGCCGTCGCCGGTGATGACGCCGTCCGTGATGAGAGTCCTGTCGCCGGTGATGACGCCGTCGCCAGTTATCACGCCGTCGCCCGTGATGACGCCGTCGCCGAGCACCCAGCCCGTGCCGTAGACCTTCTGAAACTTTGTGATCAGCTCGACGCCGGTGACGTAGGTGTAGTTGAGGACGAGCCCGCGCGACCAGTTGAAGGTGTGTCCCGCGATGGTCGTCTGCGGCGCGGGCGGCGCGGAGACGAGCAGCGGGTCGCCGAGCGGCGTCGAGTTCGAGAGGTCTGTGCGAACGAGCTTGGCGAGGCGGACTGCGCCCTCGACGTTCAACTGCCCCGCGCCCTGCTCCAACTGGTTGAAGCCGGCGAGCGGCTGCGCCGTGTACATCAGCAGCGCCTTGACGAGATTCGGCGTGAGCTTCGGGTTGGCCTGTAGCATCAGCGCCGCCGCGCCCGCCGCCGCCGGCGTCGCCATCGACGTGCCGTTCAGGTACATCTGCTTCCGGTTATCGACCGGGCTCACGCCCGCGTCGAGCGCGGGGTTGTGCGCCACGAGGTAGTTGTCCACGGCCTCCGCGTTGACGATCTTGTTGCCCGGCGCGATGAGGTCGGGCTTGACGAGGTTGTCGTAGTGTCGCACGCCTTCGGAGTCCGTGCGGTAGCTGCGCGTCGGCCCGCGCGAGCTGTAGGTGGCGACCGCGTCGTCCGAGCGCCCGTCGGTGCCGAAGCTGTTCGACGCGCCGATTGTCAGCGCCGAAGGCTCGTTGCCGGGCGAGTGGACGTGTCCGTAGACCTTGTTGCCCTGCGCGTCCTTGCCGTTGTTGCCGGCGGCGGCCACGACGACGACGCCCGCGTCGGCCAGACGCCGCACGGCCAGACACGCGGGGTCGTTGCGGTAAGACTCGACGGCCGGCATCCCCAGACTCAGGTTGACGACGCGTATGTTGTAAGCGGCGCGGTTGGCCAGAACCCAGTCGAGCGCGCGCAGCAGGTACGCGGTCGTGCCCGTCCCCTGCGAGTTCAGCACGCGCAGGTTGACAACGTTGGCGTTCGGCGCGACGCCCGTGTAAGAGGCGTTCGAGATGCGGCCGTTGCCGGCGACGATGGAGGCGACGTGTGTCCCGTGACCGTATGGGTCGTCGGTGCGACCCTCGCCCGTGAAGTCCACGCTCGCGACGACGCGCAGGCCGTTGCTCTTGTCGAGGAAAGCCTTGTGGTTCGTGTCGACGCCGGAGTCGATGACGGCGACGCCCACGCCCGTGCCGTCGAGCCCCGAGACGTTAGTCCCCGAAGTCGTGCGCACGGCGTCGGCGCCCGTCGTCGAAGAGACGTGGCCGAGCGTGCGCAGCTCCTTGTTGATGGAGACGTAGGCCACGTCGCTGCGGAGCGCGAGGTTGGCGGCCGCGCCCGCCGGCAGGCTGAGCACGCGGAAGTTGAAGTTCTGGAATCGGCGCACGTCGCTCGCGCCGCCCGAAAGCAGCGCCAGGTCGAGGTCGCCCGACCAGTCGGCGCGCGGCTGGACGATGACGCGCACGCGCTCGGCCCCCTGCCCGTTGTTGACCTTGCGGACGATCTCGGCCGAAGCCTTGTGGCCGGGTTTCAGAAGGCTCTGCAGGGTCTGCGCGCGCGAGGGCGGAGCAGTCGGGACGGACGCGGACAGAGTCAGCACGAGGGCGAGCCAGACGGCGGTACGACGCATGAAATTAATCCTTGGATAAAAGAGGCCGTGGCGGGCCTGCTGAAACACGAGTGCCGAATCAGCTTCTAGCGGAAAAGGCCAAACGGGGGTTTGGGTCGGTCGGGGTTCCGTCTCTTAAAGCGACTCTGTAGGCCGATACAACAAGCCCAGAATGGGGGTTCTGGTGAAAGGGCATTTTAACAAATGAGGCAAAATTGTCAACACGATGTTAAACACATTGTGGGGTCTATTTGACCGTAAAAATTCGAGACAAATCTTTGAAAAATCTCCATTTGTGCCGAAAATGTGAAGGTTTGCGAGACGCGACGTGAGGACTGGTTTTAGAAGGCACCGACCTTTATCATGGCCGCAGCCACCCCCGAGCGTTTAACACTTTCCGAAGAGAAAGAGAATGGCCTACCGACGCCTTTCACGCGCGCTCGTGCTCTGCGCACTGCTTCCGCCGCTCGCCGGCTGTCTGGTCGAGCCCTCGCCGAACTCGAACGCGGGCGGTGCGGTCGAGAACCGCGCCGCGCAGGGCACGGGGGCGAGCCCCGACAGTCGTCCGAGTCCCGAGAGCCTTGCGAGCCCGGAGGCTTCCCCGTCCCCGACCCTCTCAACGTCGCCGTCGCCGTCGGCGGCGGAGCCGGGCGGCAAGCTGGAGGCTTACGTGCGCGCGACCGCGGCCGGGCTCCCGCAGGAGCAGCGCGAGGCTTTGAATCGGGTCGAGGGCGAGGGGCGACGCCTGCTGGCGCTGCGTGGGTACCTGCGCGCGGGTGCTGGCGCGGTGGCGCACTGGGCGTGGTCGCGTGAGCAGGTCGAGAGTTATGAGAAGTCCGCCGAGTACGCGTCGGCGCTGGCGGAGATAGAGAGGGTGAGGCGTGCGTTCGAGGGCGCGAACCCCGGCCACACGCTGCGCGTCAACACGAAGGTGCGGAGCCTTGACGAGCAACTTGAGAAGTGGAACGAGGCCGACTCGGTCGCGCGCGCCGGAGATGAGTTGCTCGTGCGTGCGCGCGAGGAGTTGGCGGCGGCGTCCTACGGCGACGGCGCGGCCGAGGCCGACGTGCGGCGCTTCGAGGGCTTTCTGCGCGGCGCGTCCACGCGCGCGACGCCGACGCTGGCCGTGCCCGGGCTCTCGCCGCACGGGCAGGCGCGCGCGTTCGACTTTCAGGTGATGCGCGGCGGGCAGTTGATCGCCGGCCCGTCGTCGCCTTCCGGTTGGGACTCGGCCGGGTGGACGGCGAAGCTGCAAGAGGCCGTGCGCGCCGCGAGCACGAAGTTCTCCGGCCCGCTCGCCTCGCCGCGCGAGCCGTGGCACTACGACTACCGGCCCTGAGTGTCGGGGCGTTTCGGACGCATGAGGAAAACGGGGCTGATTCTCTTCGCGCTCTTGGCGCTGGCGGCCGGCGTGCTCTTCGGCCTTCCGCGAAGCTACTGCCCGCCGGCGGGCGCGGCGCTCTCGCCCGCCGGGCGCGAGCTGATGCGTCTCAAGAACCGCGAAGCGGAGCCCGCGCCGTCGGATTTCGACGAGCGCGTGACGCTCGAAGCCCTGCTGAGCCCGGGCGAAGACCGCCTGCGCTGGACGGAGTCGCGCGCGGGGAGAATCGAGGCTTACGTCGTCGAGGTCGTCGGGGGCGGAGTCGAGGCGGCCAACTGCTACTCGTACCGCGAGCGCGACACGCACATCCACGTCGCGCCGCGCGCCGACGCGCCGCGTTCGGAGTGGGTCGTGGTCGAAGTCACGCCGCGCGTGAGAGCGAGCGCGAGGGAGAGGGGGCTGGACTGGTCTGCGGAGGCGCTCAGGCGCGAGCTGGCCGGGCGGCGCTGCCGTTTCGAGGGCTGGCTGCTCTTCGACCGCGAGCACGCGGGCGAGTCGGAGAACACGGCGCCCGGCGCGCGCGGCAACTGGCGCGCGACCGCGTGGGAGCTGCACCCCGTCACCGCGATAGAAGTGTTGCGTTGAACCGACGGGTCAGGGGTAGCGGACGACGACGGGGCCGGAAGGGGCGGGCAGTGGGATGCGCTCGGTCTCGCCGGGGACGGGTGCGAAGCGGCCTTCGCTCCAGTCGAGCTTGGCCTGCTCGATGCGCTCGGGCGAGCTTGAGACGAAGTTCCACCAGATGTGTCGCGGGCCTTCGAGCGGCTCGCCGCCGAGCAGCATCAGGCGCGCCGGTTTCGCCGCCGCGCCCTTCAGCAGAACCTGCGCGCGCGGCTTGAAGATGAGGAGTTGTCCGGCGACGTAGACCTCGCGCTCGGGGAGCAGTTCGATTGAGCCCTCGACGACGTAGGCCGCGCGCTCCTCCTGCTCGGCCGGCACTTCGATGACGGCGTCGGGGCCGAGCGTGGCGTCCGCGTAGAACATCTCCGAGGTCGTGCTGACGGGCGAGCGAGCGCCGTAGAGCGAGCCGGCGATGAGCCGCACGCGTTTGCCGTCGCCCTCGACGACGGGCAGTTCCCCTGCGTCGTGGTGCGCGAAGTCCGGCTCCGACTCTTCGTGACGGAGGGGCAGCGCCACCCAAGACTGCACGCCGAAAAGCTCCGAGCCGCCGCGCCGAGCCTCTGGCGGCGTGCGCTCCGAGTGCGCGATGCCGCGCCCGGCGGTCATCCAGTTGACCTCGCCGGGGCGAATTGTTCTGACGGTGCCGAGGCCGTCGCGGTGTAGGAGTTCGCCGTCGAAGAGGTACGTGACGGTGGCGAGGCCGATGTGCGGGTGCGGGGCCACGTCGAGCCCGCGCCCCGCGCGCAGAATTTCCGGCCCCATCTGGTCGAGAAAGATGAAGGGGCCGACCATGCGCCTCTTGGCCGAGGGCAGGACGCGCCGCACCTTGAAGCCTTCGACGAGGTCGCGCGCGCGCGTGGCGATGACCGCCTCGATTGTTCCCCCGGCCGCTGAGTCTGAGTCCATGCAGGTAGTCTATTGAATGCGGGGCGCAAAAGAAAAGGCGCCGGGGGCCCCCACCCCCGACGCCTACGGCCACTCGCGTGGCCTGCCCCAAAGTTTCACTCGTTCTCAGAAGGAACGCCCGTTAAGGTGAGAAGATACTAACCCGACCGGCCGCGCGCTTGGTTGCGGTTTTGTTGTGAGACCGAGATGATTCGCCGTCGCCGGCCCGCGGCGAGAAAAGTCCGTCTCAGGCCGACTCTTGAAGTTGGACGCCCGCGCCTGCTAAGGTCGGGGCGAGGTCATCATAAGTATGAGGGGCGGGCATAAGCCGACGGTGCTGATCGTGGACGACCACGCGGACACGCGCGTCGTGATGCGTTGGATGCTGGAGCGTTGGGGCTGTCTTGTGCTCGAAGCGTCCGACGGGCATGAGGCCGTCGAGAAGACGGTCTTACACCGCCCCAACCTCATCGTGATGGATTTGTCGATGCCGGTCGCAGACGGCTACGAGGCCATCCGCTCCATCCGCAGCCGCGAGGAGTTCTCCAGTCTCCCGATCATCGCCGTCACGGCCTTCGACCGCGCGGACGCGAGGGACGGCGCGGAGGCGGCCGGCTTCGACCACTACCTCAGCAAGCCCATCGACTTCAAACGGCTGGAAGTGCTCGTGGAAAAACTGACCCGGCCCGGCCGGTAGCCGAGCCTCGCCGTGCCGACGGGTTATAGTTTCCGCGACACGTCTCTACCAATTCGCGCGCCCGCGGGGCGAGGTCTGTCATGGAAGCTGACGGGGGGAGGGGCTACCGCCCCATACGCGACTACGCGCTGATCGGCGACGCGCACACGGCCGCGCTCGTCGCCACGGACGGCTCAATAGACTGGTGCTGCTGGCCGCACTTCGACAGCCCGGCCGTCTTCTGCCGCCTGCTCGACGCCGCGCGTGGCGGATTCTTTCAGGTGCGCCCCGCGCGGGAGTTCAAGGCGACGCGCTCCTACCACGGGCCGACCGCCGTCCTCGCGACCACGTTCGAGACGGACGAGGGGCGCGTGCGTCTGACGGATTTCATGCCCGTCGAGCGTCTGTCGAGGGACGGCCGGCGCGGCGAAGACATCGGCTCAAGCCGCAGCGTCCTGAGGTTGATCGAGGGCTTAGGCGGGAGCCTTGAAGTCGAAGTCGGTTTCCGCCCGACCTTCGACTACGCGCGCGCGCGCGCCGACATCGCTTTGGGCGAGGGCGGGGCCGTCGCCCGCTCGGGCGGCGAGGCGCTCGTGCTTTCGTGCCCGGCCGCGCTGAGGCTAGACGACTCGGGCGCGGCGCGCGGGCGTTTCCGCGTCTCGCGCGGCGAGCGCGTGTGGCTCTCGCTCTCCTACCACGACGCCGCCGCGCACGAAGACCTCAAGCCACGTCCTGCCGACGGCGAACAACAACTCAAGCAGACTTTAGAGTACTGGGAGCGTTGGTGGTGCGACTGCCGCTACGAGGGGCCGTACCGCGACCTCGTGCGCCGCAGCGCGCTCACGCTCAAGCTGCTCACCTTCGAGCCGACGGGCGCGCTCGTCGCCGCGCCGACCACCTCGCTCCCCGAAGAGTTGGGCGGCGTGCGCAACTGGGATTACCGCTACACCTGGCTCCGCGACTCTTCGCTCACCATCTACGCGCTGCAACTGCTCGGCTACCACGAGGAGGCCGCCGACTTCTTCGGCTGGCTCGACCGGCTCTGCATTACGTGCCGCGACCACCGCCTGCAGATCATGTACACGATTGACGGCGGGTCGCACCTGCCGGAGACGACGCTCGACCACCTCGAAGGCTACCGCGGCTCGCGCCCCGTGCGCATCGGCAACGCCGCCTTCGGCCAGAAGCAGCTCGACGTGTACGGCGAGGTGCTCGACGCCGCGCACCTCTACCACGAGCGCACGCGCCAGCCCGTGCGCCCCGACTGGTGGGACGAACTGAGCTTCATGGCCGACGAGACGGTCAGGCAGTGGCGCGACCCCGACTACGGCATCTGGGAGGTGCGCGGCGGGCCGCGACACTTCCTCCACTCCAAACTGATGTGCTGGGTGGCGCTCGACCGCGCCGTCCGTCTGGCCGCGAGCCTGAAAGAGAATCACGACGCGTCGCGCTGGGCCGCGGCGCGCGACCGCGTCCGCCGGGCGATTCTCGAAGAGGGCTACGACGCGGAGGCGGGCGCCTTCACGCAGGCGTTCGGCGAGAAGGCGCTCGACGCGAGCGCGCTCACCATCCCGCTGACCGGCTTTCTGCCCGCGACCGACCCGCGCGTCCGCTCGACCGTCGAGCGAATACGCGAGCGCCTGACCTCGGGCGGGCTCGTCCACCGGTATCTGAATGAGGACGGGCTGCCGGGCGGCGAGGCCACCTTCGCCATGTGCAGCTTCTGGCTGGCGGACAACTTCGCGCTTCAGGGGCGTCGCGACGAGGCGCGCGAGCTGTTCGAGCGCGTCGCCGGCTACGCGAGCGACACGGGGCTCTTCGCCGAGGAGATAGACGCGTCGAGCGGCGAGCTGCTCGGCAACTACCCGCAGGGCTTCACGCACCTCGCGCTCATCCGCTCGGCGCTCCACATCGCGAAGTGCGAGGCCAGCGGCGCGGAAGACCGCGCGGAGACCTCCGCCGAGCGCGCGGGCGAGGTGGAGAGGGCCGGGCCACACCTGCGCCGCTGAGGGACAGACCTTCGCCAACGGAAAGGTCTTCACCGCGCCGCGAAATTTCTGAGGCCGTGAGCCCGCGTGCGAAAGAGGTAAAATCAGAAAATAAAAGTCATGAACCTGAAAGAAAAGAGGCGAGATGGGTAAGCAAGTCGAGGACGGGGTCTCGCGACCCCACGGGCCGACGGACGCGCGCGAGCTGCGCCGAGAGGTTGACGAGGTGGTCGCCTCCGCGCCCGTCATAGACATGCACACGCACCTCTTCCCGCCGCGCTTCGGCGCGCTGAGCCTCTACGGAATAGACGAGCTGCTCAACTACCACTACCTCATCGCCGAGCTGTTCCGCGCGGCCGACGTGACGCCCGAACAGTTCTGGTCTTTGCCGAAGACGCGGCGCTCCGACCTCATCTGGGAATCGCTTTTCGTGCGCCGGACGCCGCTCTCCGAGGCGACCCGCGGCGTCGTGGCGGTGCTCACCTCGCTCGGGCTCGACGCGCGCGCGACAGACCTGCGCGACGCACGCGAGTTCTTCGCCGCGCAGCGCGCCGAGGACTACGTTGACCGCGTGCTAAAGACCGCGCGGGTCGAGTCGGTCGTCATGACCAACGACCCGTTCGACGCGCAGGAGGCGCGGCTGTGGGAGGCGCGTGTCGAAGTCGACCCGCGCTTCCGCGCCGCGCTGCGCATCGACCCGATGCTCGTCGGGTGGCGCGGGGCGCTGCCCGCCCTCGCGTCACAGGGCTTCGACGTGCGTGAAGACCTCGGAGGCCGGTCGGCGACCGAGGCGCGCCGCTTCCTCGACCTGTGGGTCGGGCGAATCGGGCCGCTCTACCTCGCCGTCTCGCTCCCGGACGACTTCAACTTCCCCGCGGACGCCGACCCCGTCCGCGCGCGCGTGCTGGGCGAGATAATCCTGCCGACGTGCCGCGAGCACAATCTTCCGCTCGCGCTGATGATAGGCGTGCGGCGCGGGGTGAACCCGCGCCTGCGTTCGGCGGGCGACGGGCTCGGCCGCGCCGACGTGAGCGCGGTCGAACGCATCTGCGCCGCTCACCCAGACAACCGCTTCCTCGTCACCTTCCTCTCGCGCGAGAACCAGCACGAGCTGTGCGTCTCGGCGCGCAAGTTCCCGAACCTGATGCCCTTCGGCTGCTGGTGGTTCCTCAACAACCCCTCGATCATCTCCGAGGTCACGCGCGAGCGGCTGGAACTGCTCGGCACCAGCTTCATCGCGCAGCACTCGGACGCGCGCGTCCTCGACCAACTGATCTACAAGTGGGCGCACTCGCGCCGCGTCATCGCGGACGCGCTCTTCGAGGCTTACCACGCGCTGCTCACGGACGGCCGCGCGGTGACGCGCGACGAGATCGAGCGCGACGCCGCGCGCCTCTTCGTCGGCAACTTCACCCGCTGGGTCGGGCTGTAGTCCTTGAAGCCCCCGGAAGGTCGGTAGAAGAGTTCTATTTTTCTAAGGGAAGTGATGCCGGAGGTCGGACTCGAACCGACATGCCCTTGCGGACGCGAGATTTTGAGTCTCGTGCGTATACCGATTTCGCCACTCCGGCCGGGTGCGAGGAATGATAGGGCGCGCGGCGAGTGCGCGTCAACCGGCGTGCGGTCGCGAGTGCGCGCCGCCGCCGTTTAGGGTGACGACGCCGGTCAGGAGTTGTTGCGCCGCTTCCGGCGTTTGGGCGAGCCGACGGGGAAGAGGGTCGGTTCGGCGAGCAGTTCGTGGCGGCGCGCGCCGCCCTCCTCGCGGAGTCGCTTGACGGCGGCCTGACAGTACCGCTCGTTGTTGTCGATGAGCAGCGAGCGGCGGCCGGCCGCGAGCGCGGCGAGCCCGGTCGTGCCGCTCCCGCCGAAGGGGTCGACGACGAGTCCGCCCTCGGGGCAGAGCAGGCGGATGAAGAAGAGCGGCAGGTCGACGGGGAAGACCGCCGGGTGCCCCCTGTTCCTGCCCACCAGCGGGAGGCTCAGCACGTTCGAGGGCAGCACGGTCTGCTTGTCGACCCACTTGGAAATGTCACGCCCGAACCCGCTCGCGTTCGCAGAGTTTTGCCGGCTCGTGTCGTTACCGCCGAGCTTCGCCAGCCTCGACTCGACCCAGTCGCCCACGGGCTTGCGCACCCCGTCCTGATTCATGTAGGGGCGTTTCGACTTGGAGAGGTGGAAGCAGTACTCCCACCCGTCGCGCAGGCGCGTGGGCCAGTAGCCCGGCATCGGGTTCATCTTGTGCCAGAGGTAGTCTTCGACGCAGAACCAGCCGGCCGCGGCCAGCGCCTCAATCGTGTGCCAGACGTAGCGGTGGCGCACCCCGCCGACGACCTTGTCCTTGATGTTGATGACGAGGCTGCCCGCAGGCTTGAGCGCGTTCCAGAACGGCTCGTGGAAGGTCATGAACCAGCCGGCGAACTCGTCCGGGTGCACGGAGTCGTAGTGCCTGTGCCGCGCGTCGGCGTAGGGCGGGGAGGTGACGATCAAGTCCGCCTGACCGTCGTACGCCTTCAGCTCCTCGCGGCTGTCGCCGCAGATGACGGTGCAGGCGGCGTCGGCTTTCTCGACGGTAACCCTACTCGCTGGCAGACTCATCCGGTTCGGCCTCGTCAAGCGGTCTGTTAGATGGCGCGCGTCGTGCGCGTTCGCGGGCTCGGCGGGCGGGGCGTTCGCCTCCTCGTAAACAAGCCCGATGTGCCCGGCATGGTAGAAGAAAGGCCGCCCGCTGACAAGGAGATTACCGCGCGGGCGCAGGCACCCGGTGGCGGTCGGGCCGCGTCTAACTTCGCCGGGGCAACCGCTTGTCTAAACCGTCGGGCGGCGGTAATATGAATTTGCCTCTTTCGGGCGCGCCGTCATGCGTTGGGGCTTGACGGCGCGCACCTCTCCCTCCTCAAGTGTTGCACCCGACGACGTGTTAGGTACCGGGAGACGTACGTCTATGTCTAAGACTCTGGGCAGAAGGGCGCGTGTATTGGTCGCGGACGATGAGCCGGAGATCCGGGACGTTCTGACGGACCTGCTCGGGCCGCTCTACGACTGTGTGGCGGTCGGCTCGGCCGAGGAGGCGCTCGTGCGCCTGCGCGGGGGCGACTACGACCTCGTTATCAGCGACATCATGATGGGCGGCATGAGCGGGCTCGACCTCATCCCGCGCGTGAAGGAGCTGACTCCCGACGCGGTCGTCATCATGATCAGCGGCGTGCAGACGGTCGAGAGCGCCATCAACGCGCTGCGCGCCGGCGCGTTCGACTACGTGATGAAGCCGTTCGACCTTCACCACGTCGAGGCGGCCGTGAGCCGCGCGCTCGAACATCACTTCCTGCGCGCCGAGAAGCGGCGCTACGAGACCTACCTCGAAGAGATGGTCGCGCAGCGCACGCAGGAACTCGACGGCGCGCTGCGCTCGCTCGGCGACGCCTACCGCACGACGCTCAAGGCGCTGACGGCGGCGCTGGAGACGCGCGACCTCGAAACGCACGGCCACTCGGAGCGCGTCGTCAACTTCAGCCTCCGGCTCGGGCGGGAGCTGACCCTCAACGACGACCAGATGCGTTCGCTTGAGTTCGGCTCGCTCCTCCACGACATCGGCAAGATCGGCGTCCCCGACGCCATCCTGCGCAAGCCGGCCAAGCTTTCGGAGGAGGAGTGGGTGCGGATGCGTGAGCACCCGCTGCACGGGCAGAAGATTCTGCGCGGCATCGAATTTCTGGAGGGCGCGGCGCGCGTCGTCGCGCAGCACCACGAGCGCTGGGACGGCTCGGGCTACCCGCTGGGCCTGCGCGGCGATGCCATCGACCTCAACGCGCGCATCTTCGCGGTCGCCGACGCCTTCGACGCCATCACGAGCGACCGCGTCTACCGCGCCGGCCGGAGCTACGACGAGGCGCTGGCCGAACTCGACGCTTACGCGGGCCGGCAGTTCGACCCGCGCGTGGTCGAAGCCTTCCGGCGCGTCCCGCGCGAGGAGTGGGACGAGATACGCCGCCGCTCGCTCGAAGCGCGCGAGCGCATCGCCACCGCGCGCCGCGTCGAGCAGGCCGCCGGCCACCTCTACGCCAGCACGGGCGCCAACGCGCTCATCAATTAGACGGCAAAAGTAAGACGAAAGGGGGCGAGGCTCTCGTC
>JBEVKV010000439.1:0-7568 GCA_040509515.1 Pyrinomonadaceae bacterium | reverse complement strand
ACCCCGAGCCTCGCCGTAATCTTATCACTCATCACTCATCACTTCGGGAACGGCGCGCCGAGCCAGGCTTGGTAGATGCGCCGCTGCTGTTCGGTGGGGGCAGGCAGTGGGACGATGCGGTAGGCGACCGCCGCGCGCGCGCCGAGCTTGATGTCGAGCGTGCGCAGCTCGTCGCCGCGGAAGACCGAGAGCCTGAGCTGGTCGCCGGGGCGCTTGTCGGCGAGCCGCGCGTTGAGGAAGTCGAGCGTGGCGCGGTAGCCGTCCACCGCGACGATCTGGTCTGCGGCGTAGAGCCCCTGCTCGTAGGCCGGCGTTCCCGCCGGGACGTTCGTCACGCCGAGCCGCCCGTCTCGCTCTTCGAGCGTCGCGCCGAGGTAGGCGACGCTCGCCGCCGGCCTCCCAGCCCTGTCGCTCTGCGTGTCGAGCCGAAGCCCCGCCCACCCGAGCGCCGCGTCGTAGTCAAGCTCATCGCGCCCGCGGACGTAGCGGCGGAAGAAATCTTCCAGCCCGGCGCCCGCCGCGCGCTCGGCCGCGCGCTGGAAGTCTTCGGGCGTGTAGTTGCGCCCCCTCTTCGCGTACTCCTCGTAGAGCGAGCGCATCACGTCGTCGAGCGAGCGCGCGCCGTTCGAGCGGCCCCGGATTTCGAGGTCGAGCAGGAGCCCGACTATCGCACCCTTGTCGTAGTAGGAGACCGCCGAGTTGATCGTATTCTCGTCGCGTCGGTAGTACTTGATCCACGCGTCGAAGCTCGCCTCCTCCAGACTCTGCTCCAGCCGCCCCGGGGTGTTCTGCAAGGTCTGCACCTCGCGCGCCATCGTCTCAAGGTACTGCCGGTCGTTCATCAGCCCGGCGCGGCGCGTGAAGACGTTCTCGTAGTAGGCCGTCAGCCCCTCGGCGACCCAGAGCTGCCGCGTGTAGCTCTCGCGCGTGTAGTCGAAGGGGCCGAGCACGTCGGGGCGGATGCGCTTGACGTTCCAGAGGTGGAAGAACTCGTGCGCGAAGAGCGTGTGCACGTCGCGCAAGTCCTGCGGCGTTGAGAAGCCGAAGCGCTTGATGATGAGCGCCACAGAGTTGAGGTGTTCGAGCGCGCCGCCGTTCCTGTCGGCGAGCATGAGGATGAACGTGTAGTCGCGGTACGGCGTGTCGCCCATCGCGGCGACCTCGGCCTCGACGATGCGCCGCGCGTCGGCGCGCAGACGCTCGGCGTCGTAGCCGCCCTCGCCGTCGACGACGACGCGGTGCGGCACGCCCGCGACCTCGAACGAGAGCGTCTTGAAGTTGCCGACGAGGAACGGCGAGTCGTAGAGCACGTCGAAATTCTCGGCGCGGAACGTGTCGGCGGAGCCCGGCGCGGGGGGCAATCCGGTCGCTATCTTCCAGCCGCCGAACGGCTCGATTCGCAGCGTCGAGGGCGCGCCGAGGTGGCCGTCGGGGTACATCAGGAGGTTGGCGTTGTTCCAGAAGGCGTGGCGGTCGTTCAGCTCGCTCGTCCGCACGGTCAGCTCGTTGGCGTAGACGCTGTAGCTCGCGCGCACCTCGCGCGCACCGTTCGACTCGACGCGCCAGGTGTTCTTGCTCACCTTCGTCCACGGAAGCGCGCGCCCCGAGCCGTCCGCGGCCGCGAAGTCCTGAACGTGTCGCGCGAACTCGCGCACGAGGTACGAGCCGGGCGTCCAGACCGGCATCACGAGGTCGACCGTGGCCGGCGCGGCGCTGCGGTATTGCAGCCGCGCCGTGACCTCCAAGAGGTGCGTGTGCGGCCTCCGCATCGAGACGTTGTAGGCGATCTCGGGCGCGTTGGGCGCGGCGGCGCGCGAGCGCGGGTCGGGGCTCTGCGCGCGCACGGCCGCGGCGGCGAGCTGTAGCGTGGCGAGGCAGGCCGCGAGGGCGAGCGTCTTCGCGCGAGTGTGTCGCATCAGGCTTAACACTTCCTTCGTCCGGGTGAATTGTGCGGGAGAAAAGTACGGGAGAATCTTACAACGAAACGCGGCGGCCCCGCGAACGGGGCGCGCGGCGGTTCCGCGCTTCCACCGCCGCGCGGGGTTGTGTCAAACTCTCCGGCAAACGAAGCGTGAAATTTCCGGCGGAACTTGGGAGGTGGGTCGAGATGGCGATTGTGGCCTGTCCGAAGTGCGGCGCGAAGAACCGCGTTGACGAGCGCGTGATGGTCGTCGGCAAGCAGCCCGTGTGCGGCAGGTGCGGCGCGGGGCTGGAGGGCGGCGCGGGCGTCGAGGAGTCGCGGGCGTCGAGCCCCGCGGGCGCGAAGGCGGACGAGTCGAAGCCCGTGGCCGTGACCGACCGGACGTTCGCGCGCGAGGTGGTCGAAGCGTCGAACGCGCGACCCGTGCTGCTCGACTGCTGGGCGGCGTGGTGCGGCCCGTGCCGCATGATAGCGCCCGTGCTCGACGAGCTGGCCTCGGAGTCGGCCGGCCTCTACCGCGTCGCCAAGCTCGACGTGGACGCCAACCCGCAGACCTCCGCCGCGCTGCGCATCCAGTCCATCCCCACGCTCTTCATCTACAGAAACGGCCAGCAGGTCGAGCGCATCGTCGGGCTCCAGCCCAAACAAGTCCTCGCCGCGCGACTCTCGGCGCACCTTTGAGAAGAAGTGATGAGTGATGAGCGATGAGTGATGAGAAGGAGAGCCGGGACTTGCCTTCTCTCATCACTCATCACTCACTGAACGTTGACCGTGACCTGCTGTGTGCCGCAGGCCGATTTGAAGATGGCGACGAAGGCGCCGGTCTTCCTGCTGATGGAGGTAATGGTGAAGCGCGCGAGGCCGAGGTCGTCGGCCGGGTTGCGCGGCTCGGCGAGGATGACGATGTCGGCCCAGTTCGGGGTCGTGGAGTCGATGCGCGCGGGCGCGCTGCCCGCGTAGTTGTCGATGCTCAGGGCGACGGTGCCCGAGCCGCCGTTGCTCTTGACGTTGAGCGAAGTCTCGGGGGCGGTCAGCACGCACCTGCCGCCCGGCTCGGTTCTTTTGGGCGTGGGCGAAGGCTCGGGCGTCGGAGTCGAGGTCGCCGGCGTCGCCTCGGGCGTGGCCGACGGCGAAGGCTCGGGCGAAGGTGACGGCGTCTCCGAGGCCGGCGGCGACGCGGGCGGAGTCGAAGGGGTCGGCTCGGCCGTCGGCGTCGCCGAAGGAGTCGCTGCGGGCGTAGGCTCCGGGGCCGGCGTGGTCGTGCTCGACGCGGCCGGGTTTGTCGTCGTCGTCGCCTCGGGCGTTGAAGGCTGCGCGGGCGTCGTCGCGTCAGACGCGGGGGGGCGCGGAGGCGTGCGCGTGTTGGAGGCGGTCGCGCGCGTCTGCAAGAGCTGTTCGAGGCCGTCGGCCGAGCCGTTGTTGAGCTTCTTGTAGAGCGCCTCGATGGTGGGCAGCATTTTCGGGTCGGGCTGCGTGATGTAGCTCGTGACGTAGGCGGCCAGCGCGTCGCGCCCGCTCCCGCTCGCTTCGAGCGCCGCGCCCAACTCCCACTCGGCCGTGCGCCACCAGTGCGAGCCCTCGGGCAGCACGCTCACCGCGCGCCGCAGACGCACCACCGCCTCGGCCGTCTGCCCCTGCTTGTAGAGCGCCCAGCCGGCCATCGCCTCGATCCTCCCGCGCAAGACCCTTGAGAGCATGTCGCGCTGCACGCCGAGCATGTTGAGCGGCGCGTCCCGCTCGACGACCTGACGGCGCAGCTCGCGCAGCTCGTCCGTGTCGGCGAAGAGCGCGATGGGCGCGTGCGCCAGCCCGAGCGCCGTCTCGACGCCGCCGATGGCCGCCTCGGCGCGCGCCAAAACCTCCGCGTGCGCGCCGCCGTGCGCCGCCAGCAGCCCGGCCGCGTAGAGGTTACGGTAGGTGCGCATCTCGTCTTCGCCCGCGCCGAACTCGCGCGCGGCGTCGGCGGCGGCGCGCTCGTTCGGCGTCTCGCCGGCCGTCGCCTGCCGCAGCGCGAGCAGCGCCTTCAAAGTCCTCGCCTCCGAGGCCGTGGACGCGCCCGCGAACTGCGCGAGGCTCGCGCGCCGCTCGGGCGCGAGCAGCTCGTTGAAGTCCGAGGCCGACGACTCGACGCGCCCGGCGAGCCGCGCGACCAACTTCCCGTCCTTGAGCGCGAACGAACGCGAGAGCTGTTCGGCGGCCTCTTCGTAAAGACCCGAGGCGGCCAGCGCGGCGGCCAGCTCGTAGTCGAGCGTCGGGAAGTTGCCGAAGCGCCGCGCGTACCGCAGCGCGCGCTCGGCTTCGAGCGGGCGCTTGAGCACGAGCAACGCGCGACCCTGCGCGACGCGCGCCCACGCCCAGCCGAAGCGCGACTCGAAGGCGACGGCCTTCTCGGCCAGCTCAAGCGCGCGCGCGCCCTCGCCGCGCGCCGCGTACCAGTAGGACGCGCCGACCAGCAGCGGCAGGTCGCGCACGTCGCCCCCTTGCGCCGACTGCAAATCGCGCTCGGCCTCCTCGCGCCGCCCCGACTCGAAGAGCGCGAGGACGAGCCCGGCGCGGGCGTTGCGGTCGCCCGCGTCCGCCGCGAGCTGCTCCCTGTAGAGCGCGGCCGCCTCCTCGGGCTTGCCCGTCGCGCGCTTGAGTTCGGCCAGCGCGCGGCGCGCGGGCGCGTTCTTCGCGTCCAGCTCGACGGCGCGCGCCATCTCGGCCTCCGCCTCGTCGAGCCGGAGCGAGAGCCGGTGCGCCGTGCCGAGCGCCTGGTGCGCGGCGGCCGAGTCGGGCTGCGCCGCGACGGCCGCGCGCGCGAGCCGCGCCGCCTCGTCTATCTGCTCGACGCCGAGGTAGAACGAAGCGACCGCGAGCAGGCGCGCGGCGCTGCCCTCGGCGCGCGTCTCGACCGCGCGCGCCAGCTCAAGCCCCGCCTCGCGCTCGCCGAGCACGTAGAGGTTGCCGGGCAGTTGCGAGACGACCTCGGCGAAGAGCCTGTCGGACATCCCCGCCGGCGCTTCCGAGACGGCGGCGCGGAAGAGTTCGAGCGCGGCGGCGCGGTCGCCCGCGCGCAGACGCTCGTCGCCGAGCGCGGCGCGCGCGCTCGTCAGAAGCTCCTGCGCGCGCAGCGTCTGCGGCGTGTCGGGGTTCGCCTTGACGAAAGCCTTCAGGCGTTCGACGCGCGCGGACGCTTCGAGCCTGACTATCTCGTCAAGCTCGGCCTTGAGCGCCTCCTCGTCGGCGGGCTTGGCGGGCGTCGTCTTCGGCGCGGGTCTCGCCTTCCCCTTCTGCGCGGGCGTCTTCGCGGCCGGGGACTTGCCCTGCTGCGCGACGATGATGGTCGCGGCGGTCGCCGACAGGAGAATCGCCAGAGTGAAGCTTGAGAGTGTCCGTTTCATAATTCTCACTTGAACGCCTCGGAGAGCACGCGGCCGGTGGCGTTGCTCGGCGGCTCGACGTTAAGGATGCGCGCGAGCGTGGGCGCGATGTCGGCCGGCGTCGAGGGCTGGAGGTAGCGCCCCGGCACGACGCCGCCGCCCATGATGACGAGCGGGACGTGCGTGTCGTAGCGGTAGGGCGTGCCGTGGTTGGCGATGGCCGTGTAGTCGGAGAGGTACTTGTACGACTCCTGTATGACGACCACGTCGCCGCTGCGCCTCGCGTTGTAGCCGTGCAGCACGCGCCGCGCGACCACGTCGGCCTGCGGGACTGCGCCCGTCGTGAGCTGCGTCCGCGTGAAGTAGCGCGCGACACCGGGCACGGTGAGCGCCGCCTCGCCCGCGACGCGCTCGATCTCCTCCTGCCGCACGCCGTCGCGGTCGAGCGCGGCGCGGTTGAAGTAGATGTGGCCGTTGGAAAAAATCTGGACGTAGTCTTCGGTCGTGTCGCGCTCGCCCGGCTTCCCGTAGCGCGCGCGGATGCGGTTGCGCACGGCCGTCAACACGTCCGTCACCCTCACGCGCCCGCCCGGCAAGCGCATCGCCGCGGCGTGCTCGGGCGACGGCGCGACGCCGTGGTCGGCCGTGAAGGCGACGACCGTGTTACCGAGCCCGACGCGCGCGTCCACGGCCTTGAGCAGTCGCTCTATCTGTTGGTCTACGCGCAGCGTGATGTCCATCACTTCCTGACTGTAGGGGCCGTAGCGGTGGCCGACGATGTCGTTGGCCGAGAAGCTGACCGTGAGCACGTCCGTGTCTTCGTCCGCGCCCAGACGCTCGTTCGTGAGCGCCGCCTCGGCGAGCGAGAGCACGATGTCGTTCGTGTAGGGCGAGTAGTCGAGCGCCGAGTAGAAGGCCGGCCCCGGCTCTTTGAGCCCGCCGTCAAAGACGTGCGGGAAGACGTAGGAGCGTTTGTCGGTTCCCTTCTCCCACGGCGTGTCGTCGGGGCCGGCGCGGCGCTCGTACTCGGCGGCGGGCAGCAGCCGCTCCCACTTCGCGCCGAAGAACTTGTCGGCCGGTCGCGCGGCGTTGAAGCGCGCGACCCAGTCGGGCAGCCGGTCGAAGTAGTAAGTCGAGGAGACGAACTGGCCGGTCTGGTTGCTGTACCAATAGGCGGCGTCGGCCATGCGCCCGGCGGGCAGGATGGCGCCGCGGTTCTTCGACGAGATGCCGACGACGCGCGCGCGCCCCGCCGTCGCCATCTTCAACTGGTCGCCGAGCGTCGAGGCGAGGAGGTTGCGCGGGCTCGAAGCCGGCTCGCGGTCTCCGCCGCCGAGCGGGCGCACCGTGTCGTCCTGCACGTTGTTGACGCGCTTGCCCTCGGCGCGGTCGTACCAGTCGTTGGCGACGATGCCGGTCTCGGAGGGCCACGCGCCCGTCATCATCGTCGCGTGGCCGGGCGCGGTCTCGGTCGGGACGTGGTCGAAGTTGCACTCGGCCCAGCTCGCGCCGTCGCGCAGAAGTCTTCGCAGCCCCCCCGCGCCGAAGAGGTCGCCGAAGCGTTCGAGGTAGTCGTAGCGGAACTGGTCGACCGCGATGAGCAGCACGAGCCGCGGGCGTCGCGGCGCGGGCGGTCGCGCGGCGCGCGCCGCGTCGGCCGACGCGCGTGGCTCCGGGGCGCTCGCGCCGCGACGGCGTTGCGCGACGGCGGGCGTCGTCTGGGCGAGGAGCAGCGCGAGCAGGATCAGCAGCGCGGCCGCCGGTCTGCGAAAAATCTGTGTCGGTCTCATGCGCGTGTGTCGGGAAATTGAACCGGGCGTCAGCGAATCGGGTTCGTCCGTCGGGTCTGTTGAACGACTTGTGTGCGGGCATGATAACATCGCCGCGCGCCGCGGCGCGAACGCGGGCCGGGCGCTAAAGCTGACCGTGCGGGGGCTTGATTGGGTGGGCAGCTTCGACGAAGAGTACGAGCGGAAAGTGGCCGAGGCGCGCGAGCGAGCGCGGGGCGGCGAGCGCGGCGAAGTGCTCGAATACCTCGACCTCCGCGCGGCCAACGACGCGGCGCGCACGCGCGCGGTCGAGTGGCTGCTCGAACTCTTCACGGCGGCGGCGGGCGAGTTGAACCGCGCGGGCGCGGGGCTCGCGCTCACGCGCACGGACGCGCACCGCTTCCGCGTCGGCAACTCTTGGATGGTGGGCGCGCGCCTCGCCCTCAAGCGCGGCGTGCGGCAGTTGACGGTCGAGGCCGGCTGGCCGCGCGCGCCGCGCGACGGCATCGTGCGCGG
>JBEVKV010000438.1:0-19274 GCA_040509515.1 Pyrinomonadaceae bacterium | reverse complement strand
CTACTGTCTACTGACTGCTGTCTACCGTCTACTTCCTCACAGCGCGAACTCGCGCGCCAGTTTCAGCTCGGCCTTGCGCAGCTCGTAGCGGCCGCGGCCGAGGTTGCCGTCGGGCTTCATGGCGAGCACGACGAAGTATTCGGGCGAGAACATGCGCGCCAGAATCCGCGCGTGCTCGAAGTGGACGAACAGCTCCTGCGTCCCGCCGAGTCCAGTGTTGGTGCCGGCGCGCATGGCGCTGCGGACGAGCGAGGTCACCTCGGCCGCCGCCACGTCCATGTTGGCGTCGCTCCCCTCGGGCAGGAAGACGCGCTCGACCGCGATGCCGTCCATCCCCATGATGAGCGCGCCGGTCGCGCCCTCCGTGCGTTCGACGATGTCCGTGAGTGCCTGTTTGAACATCTCGGTTGGTTCCTCCTTTACGGGCGCGGCGGCGTGTTGGGCTGCGGCTCGGTCGTCGTGGTGGTCGAGGCCGGGACTACCGCCGGGGTGTAGATGACGGGCGCGGGCGACTGCTGCTGCGCCGGCGGGCCGGCGGGGACGGCCGTCGTGGGCGAGTTCGACTCGGGGTTGCCGAGCGGGACGGGCTGCGGGATCGTCACCGAGCGCGTGCCCGTCGCGGGCTCCGACTCGACGCGGCGGCCCTGATAGTCCGCGCGGTAGATGCGCGGCGTGATGAAGAAGAGTATCTCGTCGGTGTTGCGCTGGATGGTCTTGCGCTTGAAGAGATTCCCGAGGACGGGGACGCTGGCGAGCCCCGGCGTGCGGTTCTGCGTGTCGGTCTCGCGGTCGTTGAGGACGCCGCCGACGACCGTGGTGCCGCCATCGGGCACGAGCACTTCGGTCTGCATGCGCTGCGTGTCGATGCCGGGCGTGCCGAGCGCGTTGACGATGGTGCGGTTGACCGTGTTGTTCTCCATCGTCACGCGGAGGATGACCGTGCCGGCGTCCGTGATCTGCGGCGTGATGGAGAGCCTGAGCGGGACGGAGACGAAGGTCGTGGTGAAGATGGCGCCCGCGCCCGAGCCGCCGACCTGCGGGGTGACGACGGGAATCTGCGCGCCGCTCTCGATCTGCGCCGAGCGGTTGTTGAGCGCGGTGACGCGCGGGGTGGCGACGACTTTGGCCTGCCCCCTGCTCTCGGCCGCCGTGATGAGCGCGCCGATCTGAGCGGTGCCGAAGATGCCGGTCGTCAGCCCGATGACGGTCGTCGGGTCTGCCGCGCCGAGGCCGGGCGCGGGCGAGGGCGTGCCGGGCAGGCCGCCGGGGAGACCGCCGCGGTTGAGCGGCACCGTGCCGTTCGGGGCCGTCCCGAAGGTGATGCCGGCGCCGCGGCTCGGGTTCAGGAGCGCGGCCGAGAGCTGGACGCCGAGGTCGCGGCTGAAGCTGCGGTTGGCGACGACGATGCGCGTCTCGATCTCGACCTGCGGCTCGGGCTGGTCGAGGAGCTGGACGAGGCGGCGTATGGCGTCGATGTTCTCGCGCACGTCCGTGATGATGAGCGTGTTGCTGCGGCCGTCGACCTCGATGCCGCCGCGGCGCGAGAGGCGGCGCGCGATGATCGGGAGGATGCCCGCGTCGCCGCCCGAGCCCGCGCCCGCCGACGACGAGCCGCCGCCGACGAAACCGTCCGCGCCGGCCGAGGCCGAGGCGAGCGAGCCGGAGGCGCGCGCGTAGTTGAGCCGGACGAACTCTGTGACGAGCGGCTGGTTCAGGAGCTGCGCGTCGCGCAGCGCGGTGCGCGCGGCCTCCTCCTGTGCGCGAATCTGGGCCTCGTCCTTGAGCACGACGAGCGTGGCCACGCGCAGGATGTTGCCGTTGACCTCGACGCCGAGGCGGTTCGCCTTCAGGATCGAGTCGAGCGCGAAGTTCCACGGCACGTCCGTCACGTTGATGGTCACGGGGACGCGCTGCACCGAGGAGTCGACGACGAAGTTCACGCCGTACTGCTCGGTGATGTAGTTGAGTATGTCGCGGATGTCGGCGTTGACGACGTTGAGGTTGATGGGCTCGCCGACGAAGCCGGGCTGGCCGTACTGCGCCCCCTGCGTGGTCTGCGACGCCTGCGCGGGGTTGCCGAGGGGCGTCGGCGTCGGGCGCGCCTGGCCCGAGTCGGCCGTGGCCGCGGGCGCTTCCGCGCCGTCGCCGGGCAGCAGTTCGAGCACGAGGTGACTGCCTTCGAGCCGCGAGCGGTCGCGCGCGGTCGCGCGCAAGACGACGTGGAGGCTGGCGACCGGCTCGGAGCCGCGCAGAGTCTGCTTGACCGTCAGCCCCTCGACCAGCGGCGACGTGACGCCGTAGGCGGGCGAGAGCTGCGAGCCGTCCACGCCGGGCAGCTCGACGACGATGTGACGCGCGTCGGGCCGCCGGACGGTGTAGGCCATCGGGGCCGTCGCCTCGACGGTGATGAGCGTGGACGCGCCGGAGGTGACGGTGCGGACGGAGGTGGCGACGAGCGGCTTTCCAGCCGCCGCGCCGACGGGGCTGTTGCCGAGTGCCAGTGGGCCGAGCGTCAACACGGCGAGGAGGACGAGCGCGCCTCTTCGGGCCGTGGCCGCGGAAAAGATTTTGGTGTGTGACATTTTCATCATCCTTCGGGGCATCGCCTGAGCCGGGGGCCGCCACGCGCTAACGCTCGTACGAGTCGGCGGCTTCCGTAAAAGCCGCCTCGTCTTCAAGCGCGCGCCGCACAACGCGGTCCGCCGCAGGCCATGTTGTCAAAAAGTGTCGCCGCGGGGCGCGGCCGGACGGGTTACTTCACCTCCGTTTGAGACTGGGCGGGTCGAGGTTTCAGGGGTCGGGGCGACCGTGTGGCGCGCGCGGAGGCGCGCCGGGGGGTTCAGGGCTTTAGCTGCTGCTGGCTGGCGGCCTGCGCTTCCGCGCCGCCGGCCTGCTGCGAGGGCTGCTGCTGCTGCGAGCCGGAGCCGGCGAGCGCCTTCAGGGCTTCGACGAGCATGGAGAGTTCCGACTTCTTCTCCTCGGCGGCGGGCGCGGGCTGCTCCGTGCGCTGCGCGGTCAGGGCGTCGGCGGCCGAGGGCTGGCGGAGCGCCTTAGTCTCGACGGCCACGTCGTTGCGGCCGTCAGTCCAGCGCGTCTGCTTGCGGAAGACGAGCCGCGACTCCTCGATGGCGACGAGCATCCCGTCGAAGAACTGCTCGCCGGGGTAGACGACGTAGGAGAGCTTGATGGGCGTGGCCTCGACCATCGCGGCGTAGCCGCGCGGCGTGCGGAAGATGCCGATGACCTGCACCTCCGAGAGCGTGAGCGCGGTCGTCGGCTTGGGCGCCGCCTGCCGGAGGTTCATCGCCGCGAGCTTCTGCGCCTTGTACTTCTCGATGCGCTGCTGGATGGGCGGCACGGCGACGGGCGCGGCGACCTTCTTCTCGACCTTTCTCTTGAGCGCCGGCTTGTACTTGGTGAACGGGTCGCGCGGCGCGCCGTGGTAGGTGCTGCTCGCGTTCTGGGCGAAGGCCGAAGAGGCGGCCGCCGCGACGAGCGCCGCCGCGAGGAGTCCCTTGAACGTGATGGGCGTGTGTCTGTTTCTCATAAACTCTTCCTGCGTTCCGGCTCGGAAAGTCCTTTGACGCGGGCCGACGCCGGGGCGTCGGCCCGAACCCCTTACTCGGCGGGCGCTTCCTCCTTCGCGGGCTTCTTCTCCTTCGCGCCCTTCTTCTCGGGCGCGGGCTGGAGCTTCTCGGACGAGACGTAGTAGGCCGTCACGAGGAACTCGGCCGAGACGGTCTGCCCGTCGGCCTTCTGCCCGGGCTCCTTCTCCTTCAGCTTCGTGACCTTGAAGTCCGTGATCGAGACGATGCGCTGGTAGGAGGCCATCTGCGCGAAGAACTGCCCGACGTTGTTGTAGTTGCCCGTGACGACGATGGAGACGGGCTTGCCCGTGTAGAAGTCCTGCTGGACTTCCTCCTTCGGCGTGAACTTGCTGAGCGTCAGCCGGCCGCGCGCGCGATCCTGCACGTTCTGCAAGACCATCGTCAGCTCGCGCTGCTCGGGCAGCAGCGCCTTCAGGTCTTCGTAGTCGGCCTTGGCGCGCTCGTAGTTGGCCTTGAACTCGTTGAGGCGCTGCGAGGCGACGACCGCGCCGGCGTTGGCGCGGGCGAGCTGCTCGACCTTCGCCTCGACCTCGGCCGTCTCGGCGCGCGTGCCCGAGGTGACGAAGTACCAGAAGCCGCCGTAGACGAGGAGCGCGACCGCGCCGAAGGCGGCCAGGTGCAAGTACCAGGGTTTCTCTTGGAGTGCGTCGAGTTTGAGCATCGTTCTTGTCCTTCCGGGCTTCGCCCGCTCGGGCGGCTACTTCTTCGAGGCCCTGCCGCCGCTCTTCTGGTCGGACTGGGCGGGCGGCGCGGCGTTCGGGCCGTACTTGCACTTGATCTTGAACTTGAAGACCTCGGGCTTGACGCTCAGGTCGACGGGGCCGTCCGCCGGGTTGTAGTCGGCGGCGACGATGTCGACCGGCTTGCGCTCGGCCTCAAGGCTCACGTTGAGGAAGAGGCCGTCGGAGAATTCGAGGCTGCGGCCGAACTGCGTCACGGCGAACTCGTTGGGCGACTGCCCCTCGATGGTCAGCTCGCCGCCCTTCTGCTCGATGGTGTCGAGGCGGAAGTTCGGGTCTGAGGGGATGCGCGCGTTGATGTCGGAGAGGAGCGAGACCGGCCCCTGCTGCGCGGTGCGGAGCGTCTTGATCACGTCGATGCGCGACTGGATGTCCTTGAGCTTCTTCTCAAGGTCGGCCTGCTCCTTGTTGACCTCCGCCATCTGCGCCGCGACCTGCTGCTGCTTCTCCAGCTCGGCCTTGGCCTTCGCCTGCGAGGCCGACGCGCTGAAGAAGTCGAAGACCATCGCGAGGCCGAGGACGCCGCAGACGGCCGCGCCGAGCATCCAGAAGCGTGCGGCCGGGTTGGCGACCTTCTCCTCGACGACCGCCGCGCTCGACGCGCGCTCGGTGACCGAATCTAAAAGATTGACCTTGATCATTTAAGCATCCACTCCTCTCAGGGCGAGCCCGACGGCCACGGCCATCTCGGGGACGACCTCGCGCATGTACTCGGGGTCGAAGCGGCGCGCGTCCACGCGAATCTGGCGGAACGGGTCGAGCCGCTCGACGGGCATCTCGAAGCGGTTGGAGAGGAACTCGGGCAGCCCCTTGAGCTTCGAGCCGCCGCCCGAGATCAGAATCTTCTGGACGCTGCCGTCGCCGTCGTCGGCCGTCGCGCGGTAGAAGTCGAAGGTCTTCGAGATTTCCAGCGCGAGCATGTCCGAGACGGACTCCAACGCGCCGTCGATGTCGGCCTCCTGCACATGCGAGGGCGGCGCGCCGCCGCGCTTGACGGCCTCGGCCTGCTCGTAGGTGAGCCCCAGCTCCTTCTGCAGGAGCGACGTGTACTGGTTGCCGCCGACCGAAACGTCGCGCGTGAACACGCTGCGCACCCCGCGCAGGATGTTGATGTTCATCGTCGAGGCGCCGACGTTGAGGAGCGCGACGACCAGCGAGTCGGCCGGCCGGTAGTTGACCTCGTAGCAGTTCTGCAACGCGAAGGCGTCCACGTCGATGACCGCCGGCTGCTTGCCCGCGAGCTGGATGGCCTGCTTGAGGTTGGCGACGAAGTCGCGCTTGCAGGCCGCCATCAGGACGTGCAGCGAGTCCGCGGCGGAACCCACGACCTGATAGTCGAGGCTCACGTCGGAAATCTCGAACGGGATGTGCTCCTCGGCGTGCCAGTCGATGGAGCCCTCAAGCTCCTCGCGCGTCATCTGCGGGACGATGATGTTCTTGACGATGACGCTGCTGCCCGAGACGCCCGCCGCCACGCGGTCGGTCTTGAACTGGTGCTTGGCGAAGACGCCCGAGATGACGCCCGAAACGTCGTTCAGCTCCATGATCTGGCCGTCGACGACGGTGTCGGGCTGGAGCCCCTCGAAGCCGAGGTTGACGAGCGAGAGCGCGCCCGGCTTGCCGGCCAACTCGACCGCCTTGACCGAGCTCGAACCGATGTCCAGGCCGACGAGGCCCTTGTTGCCGAGTTTCTTTCTGAACATAGCTTATGCGTTCCTCGAAGACCTAACCTGTCGCTGTCGGTGGATGCGGCGCAGGCGCGCGCGTGCGCGCAGAAGCCTCGCGTGGGTCGTGCGCCACTGCGGCGCTTGCGTGTTGGGGGTGCCGGAATTCATCTCTCGCGGGGACTTTCCGCCCGCGCCACAGCGCGTGCAGCGCGTGCGCGGGGGTTTGAGGAGGGGTTTAAGACTGACGATTGCTGTGCTGAAGTTAACCAGCGTCCGAAGGCGGGAGTGCGTCGCGGCAAGCCAGCGTGAGCGCCGAAGTGGCTCCGTTGCGGCTCAAAGAATCTCCCCTTCGGCAACCCGGCCGAGTCGAAGTTTACTGGTCTCGACTCCCGTCGGCTTTGCGGCCCACGCTCGCGCGTGGTGTGCCTTTATCGGTTGAGTTTCAAGGGCGGCCGGGCTGCTTTGCTCCGTCCATCTTCTGCCCGCCGCCTGTCTCTCAAGGGCGTCTCGCTCGCCTGCCGCCCCTCAGGCAGAAAGTCTGCGGAACACCTTCCACAGAAACTATAAGATACCCGGCCAACTCTGTCAACCAGTATTTTGCTTAGTTTAACTCATGGTATTTCTACGTTTAACTAACATTCCTGGATTATCCGAGGCTCTTTTCCAGAATTTATTGAATTCCCCGTTCCCCGCCATACGCGGCCTGCTTTCTTGCCCGCGCCCGCGGCGAAAGTTAGGATGGGCGCTTATGGTCAACGTCCGCAGGGCGCTCGTCGGCATCCTCCTCCTGACAGTTTTCGTCTTCGCGTGGCTGTGGTTTACGCGGCCGCGGAGGGTTGACATGGCCGCCTACGCCCCGGCGGATTCCATCGTCTACGCGGAGGTCAACAGCCTGCCGGAGGTCTTTGACGCCTTCACCTCGACCGACGCGTGGCGCGAGCTTGCGCCGGCGGCGGGCGTGGACGCCGCGCAGAGTTGGAAGGGCTGGCTGCCCGGCTTCGTCTCCTTCACGGGGCTGGGGCCGAGCGACGCGGTCGTGCTCTCGCGCGCGCAGGTCGCCGTCTCGGTGCTCGGCTTCCGCGCGGACGAAGAGTCGGGCACGACGCTCAGGCTCGCGCCGCGCGTGGCGCTCGTCGCCGAGACGCACACGAGCGAGTGGCGCGTGCGCGCGGCCGTCGAGAAGCTGCTCGGCGACTTCACGCGCCGGACGTTCGGCGCGCCGCCAATCGAGCGCAAGGAGGTCGGCGGCGTCCCCTTCTACACTTGGGCCGAAGCTGCGGGCGCGCGGCGGAAGATCGTGGCGGCGGTCGAGGGGAGTCTGGCGGTCATCGGCAATGACGAGGCGGCCGTGCGCGCGTGCCTCGACGTGCGGCGTGGGGCGCGGCCCAGCCTCGCGGGCGACGAGGGTTTGAGGGAGATGCGCGAGCGTGTCGGCGGCGACGGCGCGCTCGCCTTCGGCTACGCCCCGCGCGGGAGCGTGGCGAAGGCTGCCGAAGTCTTAGCGCCGGCCTACGTCATGGCCTTCTCCGAAGACCCTTCGGTGCAGAGCGTGCTGGCGACGCTCGTGCCGAAGCTCTTCAACCAGACCATCGGCGCGCTGGGCTGGAGTTCGCGTCTCGCGGGCGGCGGCATCGAAGACACCTTCTCGCTGTCGCTCGCGGGCGGGATGCCGCAGAGGCTACAGGCTCCTCTGGCGGTGTCGGAGAGCGCGCGCGAAGAGGCGGCGGGCTTTCTCCCGCCGGACGCCTCGACGTTGACGTTCTACAACTTCCGCAACCCCGAAGACGCGTGGCGCGGATTGAACGCGGCCTTCTCCTCGCAGGTCGACATTCTGAGCGCGGGGCTTATCACGTCCGCGCTCGAAGGGCTGGCCGAGCCTTACGGCATCCGGAACCCGCGCGAGTTCCTACGCGCCAGCGGCGGCGCGGTCATGACCGCGCGGCTCGAAGCGGAGAGCGAGGGCAAGGTGCTCGTCGCGTCGGTGCGCGACCGCGCGGCTGTGCGCGCGCAGGTGCTAATACACCTCGGGCGCGGGGCGCGTGTCGAGCGCGCGGACGACGCCGAAATCCTCGTCTCAAGCGACGCGGAGCGCGGCGCGGCCGCCTTCGTCGGCGACTTCGTGCTGACGGGCGCGGAGGGTGACGTGCGCCGCTGTCTCGACTCGCTTCGGAAGCGACAGACGCTGCGCGAGGGCGCGGCGTTCGGCGCGGCCCCGCGCGGCTTCTTCGACGGGCCGGCGTTCGCGCGGACGCTCTCCGACGAGCGAGCGGCGGCGCGCTCCGTGCTCTCGCTCTTCGCGCGACGGCTCGACGCGGCCGGGCTCGAAAGGGCTCTGGCGCGACGCGGCTACGCCGTCTCGGAGACGCGGCTCGGCGAAGCCGGCTTCGAGACGAAGACGCGCTCGGCGTTCGGATGGTTCGGGTACGTCGTGACGCGGCCGGAGTTCGGCTCGGCGTCGCGTGAGGGCGGGCTATGAGTCGGGCGAGTTGGGGTCGAAGGGCCGGTCGGCGAGTACCGCGCGCATGTTGACCTGCCCGAAGAGCGTCTCCAGATAAGCCTCGAAGCGGTGGAGCGTGCGCGACAGCTCGCCCGCGCCGCGCGACGAGTCGATCTCCTCCGCGAAGCGTTCGAGCGCCTCCCAGTCCTTGTACATCAGGTAGCGCTGCCCGCCCTCGCCGAAGGCCGCGACGGCTTCGAGCACGCGCGCGGCGGACGGCGACTCGGCGGCCGGCGAGGCCCCGCGCACGAGGCGGACGAGCGCCCACAGTTCGCGTCGGAGTTCGAGCGACTGTTCGAGCTTGGTCGTGAATGTTCGGAAGAGCGCCTCGCCGTCGAGCGTCGGGTCGAAGCTCTGCGCGAGCGCGACGACCGACTGCTGGTAGCAGTCGCGCAGGAGCCCGGCCGCGTTCTCGACCTTCGCGAAGAGATGCGGCGGCTGGCGCACGGAGCACAGACCCGTCAGCTCGTGCTCGAAAGCCTTGCGCGCCTCCATCCTGACGGCGTAGGCCGTGCCGTCGAGAATCTCGCTCGCGACGCGCCCCACGCCCTCGACGCGCAGCGCACGACCCTCGATGAAGTCGAGCAGCGAGCGCGTCTCCTCGTGGACGAGCGTGAAGACCGGGAGCAGGCGCTTGAGCTGCGCGTCCGACTTGAGCGACAGCTCCACGAAGCGCAGGTGCGCGAGCAGCCGCGAGAAGGCGTGGAAGATTTCGAGCAGGTCTTCGCCGAGGTCGTCGGGCGTGAGGCCGTGCGCGAGCACGATCAGACGCTCCTGCAAGTCCGACGCGCCCGCGCCGTTACCCGCGGCGACGATGAGCCCCGCCGCCTCGGAACGCCGCAGCTCGCGCTCAAGGACGCTGCCGAGGCTCGCCCACGCGGCGAAGCTGACGGACGGCGATTCGAGCAGCGCGTCGCACAGCCTCGACACGTCTTTGAAAACGTCCGAGAGGTCGCCGAGCGAGTCCTTCGCGCCGACGAGCCCGAGCGTCGCGCCCTGTCGCTCGGTCGCGGACGACGCCGCCGCTTCGGCCCCGGCGGCCTCTCCTTCAAGCCCGGCGAGTCCGTGCGGAGTCTCGCCCCGCGCGACGCTCGCGAGCAAGTGCAGGCAGCGCACGAGCGCGTCGCGCACGACGCCGGTCTCGCACTTGAAGCTGCGCTCGCCGATGCCGGCGCGCTCCGCCTCGTTGAACGGGTGGTTGGCCGGGTTGAAAAAACTCTGGAGCGAGCGCAGCCAGACGGCCAGCTCCCGCGCTGGCGGGAACGCCTCGGGGAGTGTGAATTGTTGTGCCAGTTGGTTCACTCGTTCGGCGCCGCGCGGCGGCAGCCCGCCGCGCGCGTGCCAAACCGCGCGGCCCGATTCTAGAATGAATGCGAAAGCGTGGGAGTCTGCGGGCGTCGCGGCCCGCCTTCGATTCTAAACAGGAAAGCGTCGCGCGGCAAAGTTATCTTGACGCCGGCGGTCGCGACTGTTCACCGCCGGACATTTCGGACGAACGCATGACGGAACAGACCGAGCTTCTGGTCGCCACCAACAACGCGGGCAAGGTCAGGGAGCTTTCGCAGCTCCTCTCGGGCGCGCCGCTCCGGCTGCGCCTGCTCTCCGAGTTCGACGGCGTCGTCGAAGCCGAGGAGACTGGGACGACCTTCGCCGAGAACGCCGTGCTCAAGGCGCTCCACTACTCTTCGCACGCCGGACTGCTGACGCTCTCCGACGACTCCGGCCTCGCCGTGGACGCGCTCGACGGCGCGCCCGGCGTCTACTCGGCTCGGTACGCGGGCGCGGGCGCGACCTACGCCGAGCGCATGGCGAAACTGCTCGCGGAGATCGAGGCGGCCGGGGGCGCTGAGCGCGGCGCGCGCTTCGTCTGCGTCATCGCCGTCGCAGACCCTTCCGCGGGCACGGTCGAGACTTTCGAGGGCGTCTGCGAAGGCCGCATCGCCCGCGCGCCGCGCGGCACCGGCGGCTTCGGCTACGACCCGCTCTTCATCCCCGAAGGTTATGACCAGACCTTCGGCGAGCTGCCCGAGCAGGTCAAACACTCGCTCAGCCACCGTGCGCGAGCCCTCGCACAAGCCGTCCGCCACCTCCGCGCGCGCCACACCGACTAGACCTCGACCGGACACCGGCTTGACCCTTCGATGAAGCGGTCTTTAGAATGCCGACAGTCAAACGGCGCGAGCTTTGGTCGCCGCTTGACGGCGGGGCGTAGCGTAGCCTGGTAGCGCGCTCGGTTTGGGACCGAGAGGTCGCAGGTTCAAATCCTGCCGCCCCGATTACCTTCCCTTTTTTCTCAGCCTGTAACTCAACTCCCTTTCGAGGCGACGGGCTCGTCTTCGGGTTCGAGCGTGGCGAACTCGGCGATGACCATGCGCTCGCCGGTCTCGGCGCAGCACGTCTCTTCGTCGGGCGGGGTGACGGCGGCGTCGCCCGCGCGCGGGAGCCAGAGCGCGACGACGAACGCGAGGGCAGAGAGCACAGTCCCCGTCCAGAAGACTTTGTGAATCGAAGAGGCCATCGCCTCCTGTAGCTCGTCGAGCACGGCCGGCGGGAGCGCGGCGCGCGCCTCGGGCTCGATGAGCGCGTTCGGGTTCGAGGCCAGCTCCGTCGCGCGCTCGGGCGTCAACGTCCCGCCCGACGTGCGCGCGAACTCTTGCAGGTGCGCGGCGAGCCCGGCCGACAGCACCGCGCCCATGATGGCGACGCCGACCGCGCCGCCGATTGAGCGCGAGAACTGGTTGAGCGATGTCGCGATGCCTAGCTGCGAGCGCGCGACCGCCTGCTGCACCGCGATGAGCAGCGTCAGCATCGTCAGCCCCAGCCCCGCCCCGATGAGAATCAGGTCGACGTAGAGCCAAACGCGCGGCGTCGTCCGCTGGAAGCTCGAAAGCATCGCGAAGCCGAGCGTCAGCAGAAAGAGCCCGGCCAGCGTCGTCGGCCTGTACCCGACCCGCAGCAGCAGCCGCCCGCCGACCACGGAGAGTCCGACCCAGCTCAGCATGAGCGGCGTCAACAAAGACCCGGCCTCGGTCGCGGTCGAACCCAGAGCGCCCTGCGCGAACAGCGGCACGAACGAGATCGCGCCGAACATCGCCACGCCCGCCAGAAAGCCCACCGACACCCCGACCGCGACGACGCGGTTGCGGAAAAGCCCGAGCGGCACGATGGGGTCTTGCGCGCGCCGCTCGACGTAGATGAAGACCGCGCCCAGAACACACGCGCCCGCCACCAACGCGAGGTTGCGCGCCGAGGCGAACTCGCGCAGCGTCGCCCCGCCCTCGACGAGCCCGAGCATCAGCATCGTGATGGAAGTCAACAGCAGCGCCGCGCCCGCGTAGTCGATGGAAGGCCGCTCGGTGCGCTTCGGCTCCTTGAGCGCGAGCTGCATGATGACGGCGGCGAGGATGCCGAAGGGCACGTTGATGTAGAAGACCCAGCGCCACGAGAGCTGGTCGGTGATGAACCCGCCGACGACGGGGCCGATGACGCTCGAAATCCCCCACACGCCGCTGAAGAACGCCTGCATCCGCGCGCGCTCCTCGACCGTGTACACGTCGCCGATAATCGTCATCCCGAGCGGGATGAGCGCGCCCGCGCCCAGACCCTGCACCGCGCGGAAGACGATGAGCTGCGTCATCGACGACGACAGTCCCGAGAGCACCGAGCCGAGGAGGAAGACGGCGACGCCGAGCTGGAAGAAGAGGCGGCGGCCGTAGAGGTCGGAGAGCTTGCCCCAGACCGGCACCGTCACCGTCGAGGTGATGAGGTAGGCCGAGAAGACCCAACTGTAATGGCTCAGGCCGCCGAGCGAGGCGATGACCGTCGGCATCGCCGTCCCGACCACGGTCGCTTCGAGCGCGGCCAGAAACATCCCCGTGATGACCCCGAGCGTCACCGCCAGACGCCTGCGCGAAGACATCTCAAGCGTCGGCGCGCCTTCTGAAATCTGTCCTTCCATAAAGCGGCGATGATACTACGCGGCGCGGCGGGTCTGTGTGCGCCCTGCTTTGAGATTGTGGGACAAAAGCTTCACCGCGGAGTTACTGAAGATGAAAGGAGCGGGCGCTTTCCGACTTCGGATTTGAAATTTCAAATCTCAAATTTCAAATCTGAAATCAGAACTCCGCGCCCTTTCAACGTAACGGTCTTACGTGACGACGGTCGGCTCGTCTGTGCCGAAGCGCTCGCGCAGGCGCAGCATCTCGCGGACGCCGCGCGTGAGCGGGCCGAGGATTTCTTCCACGTCGCCCGCGCCGCCGTCGTCGCGGAAGCGTTCGAGGTAGATGCGCAGCGTCGCGCCGGCCGTGCCCGTGCCCGACAGGCGCAACACCGCGCGCGAGCCGTCTTCGAGGAAGATGCGCACGCCCTGCCGCGAGGTCGTGCTGCCGTCCACGGGGTCTGTGTAGCCGAACTCGTCCGCGCGCTCGACGCGGCTCCCGGCGAGCGGCGTCCCCGCAAGGCTCGGCAGGCTCTCGGTCACGCCCGACATCATCTCGGCCGCGGCCGCCGCGTCGAGCGCCTCGTAGTCGTGCCGCTGGTAGTAGCTGCGCCCGAACCTGCGCCAGTGGTCGCGCACCACCTCCTCGACCGACTTCCCCGTCTTCGCCAGAATCGAGAGCCAGCACAGGACGGCCCACAGCCCGTCCTTCTCGCGCACATGATTCGACCCCGTGCCGAAGCTCTCCTCGCCGCAGACCGTTGCGAGCCCCGCGTCCAGAAGGTTGCCGAAGAACTTCCAGCCCGTCGGCGTCTCGTAACACTTGATGCCGAGGGCTTCGGCGACGCGGTCGACGGCCGTGCTCGTCGGCATCGAGCGCGCCGCGCCCGCGAGCCCCGCGGCGTAGCCCGGGATGCACTCGCGCGCGTGCTCTGCGATGACGGCCAGAGAGTCGCCGGGCGTGACGAAGAAGTCGCGCCCGAGAATCAGATTGCGGTCGCCGTCGCCGTCGCACGCCGCGCCGAAGTCGGGCGCTTCCGGGCCGCTCATGCGCAGGACTAGCTCCGCCGCGTGGACGAGGTTCGGGTCAGGGTGGTGCCCTCCGAAGTCGGGCAGCGGCGTCCCGTTCAAGACCGTCCCGGCCGGCGCGCCCAGACGGCCTTCGAGGATGTGCGTGGCGTAAGGGCCGGTCACGGCGCTCATCGCGTCGAAGAGCATCCGGTGCCCCGAGGCGAAATATTCGCGCAGGGCGTCGAAGTCGAACAGCCCCTCCATCACGGCCGTGTAGTCTTCGAGCGGGTCGATGACGACGACCTCGGTCTCGCCAACGCGCACGCTCCCCTCTTTTTCCAAATCAACGTCCGGGTGCGTGAGCGTGAGGTAGCGCGTGATGGTCTGCGTCTCGGCGTAGGCGCGCTCGGTCACGGACTCGGGCGCGGGGCCGCCGTTGCGCGTGTTGTACTTGATACCGAAGTCTTCGTCGGGGCCGCCGGGGTTGTGGCTGGCCGAAAGGACGAGTCCGCCGAAGGCCCGTCGCCCGCGTATGACGGCCGAGACCGCCGGCGTCGAGAGGATGCCGGCGCGCCCGACGAGCAGGCGTCCGAACCCGTTGGCGGCGGCCATGCGGATGATTATCTGGACGGCCTCGCGGTTGTAGAAACGCCCGTCGCCCCCGACCACGAGCGTCTCCTGACGGAAGTCGCCACCCGCCTCGGCGCGCACGGCGTCGAAGACCGACTGCACGAAGTTCTCAAGGTAGCCCGGCTGCATGAAGACGCGCGTCTTCTTACGCAGCCCCGAAGTGCCCGGCCGCTGCCCCTCGAATGGCTTCGTCTCGACGGTCTGCACGCTTTCCCCGCGAAATGGAGTCAAGGCTCGCACCCCCAGTTTGTTGCTGAAAATCGTTTGCCGACAGTTTATTCCCTTCTCACCCGGGAGGCAAAACCTCCGTGCAAAAATAGGCTGGAGGCTTCGGGCGGTGTACGGTTTGAGGGCGACTTGCGCTTTATGGGCAGTTTTCCACAACTTTTTTCAAAAAATCGCAGAAAAGAGCCATTTTTTCGAGACGCAAGGCCAGAGTGTGTGATATATGTCCTGACGCAAGCTTTTTGATTTCTTCCCGAATTTTCAGGAGGTAGAGCACCACTCAATGGCGACGAAAGCAGGCAAGAAGCGCATGTCACAGTCCGAAGTGATTAACCACTTCGCCGAGAAATTCGACCTCAAGCGGTCGCAGGTCAAGGAGCTTTTCGAGGAGCTTTCCAACCTAGCTTCCGAAGAGGTTAAGTCCAACGGCGAGTTCGTGTTACCGGGCTTCGGTAAGATGGTTCTCTCCGAGCGTAAGGCTCGCGAAGGCCGTAACCCTCAGACGGGTGAGACGATTCAGATTCCGGCCAAGACGGCGCTCAAGTTCCGTCTCAGCAAGGGCCTCAAGGACTCCGTCGTCCCTAAGAAGTAGGCGGCCGTCCACCAACTCCGGTCATACTTCTCCAGATACCCGAAAAGATCGCCGGCGGGTTTCGGCGGGCTATTTTTGCCTTCCGACTTCGCCGGCGTCTTTTCGTCTCGCTGACGCCTCCGGCGCTCATCCCCGCGCCGAACGTCCGGCCTCTCCAAGTCCCCTCCCTTAAAACCTTTAACGGTAGCCATTTAGCGAATCTCTTTGTGCCCTTTTTAGCCGCCTGTGCGTCCCGCCGTTGGTACCTAAGAATGGCCTGAAAAAAAATCTGGCAATCTAAATAATTTCAATGTAGAATGCGTTTTTCTTCTAGCCCCCTTTATCCCCTACAGGGTGTGGAGTAATACAAACGGCGGGCTGGATTGTGTGAAAATTTGGGGATTGTAACGGATTCGCATCCCTTCATTTCCCGGATGCATCTAAATTGTCATCAATACAGAGCCCACCGCCGAGTTGGATTTTCGTGGGCCCGAAAAAATAAGGAGCTGAGGAAAAGTGATTGCTACCGAAAGATTTCCGCTGGCAGAACGGCTGAAGATGATTGATCACATCCAGGCGCGCCGTTACTCCAAGCTGGGCGGCCCAGCCCTGGACATCGCGACCGAGGGGATCATCCGCCACCTGCGTGCCTGCGACCGCATGGACGTCAACCCGGATGTCGCCGCCGTCCGCGAGATCATTGACGACGCCCTCAACGGCCGCCGCGTCTTCGCCGAAACCTTCAACAACGCTGCCTGAAACGGCTTTCAGCAGCACTTGCCCTGAGAAATTCGTGAATGCCGCCGGTTAAACCCCGGCGGCATTCACTTTTTTACCCGAAGATTTTAACGGCGGACGGGCGGGAGCCCGTTGGGCGCGACTTCACGCAAGTCGTTGACGGAGCACGAGCTGCTGTATCGCGAGCACGCTGATAGCGTCGGTAATCTCGCCCGAGTCCACCATCCCGAGCGCCTCCGGCAGGCTCACGCGCCGCACCTGTAGCCTTTCCGTCCCCTCCGGGCGGCGCTTGCCCTGCTCAAGCCCCTCGGCCAGAAACCAGACCGCCAGTTCGTCCGAGACCGAGTTCGAGAGGTGCGACTCGCCCATCTTCGTCCACCGGCTCGCGCGCAGTCCCGTCTCCTCCTCAAGCTCCCTGCGCGCCGCCTCCAGAGGGTCTTCGCCTTCGGGGCATCCCCCCTCGGGTATCTCCCAGGAGTAGCGTTCGAGCGGGTAACGATACTGCCCGACGAGGTAGAGCATCCCGTCCTCGACGGCCAGCACCCCGACGGCGAGGTTCTTAAAATGCACCACGCCGTAGATTCCCGGGCGTCCGTCGGGTCGCACCACCTCGTCCTCGCGCACGCGTATCCAGGGGTTGTCGTAGACGACCCGCGTCGAGACTGTCTGCCAGGGGTTGTCGAACTCTTCGGCGCTCATCTGGGCGGGTTCGTTCAGGAGGACGCCCCGGGCTCGGCGCGAAGCTCTGACTGCTGTTCGAGGAGCGTGTCGCGCTCGGGCGCCTCCGGCTTTTGGCCGTCTACGTGGCGGAGCACGTCGAGGAGCGCGATGGTGATGGCGACGATGACGGGGCCGAGGACGATGCCGAGGACGCCGAAGACCTGTAGGCCGCCGAGCACGGAGAAGAAGACGAGCAACTCGTGCAGGCGCGTCCGCTCGCCGACGAGTTTCGGCCGCAGGAAGTTGTCGACGCTGCCGATAAAGAGCCCGCCCCACACGGCGAGCCCCAGCGCCTTGACCCAGTGACCCGTGAGTCCCAGATAGATGGCCGCCGGCACCCACACGATGAAGGCGCCGAGCATCGGGATCATCGAGAGGAAGATCATCACGACGCCCCACAGCAGCGGCGACGGCAGCCCCAGCAGCCAGAAGGCCAGCCCGCCGAGCACGCCCTGAATGACGGCGATGACGAGCACGCCGTAGACGCTCGCCGAGATGACCTCGCCCGTGCGGTCGAAAATCTCGCGCGCCTGATTGCCGCTGAGCGGCACCATGTCGTAGGCGGCCGCGCGCATGCGTTCGCCGTCGCGGAAGAGGTAGTACATCGTGAAGATGACGAAGAAGACCTCGACGACGAAGCCCACGAAGCCGCCGACGAAGCCGAGCGTGCGCGCGGCAATCGCGCCGCTGACGCCCTTCAAACGCTCGGCGATGAACTCCTGCGAGCCGAGCTTGCTCACGTCATAGTACTGACTGACCCAGCGCACGGCCGGCCCGAGGTAAGGGTGATTCGGGTCGAGCAGTCCGACCGCCGCGTTCGCCGCGCCGCCCGTGCCGTCGGACTTCGGCTGTAGCATCTGCGCGAAGTCCGCCATCTCGTTGACGACGGCGAAGGTGAGCAGAGTGAGCGGGACGAGGATGACGACGATGACGAGCAGGCAGGAGAGCACGGCGCTCCAGCCGGGGCTGCCGACGCGCGCCTGTATGCGCCTGTGGACGGGGAAGAAGACGATGACGAGGACGACGGCCCAGAGCACCACCTCGACGAACGGCCGCAGCATCGTCCAGCAGAGGTAGAGCGCCACCGCCGTCACCGCCATCAGCCCTAACCAGCGCACCTGCCTGCCCCTCGGCTCAGCCCAATCTCCCATAGTCCGCACACTTTACCACAGCCCCGCGCCCCCGACTTTTCAAAATCCCGTCACGTTTTCAGGTCTACCCCATCCGCGCCGCCGAGCAGTTTTACCAGCCAAGGCGTGCGTGCTAACATTCTGCCGCGAACGGCGTACGCGCTCCCGTAGCTCAGTCGGATAGAGCATCTGCCTTCTAAGCAGAGGGTCGCAGGTTCGAGTCCTGCCGGGGGTATTCGATGGGCCGGTTGCGACCACACGCGCCGGCCAACTTGTCAGCGCGAGGGCGCGGTTGGTAGTATTGGGTTTCCGTTCGCTTCCCTTTTGTGGCGGCTATAGCTCAGTCGGTTAGAGCGCCTGACTGTGGATCAGGAGGCCGAGGGTTCAAGTCCCTCTAGCCGCCCCACCAAATTTTACGTAACGCCCGGCCGCGGTCTACGGCCGCGTCTCATTCCTAAAAAAGCTGAAGGCTTCCTCAACGATGAAAGTGCCCCAGTTCACGCTCTTCGGTTTCAGGCGACCTCGCGAAGTGGTCGGCTCGGCGCTCGGCAAGTTGGAGAAGACCGTGATGGAAGAGGTCTGGCGGCGCGGGCGCGTCAGCGCGAGCGACATCTTCCGCGCCTTCGGCGAGCGCACGGCTTACACGACGTGGATGACGACGCTCGACCGCCTCTTCAAAAAAGGGCTGCTCATGCGCGAGAAGGAGGGGCGCGCCTACCTCTACACGCCGCGCGTCACGCGCGAGGAGTTCGAGCGCGGCGTGGCCGAGGACGTGCTCGGCGACCTGCTCGACCGGAGCGGCGGGGCCGAGCCTCTGCTCGCCTGCATCGTGGACGCGGTGAGCGAGCACGACCGCGCGCTGCTGGACGAACTGCACCGGCTGGTAGAGGAGAAAAGGCGCGAGCTGCGCGGACAGGAGTGAACGGCCTTGTACCTTCTGCTCGGGACATGTCTGGCCCTCTCCGCGCTCCTCGCGCTCAACGCGTTCGCCTCGGCGCTGGCCGGGCTTGTCTGGCGAATGCTCGCGCCGCGCGTCGCGCATAAGTCGGCGGCCGTGCGCGCGCGGCTCCTCTTCGCCCTGCGCGTGACGCCGCCGGCGCTCGCCGCCGCGCTCGTCTTCGCGCTCGTCCTGCCCGCTTACCTCCTGCACGAACCGCACGACACCGAAGAAGAGGTCGGCGCAAAGCTCCTGCTCCTGGCGGCCGTGTCGGCGGCCGGCGTGCTGTGGGCCTTCTGGCGCGTCGCGCGGACGTGGCTGGCGACGCGACGGCTCGTGCGCGACTGGATGCGCCACGCGGAGCCGTTCGCGGCCGAAGGCGTTCTCGCGCCGGCCTACCGCATACGGCACAGCTTCCCCGTCATCGCGGTCATCGGCGTCCTGCGTCCGCGCCTGTTCATCGCCTCGCAGATTTTCGACGCGCTCACGCCCGGCGAATTCGCCTCGGCGCTGGCGCACGAGCGCGGGCACGTCGAGGCGCGCGACAACCTCAAGCGCGCGGTGCTACAAGCGGGACAGGACGCGCTCCTGCCGCTGGCCCCGCTCGGGCGCTCGCTGCGGCGCGAGTGGCAGCGCGAGTCGGAGTTTGCGGCGGACGAGTTCGCGGCGTCGGACGGCCCGGCCGCTGCGCTCGACCTCGCCTCGGCGCTCGTCAAAATCTCGAAGCTGGTGCCCGCCGGCGCGACGCCGACGCTGCCCGCGGGGGCGCACCTGCTCGGCGGGGGCGTGGACGACGGACTGTCGAGACGCGTCCGCGCGCTCCTGCATCTCGCCTCTTCGCCCGAGTCCGCGCGCGCGACGAA
>JBEVKV010000437.1:0-8078 GCA_040509515.1 Pyrinomonadaceae bacterium | reverse complement strand
TCCAGAGCATGTGGTTCGTGATGGCCCGGTGCGGCACCGAGACGCCTTTGGGTCTGCCCGTCGAGCCCGACGTGTAGATGACGTAGGCCGGGTGACCGGGCATCACCGTCACGCCGAGGTCGCCGCCGGCTTCGGCATCCGCCGTGGAGGCGAGACGCGGCTCCTCCTCCTCGACGTAGACGACCTGCGCCGCCTCGCACGGCGTGGTTTCGTGCGCTACGCCCGCGAGTGAATCCAGCAGCCCGCGCCGCGTGAGCAGCACCCCGGCACGCGAGTCTTCGAGCATGAAGCGCACCCGCTCCGCAGGGTACTCCGGGTCTAAGGGCACGTAGGCTCCGCCCGCCTTGAGAACGGCGAGCAGCGAGACGACCATCTCGGCGGAGCGCTCCATCAGCACGCCGACGAGTGACTCCGCGCCGACGCCTAATCCGCGGAGGTGGCGGGCGAGGCGGTTGGCGCGTCCGTTCAACTCGCGGTAGGTGACTCGCTCCTGCTCGTAGACGAGCGCCGTCGCGTCGGGCGTGCGTTCAACTTGTCGCTCGAAGAGTTCGTGGAGCGGGGTGCACTGCTCGTAGTCGGCCTTCGTCTCGTTCCAGTCTACGAGGATGCGGTGGAGTTGCTTGTTGTCCAGCAGCTCCAGCCTCCTCACTTCACAGTCCGTGCTCGCCGCCGCGCTGCGCACCAGCTCGCAGAAGTACTCGCCCAGCAGCCCCGCCTCACCGCGCCCGTAGCTCGCCGGGTCGTAGCGCACCTCAAGTGCCAGCCCGACTTCGGAGAGCCGCGCCGTCAGCTTGAGCTTGAAGCGATCCGTGTCACACTCCTGCCGCGCGACCGTGAAGCTCACGCCGCCCGCGTGCGCGCGTTCGAGTCTCTCCGACTCGAAACAGAAGGGCGTGTAAGGGGCCTCGCCTTCCTCCGACGTTCCGGCTAAGAGATTCCAGTCGAAGCACTCCTGCCAATCGGCGGCCTCTTTCGTCGCCGCCTCGCTCCACCTCAGGAGGTCGGAGAACCGTACGTCGTCTTCCGGCCGGTGGCGTATCGGCAGGAAACGCGCGAGCGGCCCGGCCGCGGAAGCCAACTCCTCGTTCGCCCTGCCGTCGAAGCAGACGCCGACCGTGACTTCCGGCTGGCCGCCGAGACGCCACAGCAGCGCCTGCCAGCAGGCGAGCAGAAAGCTCGATTCGGTCGTGCCCGCGCGCTCGGCCGCCGCCCTGACCTGCCCCGCCAGTTCGTCGCCGACGTGGAGCGAGACGTGTTCCGGCGCGAAGCGCGCGCCGCGCGCAGGCTCGGACTCGAAAGGAAGTTTGGCGCCGGCGAAGTCGCCGGCGCACAGCTCGCGCCAGAACTGTCTGCCCTCCTCCGCCTCTTCGGAGTCGAGCAGGTCGTTGAGCCACTCGGAGACGACGCCGTATTGCAGCGGCTCGCCGTGCGGCTCTGTGCCCCGCGCGACGGCGTCGTAAGAGGCGGCCAGCTCGCGCACAATGATGCCGAGCGTCGCGGCGTCGGCGCAGAGCGCAGGGGCGGCCAGCATCAGGACGTGGCTCGTCGGCGAGAGCGTGAGCAGCGTCACACGCAACACGTCCCCGCGCGCGAGGTCGAACGCGTGGCGGCCCAACTCGTCATAAAACAGTTCGACGGCGGCCCCCTGCTCTCCGGCCGCGAGGTCGCTCAAATCGTGCTCCGCGAGACGCGCGGGCTCGCGTTCGACGACGAGTTGCGAGGGGACTTGAGCCGCCCCCGCGGGGAACGCCGTGCGGAGGACTTCGTACCGGCCGACGACGCCGCGCAGCGCAGACCTGAGCGCCCCGCGTTCGAGCGCCCCCTCGACCGCCACCGCGCAGCGACAGCGGTAGGCCGACGCCGCGTCCTCCTCCTGCCGGAGTCGCCACACGCGCCGCTGCTGCGGCGAGAGCTGAAGTTTCCTTTCGACGATCTCTTGCATACTCACGTTCCTTATCGTTGTCGCCGTGGTCGTGTGGGGCGGGCGCTCGCGTCAGGAGCCTTGCCGCGCGGGGCCTCGGCTCAGGTTCCTGAGACTCTTCAGTCTCGACTCTTTGAACTCTTTTCGCTTCGCCTCGCGCTCCCGGCGGTCGGCCTCTTCGAGCGCCGCGAGCGCCGCGCCGAGCGTCGCGTCTTCCAGCGACGCCAGCCGGACGAGGATGATTCGGAAGTGCCGCGCCATGCGCGCCATCGCCTCCTCGTCGAAGCGGCGGCGGTTGTACTTGAGCATGACGGCCAGCTCCGCGCCCCCGCCCACCGCGACGCTGAGCGGGTGCGCCGACCAGTCGGCCGAGTGCGTGTTCTCCACCTTCAGCCCCGCGCCCTGCTCCGAGAGCGAGGAGTCCACCGGGTAGTTGTCGAAAGAGAGGTTGCTCTCGAAGAGCGGGACGCCGCGCGGCACGTCGCTCCAACTCTGAATCTTGATTAGCGGCGTGTACTCGTACTGGCGCGCTTCGAGCAACTGCGACTGGAGCCCGCGGAGCCAGTCGAGGAGCGGCGTCTCGGGACTGACGCGCAGGCGCACCGGGAGCGTGTTGATGAAGAGGCCGACGATTGCCTCGACGCCGTGGACGGCCGGCGGTCGGCCCGACATGACCGAGCCGAAGACCACGTCGTCCGCGCCGGCGTAATGACTGAGGAGCAGCCCCCAAGCCCCCTGCACCAGCGTGTTCAGCGTCAGCCGCCGCCGCTGCGCGAGCGATTGCAGCGGGGCCGTCTCCTCCGCGCTCAGGCTGAAATACTGGCTGCCGAAATCCTCGCCCTGCTCGTCGGCGGACGCGGGCGCGCGCTCGCCGCGCAGGCTGATCGGCTCCCTGAATCCTTCGAGCAAGCGCCGCCAGTGCGCCTCGGCCTCGGCGAGCGGCTGCCGCCTGAGCCACGCGATGTAATCTCGGTAAGGGCGCGTCGGTTCGAGGCCGGGCTCGCGCCCCGCGCGCAGCGCCTCGTAGATGTCGAACACCTCCTTGAAGACGAGGAAGGCCGACCAACCGTCCATCAGGACGTGATGATATGTGAGCACGAAATAGTGCTCGCCCTCGCCCGCGCGGATGAGCGCCAGCCGCATCAGCGGCGGGCGCGCGAAGTCGAAGCCGCGCCGCCGCTCGGAGCGCAGAAACTCTTCCAGACGCCGCGACCGCTCCGCCTCGGAAAGCCCGCCCCAGTCTTCGCGCGCCCACGCCAGCTCGGCCCCGCGGCGCACCAACGCGAGCGGCTGTTCGAGCCCCTCCCAGACGTAGCCGGTGCGCATCACGGCGTGCCGCTCCAACACCTGCACCCACGCGCGCCGCAGGGCCTCGGCGTCGAGTTCGCCGCGCAGAAGGTAGCTCGACTGCATGAAGTAGGCTTCGGACTCGGGCGCGTAGAGCGAGTGGAAGAGCATGCCCTGCTGCATCGGCGTGAGCTGGTGCACGTCTTCGACGTTGCGTCCGTCGAACTCTTCGCCGAGTTCGGCCGCCAGACGGTCGAGCACCTCCCGGCTCACGCCGGCCTCCGGGTAGTCCGAAGGCGTGTGCAGCCCGCCCGCGCGCGTGCGGCAAACGGCGACGACGGAGCGCAGCGCGCCGAGGAACTGCTCGGCCAGCCGCTCGACGGTCTCGCGCCGGTGCACGTTCCGGCTGTAAGTCCACGAGGTGCGCAGCCGTCCGCCGGCGACGCCGCCGCTTATCTCAAGCAGGTAGCTGCGCGCCTCGCGCGCGTCGAACGGCGGCCCGGCCGACTCCGGGGCCGGGCCGAACGAAGAGGCCGGGGCGAGCGCCTGATCCGTCTGGCCGAGGTAGAGGAAACTGACCTCCGCCTGCGGGAGCGCGCGCAGCCTCTCGGCCGTCTCCGACTCGCCGCTCAGGTAGCGGAGCAGCCCGTACCCGATGCCGTGATGCGGTATCGCGCGGAGTCGCTCTTTGACCGACTTCAGCGCGTCGGCCGCGTCGAGCGCGCCGCGCACGTCGAGCAGCACGGGGAAGACAGTCGTGAACCAGCCGATTGTCCGCGACACGTCCACGTCGTCGAAGAGCGCCTCGCGCCCGTGCCCCTCCATGTCCACGAGGAGCGCGCGCCCGCCCATCCACGAGGCGAACGCCTGCCACAGCGCGGTCAGCAGCGCGTCGTTGATCTGCGTCCCGAAGGCGGCCGGCACCTCTTGCAGCAGGGCGCGCGTCTCTTCTTCGTTGAGCGAGGCTTCGATTGTCTCGGTCGAGGCGTAGTCGTTCACCCCGCCGGCGAAGTCCAACGGCAGCGGCTCGACGCCCGCGCGCTCCTCCGCGCCCCAGTAGGCCGACTCCGCGAGCGCCTCCTCGGTGCGCGCGCGCCCGGCCAGCCGCTCGGCCCAGAGCTTGAACGAGGCGGTCTTGGGCGCGAGCCGAACCTCCTCGCCGCGGGTCAACTGCTCGTATGCGTCCTCAAGGTCTTCAAACAGGATGCGCCATGAGATGGCGTCCACCGCCGCGTGATGCACGACGACGAGCAGCCGGCCCGGCCGGCCCGCGCCGAGGTCGAAGAGCACGACCCGCACGAGCGGCCCGCTCGTCAGATTCAGGCTCGTCTGCGCGCGCGCCGCCTCCTGCTCGACGGCGCGGGGCTGCGCGTCCGCCTCCGTCCCCGACAGGTCTACGAAAGAGAACGGGGTCGGCCCCGCGGGCTCGCCGTACGCCTGCCGCCAGCCCGACTCGCCCGGCGTAAAGCGGAGCCGCAGCGCGTCGTGATGTTCCAGCAGGTGGCCGACGGCCCTCTCCAGCCGCGCGGGGTCGAGCGCCTTTCGCACTTCGAGCAGGGCGGACTGGTTGAAGTGGTGCGGGTTGGAGAAGCCCGACTCGAAGAACCGCCGCTGGATGGGCGTGAGCGGGAGCGGGCCGGTCGTCGCCTCCGGCGCGGCCTGCGTCACGGCGGCGACGGCCTCGGCGGCCTGCTCGGCGACGGTCTGGTGCTCGAAGACCTGCTTCGGGGTGAGGCGCAGTCCGGCCGCGCCGGCCTTCGCGATGAGCTGGATGCTGACCACCGAGTCGCCACCCAGCTCGAAGAAGTTGTCGTTGACGCCGACCGGCTCGACGCCGAGCAGCTTCTGCCAGATGCCGGTCAGCGTCCGCTCGGCGTCGCTGCGCGGCGCGACGTAAGGTGTGCCCAACTGCGGCCGCGTGTGCGTCGGGTGCGAGGGACTCGCCTCCTCCAGAACCTTCAGCGAGTGCGAGGCCGTGTTCTTCCTGTTCTCTTCGAGCACCGCGCCGAAGTCCCTCGTCGAGACGACGACCTGCGGCAGCGCCGCGCCCAGAATGCGGCCGAACACTTCGACGCCCTCGGCGGCCGTCAGGCCCTCCTCGTCCGTCACGCCGTCCTGCCGCCCGGCCTGCGCGCGCGCGTGTTCCGCCGCCGCCACGGACATCCCCACGTCGCGCCAGCCGTCCCAGTTGACCGAGACGGTCAGCCCTTCGCGCTCGCGGTTGCGGCGTCGCGCGAACGCGTCGAGAAAGGCGTTGGCCGCCGTGTAGTCGGACGTGCCCGCGCCGCCGACGTAGGAGCGCATCGAGGAGCAGAGCACGAGGAAGTCGAGCGGCGCGTCGGCGAAGAGACGGTCGAGCACGAACGCGCCTTCGACCTTCGGCCGGAGGACGCCCGCGGCCGTCTCGACGGTCTTCCCCTGCATCATCCCGCCGTCGACCGTCCCGGCCGCGTGAATGACGCCGTGGACTTGGCCGAAGCGCTCGCGCGCCTGCGCCAGCGCCTCGCGCATCTGTTCCGGGTCGGCCACGTCGGCACGCACCGTCAGCACTTCGGCTCCGAGTTCTTCGAGCGCCCTGATTCTGCTTATGCGGCGGCTCGTCTCGTCGCGCTCGCCGCGCGCGGCCAGCCACTCGTCCCACAGCCCGCGCTCGGGCAGCGCGGCGCGCGACGTGAGGACGAGCCGCGCGCGCGCCGTACGCGCCAGATAGTCCGCCAGTTCGAGCCCGACGCCGCCCAGACCGCCCGTGATGAGGTAGACGCCGCGCTCGCGCAGGCGCGGCGGGAGCGCGCCCGACGCGTCCAGCCTCAACGACTTGAAAGTCTGCGTCCAGCGGTGGCCGCCGCGATACGCCACGAGGCTCTCGGCCGCGTCCGAGGCGACCTCGCGTGCGAGGTCTTCGGCGAGCACCGCGGCGCGCACGCCGTCGCCGAAGAGAATGTCCACCGCGCGACACGTTACGCCCGGGTACTCCTGCGGGATGACCGTCGAGGGGCCGAGCACGGCCGCCTGCGCCGGCGAGAGGAGTTCGTCGCCGGTGACCTCCTGCGCGCTGTCCGTGACGACGACGATGTGAACGTCGTCCTCCGCCTTGCGTTCGCCGAGCGCCGACGAGAGGAGTTGGCCACCGAGGCTCTGCGCCAGTCGGAGCAGGCTGAAGAAGCCACGCTCCAGCGCCGCCCCGCCCCCCGCGTCGCTCGCTTCCGGCGTCGCTGGTTCCGCGGCGACGCTCCACAGGTGGACGATTCTCTGCGGGCTCTCGCCCCGCTCGCGCAGCGCCGCGAGCAGCCTTTCGTAATCGCCGCCGCGGACGGGGTTGACGCTGTAGCGTCGCTCGCCGACCGCCGCGAACTCTTCGCCCGCGACGACGCTACAGACCGAGCCGCCTTCGCGCTCAAGCCGCTCGACGAGTCGCTCGCCGAGCCCGCGCTCGTCGACGAACACGAGCCAGCGCGTGGCCGCCGCCCCTTCGGCGCGGCGCGGCGGCAGTCCCCTCTCCCACGAAGGGACGTAGAACCAATCGGCCACGTCCCCGGCGCGCACGGGCGCGTGGGCGTCGCCGCCGAGCGTGAACGATTCGCTCGGCGCGACCCAGTAACGCTCGCGCTCGAACGGGTAGGTCGGCAGCGAGACCCTCCGCCGGAGTTCGTGCTTGTAGAAGCCGTGCCAGTCCGCGCGGACGCCGGCCAGCCAGAGACGCCCGAGCGCGCCCAACAGAGATTCTTCGTCCGCGGGGCCGCCCGGCCGCGCGCCGAGCGTCGGAATGGCGAACCGCCCTTCGATCTTTTCGCCGCTCTGCTTCGCCAGCGTGACGAGCGTGTCGCCGGGGCCGACCTCCAGCCAGACGCGCGCGGGCTCCTGCGCTAACTGCCGTATCCCGTCCGCGAAGCGCACCGTCCCGCGCAGGTGCCGCGCCCAGTACAGAGGGTCGGTCGCCTCCTCGGCCGTCACCCAGCGCCCCGTCACGTTCGAGACGTAGGGCAAAGTCGGCGGGCTCAGGCGGACGCGCTTCAGCTCCTCGACGAACGCGGGCAGCGCCGCCTCCATCATCGACGAATGGAACGCGTGCGAGGTGTGCAGGCGGCGGAAGCTGACCTCGCGCTCGGCCAGCCTGCGCTCCAGCGCCTCGATTGCGGCGACCGCGCCCGAGACGACGCAGCGCGCGGGGGCGTTGAGGGCCGCCAGCGAGAGTTCGTCGCCGACGAGCGCCTGCGCCTCCCTCTCGCCGAGCGCGACCGACAGCATCGCGCCACCGGGCAGCGACTGCATCAGACGCCCGCGCGCCGCGACCAGCCTCAGCGCGTCCTCAAGCGTCAGCACGCCCGCCACGCAGGCGGCGACGTACTCGCCGATGCTGTGTCCGATCATCGCCGCGGGCTTCAGCCCCCACGACTCCAAAAGCCTCGCCAGCGCGTACTCAGTCGCGAACAGAGCGGGCTGCGTCAGCCACGTCTGTCCGAGCGTCCGCGCAGCCTCTTCCGTCTCCTCGTCCGCGTAGAGCGCGCGGCGCAGGTCTACGCCGAGCAGGGGCCTGAGGATTTCGGAACACTCGTCAACGACCGCGCGGAACTCGGGCTCGGCCTCGTACAGCTCGCGCCCCATGTTCAGACGCTGCGCGCCCTGACCGCTGAACATGAAGACGAGGCCGCGCTCCGCACCGTCGCAGACGGCCGTCAGAGCGCGCCCGGAGTCGCGCGCTTCGAGCGCGCGGACGGCGTCCTCGCGGTCGGCGCACACGAGCGCACGCCGGTGCTCGAACTCGCGCCTCCCGACCTGCAGCGTGTAGGCGATGTCGGCGAGGTCGGCGAGGTCGGCGTCCGTCTGCCGCTTCAGGTGTTCGAGGAGGTTGGCCGTCGCCGCATCAAGCGCC
>JBEVKV010000436.1:0-3228 GCA_040509515.1 Pyrinomonadaceae bacterium | reverse complement strand
TCCCGGCTCAGAGCGCCCGCGCCGTGTCGGGTTGTTTACTTCGCGGACGACTTGAGCGCCATGTCAATGGCGGCCTTGAGCACGTCGTAGGAGGCGCGCTCGACGCGCGTGCCGTTGACGAAGATGGTCGGCGTGCCGGCCACGCCGGCGCGCTCGCCGTCCTGTACGTCGCGGCGGACGCCCTCGGCGAATTTCCCGGAGTCGAGCGCCGCGTCGAACTTCGCGCGGTCGAGCCCGAGGCGCGAGGCGTACTCCTTCAACTTGTCGGTCGCGAGCGCCGACTGGTTCTGGTAGAGGAGCGTGACGTACTCCCAGTACTTGCCCTGCTCGCGCGCGGCCTCGGCGGCCTCGGCGGCCTTCTGCGCGTCGGCGTGCTGCGTCAGCGGGTAGTCGCGGACGACGACGTGGATGCGGTCGCCGTACTCCGACGCGATGCGCTCGATTACAGGGTACGTGGCGGCGCAGCTCGGGCACTGGAAGTCTGTGAACTCGACGACGGTCACGCGGGCGGCGGGGTTGCCCTTCGAGGGCTGGTTGTCGGTGGCGATCTTGTAGGCGGGCGCGACCGGCGCGACGAGGAACGTCCGCACCTGCCCCCCGGCGCGCATCCGCGCGGCAAAGTCCGTCAGCGTCTTCCGCTCCGCGACTTCGCGCAGGTACTGCATGATCTGCTCCTTCGTCTTGGCGAAGTCGCCGTCGATGCGCTCCTTGTTCTCGTCGTAGAACTTCTGCGCGTCGGCCTCGGTGACGGCCGGGAGCTTGGCGGTGATTTCGGTGTCGAGCAGCGCCCGCTGCGTCACGCCGCGCTTTTGCGCCTCCTGCCCGAGCAGAAGGTCGTTGACCTTCAGTTCCACGTCCTGCGAGCGCAGTTTGTAGACCTGCTCCTGCACGCTGAAGACGAGCGGGCGCAGCGACTCTTCCACGTCGCCCGAGGTGATGTTTCGGCCGTTGACCGTGGCGAGGACGCGCGCGCGGTCGGCGTCGGTCGCGGGCGGCGTCGCCTCGGCGGCGAGCCGCTTTATCTGCGCCGACGCGCGCAGGCTGTCGGAGAACTTCGCGGCCACCTCGCGCCGGCGCGCGTCGCGCAGGTAGGAGACGAGGTCGTCCTTAATCTCCTTGAACTCGCGGCCGATGCGCGCCTTGTTCTCGTCGTAAAACTTCTGCGCGTCGGCCTCGGTCGGCTCCTGCGTCTTAGCGATGACCTCGGCTTCGAGCAGCTTCGCGGCGGTGGTGCCGCGCTTCTTCGCCTCGGCCTCCAGCAGCACGCTATTAATCTGCAAGTCCAGTTCGCGCCGGCGCGCGTCGACGACCTGCTGCTGCAAGTCCGCGACGCGCTTCTGAATCGCGGGCGAGATGTCCTGCCGCGTGACGCTGACGCCGTTGACGGTGGCGAGCACTTCGGGCAGCGGCGACGCTTCGCAGGCGCAGGCCGCGGCGGGGTCGGCCGACGCGCGCACGGCCGCGTTGGACTGGGTCTGGCCGACCGCCGCCCCCGGCGCGAGTGACAGCGCCGCGAACATAAAGAGAGTCGGAGTGAGTCTGCTTTTACTAATGGAGAATTTCATTTTTATCACCTTTGTAGTATCGAATTGTGGTCAGTAGGCGCTGACCCAGCCGCTCGCGGGAACGAACTCTTTTCGCTCCGGGTCTATCAGGACGACGTACGCGCCCGCCGCGCCGACGCGCCGGTTGGGGCCGAAGGTGAGCCGGGGCGTGAGTCCCGTCTCGTAGTCGTAGAAACCTTCGAGCGCCGTGACGAGTTTCTCGCGGCTCAGGTCGCGGCCGCCGCGCTTCAAGCCCTCGGCCAGAACCTTCGCGGCGGCCAGCGCCGTGAGCTGCGCCGCCGTGTGGCGCACCTCGAACTTGTACTTCGTGGCGAGCATGCGCAGTTCGCCCGCGCCCGCCTCAGACACGTCGCCGGGGACGGTCGGGAAAGTGAGAAAGACTTTCCCCTTGAAGCCGGCGGGGACGGACGCCGCCAGCTCGCGCCCCGTCAACGCGCCGAGTAAGAAAACATCCGGACGCCACTGTGCGGCGTCCGCCTCTTTGAGAAAAGCCGTCTCCTCGCCGCCCGTGCCGAAGAAGAAGACCGCGTCCGCGCCCTTCAGGCTTCGGACGAGCGCGGGCGCGTCGAACTTGCCGCGCTCGTAAGCGACCTTCTGCACGACGCCACAGCCCGCCTTCTTACACTGCTCCTCGACGGCGGCCGCGCCCGCGCCACCGATCTCGCCGCCCGCGTAGACGACCGCGACCTTCGGCTGCGCGCCCTCGCGCCGCTTGACGTGGAAGTTGACCAGCGCGCGCGCCTGCTCGCCGAGGCCGGGCATGAGGTAGAAGACGTAACGGTTCGCGCCGGAACCGGTCGGCGGCAGCAGCGTCGCGGGGCCGACGAACGGCACTTCCAACTCCTGCGCCAGCGCGAGCAGTTGCTTGTCCGCGCCCGCGCTCAGGCCGCCGACGACGGCGAAGACCTGCCCCTCCTCGACGAGCCGGCGCGCGCTCGCGACCGTTCCGGCCGCGTCCGCCCCGGTCTCGGCCGAACGCAGCTCGACGCGCCGGCCGAAGACTCCGCCGCCCGCGTTGAGTTCGTTGAAAAATGCCGTGAGCACGTCACGCATCGCCGCGCCCGTCGCGGCGAGCGCGCCCGTCGCGGGCAGGAGCGTGCCCACGCGCACGGCCGCGTTGGTCAGCCCGGGGTCTTGGTCTTCCTCGATACGCTTGAGGTACGCGATGAGGTCGGCCGCGTCCTCGGCCGAGAAGTTGTAGCGCGGCATGGCCGCGAGCATCACGTTCTTCGAGGAGTCCGTGCCCTGTGTCAACGCGCGGACGAAAGACGCCTCGTCGAAGGGCCCGTGTTTGCGCCCCGTGGGGTGCGTGTGGCCGTAGGGCTTTGTGAGATTGGCCCAAGTGAGGTTGCCGGCCGTGACGCCGCCCTCGGTCTTGCCCTCGCCGCGCGCGCCGTGACAGCCCGCGCAGGTCATGGTCGAGGCGGGCACCTCCACCTCGCCGACGAGCGCCGTAATCTCCTTCCCCGAAGGGCTCTCGCCGCGCAGGTAGATGGCCCTGCCGCGGCGCTCCTGCGGCGTCATCCCGCCGCGGGCCGCGCTCGGCGCGGGAGTCTGCTGCTCCTGCGCGCCGGCGGACGAGAAGGTCAGGGCGGCGAGCGCGAGCGCGCAGACTACGTAGAGCTTGAGTTTTTTATTCATCGTTTCTCACGCCCGGAAGCCA
>JBEVKV010000435.1:0-4067 GCA_040509515.1 Pyrinomonadaceae bacterium | reverse complement strand
TCGTCGACGACGGGGTAACGCGTGCCGTTCATCCGCACGAGCGGGATGCACTGGTGCGCGCCGTCCTCGCAGGCGACGTGGCAGAGGTTGCACTGGATGCACTTGGTGTGGTCGATGCGCGCGACCGTCTTGTCGTTGAGGTCGAGGTTGCCCCAGTCCGTGACGCGCGGCGCGCTCACGCCGACGAACTCGCCGACCGTGCGGAAGCCCTTCCCGTCGAGGTAGTTCGACAGCCCGTCGATCATGTCCTCAACGATTCGGTAGCCGTAGTGCATGACCGCCGTGCAGACCTGCACGTTGGCCGCGCCGAGCGCGAGGAACTCGGCCGCGTCGCGCCACGTCGAGATGCCGCCGATGCCGGAGATGGGAACCGACACCTCGGGGTCGCGCGCCAGCTCAGAGACCATGTTGAGCGCGATGGGCTTGACGGCCGGGCCGCAGTAGCCGCCGTGCGCGGCCATCCCGTTGACGTTCGGGTGCGGGACGAGCGTGTCGAGGTTGACGCCCATCACGGAGTTGATGGTGTTGATGAGCGAGAGCGCGTCGGCGCCGCCGCGCACGGCCGCGCGCGCCGGCGGGTTGATGCTCGTCACGTTGGGCGTGAGCTTGACGATGACGGGAAGCGTCGCCGCCTCCTTCACCCACTCCGTGACCATGCACGTATAGTCGGGCACCTGACCCATCGCCGCGCCCATGCCGCGCTCGCTCATCCCGTGCGGGCAGCCGAAGTTCAGCTCGAAGCCGTCGCAGCCGGTGTCCTCGGCGCGCTTGACGATGTCGTGCCATGCCTCGCGCTTCGACTCGACCATCAGCGAGACGATGACGGCGTGCTTCGGGTACTTGCGCTTGACCTCGCGTATCTCGCGCAGGTTGACTTCGAGCGGGCGGTCGGTGATCAGCTCGATGTTGTTCAGTCCCACCATGCGCTGCGGCCCGAGGTCGACCGAGGCGAGCCGCGAGCAGACGTTGCGGATGGGCTCGCCGAGGGTCTTCCAGACCGCGCCGCCCCAGCCGGCGTCGAACGCGCGCTCGACCATCGAGCCCATGTTGGTCGGCGGCGCGGAGGCCAGCCAGAAGGGGTTGGGCGACTTGATGCCCGCGAAATCAACGCTCAGGTCTGCCATTGTTTCTCACGTCCTCGTCTGTTTATGTCAGTTGCACACGTCTTCGGCCAGCCGCCCGTAGAGGTAGCACTCCGCGACGGCGATGCCCCCCTCGACGAGGTAGCCGTTCAGCCCGTCCGCCGCGCAGACCACGTCGACCTCGCTGTGAAGGGAGGAGTGAAGCGGGCGCTGCGCGCCGTCAGTGCGCCTTCAGGTTCTGCGTCTCCTCGTGGAGCGGCACGCGCGCGCCGGCGAACTCGACGCGCTCGCCCGTGAGCGCGAGGTGGATGCCCTGCGCGGCCAGCTTGCCCATCTGCGCGGCGTCCACGGCCTCGCGCCCGCCGTTGACGCAGTCGCCGCCGGCGAAGAATCTGGGGTTGCCCGTCCGCATCGTCTCCGGCTCGACGACGACGCGCCCGGCCTTGTCGACTTCGACCCCGGGGATTTGCGAGAAGAGCTCGCGCATCTTCTGCTGCCCCGTCGCCTTGATGACCGTGTCGGCCGGCACGTCGAACTCCGAGCCTTCGATTGGCCTGACCGAACGCCGTCCCGAAGCGTCGGGCTCGCCCAACTCTGTTCGCACGCAGCGCAGCCCCGAGACTTTTGTCCCGCCCTCGTCGGCGAGCACCTCGACCGGCGCGGTCTGCCAGAGGAACTCGACCGCGTCCTGCTTGGCGAGCGTGTACTCGTATTCGTAGGCGGGCATCTCCGCGGGGCCGCGCCGGTAGACGAGCATCACGCGCTCCGCTCCGAGGCGGCGCGCCTGCGTGACGGCGTCGATGGCCGTGTTGCCCGCGCCGATGACCGCCACCACGCGCCCGACGGGCACCGTCTCCCATCGGCGCGACTTGATGCGCTCGATGACGTGGAGCGCGTCGTAGACGCCTTCGAGTTCTTCGCCCGGTATGTCGAGGCGTCCCGTCTCGCCCAAGCCGACGCCGAGGAAGACGCCGTCGTGCGCCGCCTCAAGCTCCTCGAACGTGATGTCGCGGCCGACCTCGACGCCCGTGCGCAACTTGACGCCGAGCCGCTCGACCGCGCGCGCCTCGTCGGTCGAGACGCGCTGCGACATCTTGTATTCGGCCATGCCGTAGGTGTCGAGCCCGCCGGGCAGTGCCTTGCGCTCGTAGACCGTCACGTCGTATCCGAGCCGCGCGAGGTAGGTCGCGCAGGAGAGTCCGGCGGGGCCGGAGCCGACGACGCCGACCGACTTGCCGTTGGGCGCGCCCGCCTTCAGCACGTCGAGCCCGGCGGCCAGCGCGAAGTCGGTGGCGTAGCGTTGCAGCCGCCCGATCTCGATGGGCTTGTGCATCAGCGTCTTCTCGACGCACGCGCCCTCGCACAGAACCTCGACGGGGCAGACGCGCGCGCAGGTCGCGCCGATGGGGTTCGCGTCGAAGATGACGCGGGCGGAGCCGACGAGGTTGCCGGAGGCGATCTTCTTGATGAAGGCCGGCACGTCGATGTGCGTCGGGCACGCGTGCGTGCACGGCGCGTCGTAGCAGTAGACGCACCGGTTCGCCTCGAACAGCGCCTCGGCCTCGGTCAGCGCCGGCGCGATCTCGCGGAAGTTCCGCTCGATCTCCTCGTGCGGCAGCTTAGGGGAAAAGGTTTCTGACATAAGTGTTAACGGCCTAGTCGGCGACGAGCGCCTGATAAGTGTCGGGGCGTCGGTCGCGGTAGAACTGCCAGGTGTTGCGGACTTCGCGGATTTTGTCGAGGTCGAGGTCGGCGACGACGAGGGCGTCGCGGTCGCGCGGGGCCTCGGCGACGATCTGGCCGCGCGGGTCGCAGAAGTAGCTCTGGCCGTAAAACTCGCCGATGTCCCACGGCTGCTCGTGGCCGACGCGGTTGATGGCGCCGACGAAGTAGCCGTTGGCGACGGCGTGCGCCGGCTGCTCCAGCTTCCAGAGATATTCGGACAGCCCCGCCACCGTCGCCGAAGGGTTGAAGACTATCTCCGCGCCGTTGAGTCCCAACGCGCGCGCGCCTTCGGGGAAGTGCCGGTCGTAGCAGATGTAGACGCCGACGCGCGCGTAGGCCGTGTCGAAGCAGGGGTAACCGAGGTTGCCCGGGCGGAAGTAGAACTTCTCCCAGAAGCCCGGGTTGACGTGCGGGATGTGGTTCTTGCGGTACTTGCCGAGGTACCTGCCGTCGGCGTCGATGACGGCCGCCGTGTTGTAGTAGACGCCGACGATCTCCTCCTCGTAGATGGGGACGACGATGACCATCTGGTGCCGCTTCGCGACCTCCTGCATGAGCCTGACGGTCGGGCCGTCGGGGATGCGCTCGACCGCTTCGTACCAGCGCGTCTGCTGCTCGGCGCAGAAGTAGGGCGTGGTGAAGACCTCCTGCATGCAGAGAATCTGGACGCCTTCGGCGGCGGCCTCCTCGATGAGCTTGAGGTGCTTCTCGATGTTGAGCCGCTTGATCTCCTCGATGGGGGCGTCGGTCGGCGCGGCGTTGGTCGCCTGGATGAGACCGCATTTGACTGTGCGTGGCATGGGTTTACCTCCGGGTGATGATTTCGGTCGAACAGTTTGAATCCTAAAACCCCTCCGCGGCCTCAGCCGGCGGCCGCCCGCTCGCCGGCCCGCGCCGTGGCGCTGCCCTCGACCTCGCGCGGCGGCGCCGCCTTCGTCAGCGCGTAGTGCGCCGCGAAAGAGACGCCGAAGCCGACGAACCAGGCGTAGTCGTAAAGCGGTCTGAGCGCCGGCACCAGCAGACCTATCCACGCGAAGAGGCAGCCCAAGAGCGTCGCCACGACCGCGCGCCAGTTCCACCCGGCAGTGTACGTGTAGACGCCCCTCCGGCGGTAGAGGTCTGCGAGCGCCAGCTCCCGGCGTCTGATGAGCCAGTAGTCGGCGATGAGCACGCCCGCGATGGAGCCTAAGCCCCCCGAGTAGCCGAGCAGCCACGAGAAGATGTAACCCGAAGGGTCGGCGAGCAGCCGCCAGGGCTGCA
>JBEVKV010000434.1:0-10486 GCA_040509515.1 Pyrinomonadaceae bacterium | reverse complement strand
CCGGGGAGTTATTTCTGACTGTGTTGCAGGAAATGTTTTGAGGCAAGAAGTCGTCCGCAGACCCTAATCCGTCACCGCGTAGCCGCTCGTGTCGAAGACGATGAAGGTGAAGTCGCGGCCCGCCGACGAGACGCGCGTGACGCCTACGGGCTTGAGCCTGCGCGCATCCGTAACCACCTCGCGGAGCGCGGGCCGCGTTGCGTCGCCGTCCCACTCCCAGAGCTTGAAGTCCAGCTTCTCGGAGTTCGGCCCCGCGCCGGCGATGACGCGGAACGCCTTCGCGCGGTCGTCGTACTCGATGCTCCTGACGCCCGCCCCGCCGAGCGGCAGCCTGATGGCCTTCGCCCCTTCCACTTCGAGATTGCCGGATGTGAAGGCGGCCCGCGGGTCGCGCAGCCGCAGCGGCACGACGAGCGCCTGCCCGTCCACGACCGGCGAGCGCAGGCCGAGCAGAAGTCGCCCGTTCTTCTGATCCCACGCCAGCCCTTCGACGTTGATGCCGCCGTCCTTGTACTTCCTCTCCGCCATCCCGCGCAGCTCGGCCACGTTCTCCGCGAGGAAACGCTTGAGCCCGGAGATCGACTCGACGCCCTCGGCGCGCTGACCCTGCGCGTCGAAACGGAAGCGCACGAGCCCCGCGAGGTCGCCGCCCTTCGACTTGGACTGCGAGCCGACGACGTAGAAGTGCGTGCCGTCCGTGGTGATGCCTTCGAGGTCGACGACGCTCGCGCCGAGCTTGACCGGCGTGATCGCGCCCGCCTGTGTGCGCCCCTCGCCGAGCCTCATCCAGAAGACTTCTTCGTTGCGCCCGTCGTCCACGAAGAGCACGCCGTCGGTGCCGGGGACGTGTGCGACGCCCGACGCCTCGAACGTGCCGCCCGTGAAGGCCGTCACCGGCTGTGTGATGTCGCGCCCCGCGCGCGTGACCGCCGCCACCACGATGCACGCCAGTAAGAACATGCCGACGACCGGCAGCAGCATCTTCACCCTGTAGCTCATAGAACTCGCCCCCTTAATGACAGCCCTTCGGATGCCTTCGCATTTATCCGCAAAGACTATCAAATCCCCGGTAAACGGACGGTAAACGCCTGAAGTGTTGGGCGGGCAGTCAGTTACGGGAGGGGAGCGGGAGCCGGACGGTGAAGGTTGCGCCGGTGCCGTTTGAGTCGGCCAGTTCGAGGTCGCCGTCGTGGGCCTGCGCGATCCATCTGGCGATGGCGAGGCCGAGGCCCGCGCCGCCGTCTTCCGAGCGCGAACGCGCCTTGTCCGCGCGGTAGAAACGCTCGAAGACGTGGTCGCGCGCCTCGACGGGGATGCCCGGCCCGGTGTCGGAGACCGAGAGCAGATAATCGTCCGCACGCGTCGTCAGACTGAGCCTGACGACGCCACCCGCGGGCGTGAACTTCACGGCGTTATCCATGAGGTTCATGACCATCTGGCGGAGCAAATCTTCGTCGCCGTGGAAGGCGGCCTCCGGCAGGTTCGTCAACTCCACGGTCACGCCCTTGTCGGAGGCCAGCAGGCCGCCGGCCCGCGCCACTTCGTCGAGCAGGTCGTTGAGATAGAGCGCCCTGTTTTGCAGCGGGTAGTGCCCGGCGTCGGCGCGCGCGAGGATGAACATGTCCTGCACGATGCGCGAGAGCCGCCGGGTCTGCTCGGCCATCATCTGAAGCGCCTCGCGGTACTCCTCCTCCTCGCGGTGCTCTTTCTTCAGCGTCACCCCCGCCGCCGTGCTCATCACCGAGAGCGGGGTGCGCAGCTCGTGCGAGGCGTCGGCCATGAACCGGCGCTGCTCGCCGAACGCCGCGTCGAGACGCGCGAGCAGCTCGTTGAAACTGTTGGCGAGTTGCCCCAGCTCGTCGTGCGGGTTGGCGACGGGCAACTGCCGGTCGAGACTGCCGGCCCCGATCTGGCGCGCCCTCCTCGCCATCGCGCCCACCGGCGCGAGACCCTGACGCGCCAAAAACCAGCCGCCGAGGCCGGCCACGAGCAGCACCGCCGGCGTCGCCAGATAGAGAATCTCACGGAGCGACTCCAGCTCGTCTTCGACCGCTTCGAGCGGCTGGCTGGCGAGGATGATGTACGGGGTGTCCGCGGGAGGAATCCGCACCCTCCGCACGGCGAGGCGGTGGCGGTCGTTCGCGTCGCCCTCCTCCGCGACCGTGTAGAGGTAGACCGCGTCGTCGGGTATCGCGCCGAGGTCTGGCGGGCGGATGTGCAAGTCTCCTTCGTAGGGGTGCTCGGCGAGCAGTCGCCCCGCGCCGTCGAAGATCATCATCGCCTGTTGCGGGTGGGACAACTCGGCCGTCGTGCTCTGCGCGGCGCTCTGACTCGACTGCCCCTCCTGCGTGTCGTGCGTCAGCGAGGTAATCGAGATTTCGAGGGTCGAGCGCAGCGCCTCGTCGACGCGCCGGTGCAGCGAGCGCGACAGCATGACGTAGACGGCGACGCCGAACGCGACGAGGATGAGCGCCAGCGCGCTCACGTACCAGAGCGTCAAGCGCCCCCTGACCGTGTTAATCATCCGCGCCCGCTCCCTCGGCCGTCAGCGTGTAGCCCTCGCCGCGCCGCGTGCGTATGAGCTTCAGGTCGTGTCCTTCGTCAACCTTCCGGCGCAGCCGCTGGATGAACACTTCGATGACTTTCGAGAAGGGGTCGTAGGATTCATCCCAGACGTGCTCGGCGATGTCGGCGCGCCCCACCACCTCGTCGGCCCGCCGCGCGAGGTACTCTAAGAGCGCGTACTCCTTCGCCGTCAGTTCCACGTCGCGCCCGCCGCGCCGCGCCCGCCGGGCGCGCGTGTCGAGGGAGAGGTCGGCGACGTTGATGACCTCGGGGTAGAGGGCGGGCCTGCGCCGCAGCAGCGCGCGGACGCGCGCGAGCAGCTCCTCGAAGTCGAACGGCTTCGGCAGGTAGTCGTCGGCCCCCGAATCCAATCCCGCGACCCTGTCCTCGACCGCGTCGCGGGCCGTGAGCATCAGGACGGGCACCGCCGACCCGCTCGCGCGCAACTCGCGGCAGACCTCGAAGCCGCCCTTGCGCGGCAGCATGACGTCGAGGATGATGAGGTCGTAGTCGTTAACGAAGGCCATCTCCAGCGCCCTCTCGCCGTCGGCCGCCACGTCCACCGCGTACGCCTCCTCGCGCAGCCCCTTGGCGAGCATCAAGGCGGCGCTCGGCTCATCCTCGACCAAAAGTATGCGCACCCTTGCGTCCCCCAAGACCATTCTCCGACAGCAAATCAGGAGTAATACTATTACAGCAGCTCTTCGGATTATATCTAAAGCACGACGATGAAGACCGGGTGTGGGGTTCGTCACGAGGGTTAGCTTGGGCAGGGAAAGGGAAGGCCGCCAGAAGATTAACTCGCTGGCGGCCTTCACTTTTAATCTCGGCTCGGGGTTACTGCCCGAACCTCTTCCGGTACTCGGCCGAGTTGATGAACGCCTTGACCATCTCGGCGTTGATGTAGTTGCCCTGAAACTCGTTGAGCTTGCCCAACCAGAAGTTGTAGCCCGTGAAGTCAACGTCCGGCATCGCGTTCGGGGCGCGGCGCAGGTAGCCGAAGTACTGCATCAGCACGAACGCCTTGCTGAGCTGGCGGCGGCGATACTCGGCGTTCTCGGCGATGGCGCGCAACGCCTGCGCCCTCGTGATGGCGCCGGCCGTCAGGTCGGCGACGAGCTTGTCGCGCTCGGCCTGCGTTAGCGAGCCCCCGGCGGTGGGGTTGAGCGGGTCGCCGGTGTTGTTGTTGAGCGCGTCCACGAACTGCGCGGCCGTCATCGACTGCGGGTAGGCGTTGAGGAAGTTCGTGCGCGCGACGAAGGCGTCGGCGAACTCCTGCTTGTTCGAGGCGAGCCTCTGCTCCCATCCGTCGTCGCCGACCACCACGTCCCTTCTCACCTGCTGGCTGTCGAACGCGAAGCTGCTGAACGGGACGCGCTCGCCCGAGTTGAAGGCCGCCTTGTAGAGCAGGTAGACGTAATAACCCGTCTCCTGACATTCGATGGAGAGGAAGAAGGCCGCCGAGACGTTGACCCGCTTCACCTCGCGGCACGCGGCGTCAGCGCCGCAACCTTCTATCTCGCCCGTCCAGAAGGCGAGCCCCGAGGCGTCGGGGTCGCGGCCGAGGAAGTCGCGGTAGTGCTGGCGGACGAAGAAGGCCGTGTCGTCGATGGGGTTCGCCGCCGCGGGCGCGGTGTCGTTGTCGATGATGCGAACCGACGCGGCGTTGGGCGCGCCCACGCTCGCCCCGCCCGTCGCCGCGCTCAGGGCCACGGACATCAGCTCGTCGCCCTCGACCAGCGCGTCGTCGGTGAGGAAGATTTGCACCTCCTTGCTCGTCTCGCCCGCGGCGAAGCGGAGCGTCCCCAGCGTGTAGGTGTAATCGTTACGATCCCAGGCCGACCCCGGCCCGGGCGTGCCGACCCACAGGGCCGTCGAGTAGTTGACGTTCATCGGGGCCGAGGAGTCGCCCGAGCGGGTCACGACGAGCGTCGCGACGCCCGCGCCCTCCTGCGCCTTGAACTCGCGCGCGCCGAACTGCACGGTCGGGACGCCGGTGGTCGTGTCGTTGTCCTTGATGGTGCCGACGGCCTGCGCGCGCGTAATCGTCGCGTTCATCGGCGTCGAAATCTCCGCGGTGAAGGTCTTGTCCCCCTCGACGATGGTGTCGCCGTAGGTGTTGACCGTGAACTGGGCCGAATCGGCGTTGGGGGCGATGAACAACTGGGTCGGGACGCCGGCCGAGAGGTAGTCCTCGCCGGCCACCGCCGTCCCGTCCGCCGTGCGCACGTTGACGACGACGTTGCGGTCTATCAGGCCGGTGCGCGTGACGGTGAAGACGGCCGACTTGAACCCGGCGTCGGCCTCGACGACCGTGGTGTCGGCGATGGAGACGGTCGGCAGCGGGTCGTCGTTGAGGATGGTGACCACGGCGCTGTGGCGGCTGATGATCCCGCCGGTGACGGCCCCGACCTGCACGGAGAAGGTCTCGTCGCGCTCGTTGACGGCGTCGTTGGTGATGTCGATGGTGATGGTCTTGGTCGTCTCGCCGGGCGCGAAGGTGAGCATCGACGGCGTGTGCGCGAAGTCGCCCGCGTTCGCCGTGCCGAAGGGGAGCGAGTAGGTGAAGGTGGACGTGCCGCCCGTGTAGCCGGCGCGCTCGACGGGGATGCTGACGGAGCCGCCGTCCTCGCTCACGCTGTAGGTGGCGGCCGCGAACCCGAGCGTCGGGTCGTCGTCCGTGATGACGAGCGTCGCGTCGGTCACGGGGCCGGACGTGGAGCCCACGGTCAGGGCCTCCACCTTGAGGTTGACCGTCTCGTTCTCCTCGTGGCTCGTGTCCTGAAAGACGGGCAGCCTGACGGTCTTGTCGGCCGTGTCCCCGGCGTTCCAGGTGACGAACAGGTCACCCTCCAATCGCCAGAGGTTCCTGTATGTGGAGGTAAAGAAGTTGGTGGAGAACTGCCCCGCCACGAGAATCCTGCCGTCGCCCTGCAACGCGATCTTATTCACGCCGCTGTTGAGGAAGGCGTTCACCCCGGGGTTAAAGGTGGTGTCGTCGGTACCGTCGGCTTTGCGGCGGTCGAGCCAGTGCGCGACATCGGACGTGGGCGACGGCTTGGAGGTGCCGCCGAGGAGAATCTTGCCGTCGGGCTGAAGCGTGATGGCCCGCGTGAAGAAGTTGGTGCCGTAGCCGGGGGCGGGGAAGGCGGCGTCGGGCGTCCCGTCGGCGTTGAGTCGGGTGAGGGCGGTCGGGTTCCCCGAGGGGATCATGTTGGTGTAGAAGCCGCCGCCGACGAGCACCTTGCCGTCCGGCTGCAACGCGATGGCCTCGACGTTGTAGTTGTCGATGGAGGTGCCCGGGTTGAAGCCGGCGTCGTAACTGCCGTCGGCGTTGATACGCGCGACGCCGTTCCGGCTGTGGCCGGCGAAGGTCGTGAACCAGCCGCCGACGATGATCTTGCCGTCCGGCTGCAACAGCAGGTCGCGGACAAGGCCGCCGTCGGGGCCCACGCCCGGGTTGAACGAGGTGTCGAGCGTGCCGTCCGAGTTGAGCCGGGCGAGCTTGCCCACGGCCGTACCGTTGTAGGTGGGGAAATTGCCCCCGATGAGAATCTTGCCGTCGGGCAGGAGGAGTATCGTGTCCACGCCGTAGGCGCCCACGCCCGTCCCGGGGGTGAAGGTCGAGTCGAAGCTGCCGTCGGCGTTGAGGCGGGCGATGCCGGTGCGGTTGTCGTTCGTCCCGTACTGCGAGACGACGCCGCCGATGAGAATCTTGCCGTCCGGCTGGAGCACGATGCAGAACACGTCCTTCCTCATCTCGGGCGAGGGGAAGGTGTTGTCGAGGCTCCCGTCGGCGTTGAGGCGCGCGATGCCGTTGCGCGTGACGCCGTTGTAAGACCAGAAGAGGCCGCCGATGAGAATCTTGCCGTCCGGCTGCACGGCCACGTCCCGCACGGTGCTGGTCGGCCCGCTCCCGATGTTCAAGGCGGGGTCGACCGAGCCCGGCGAGGGTCGCCTGTAATCGACACCGCCGGTCGCCGTCCCGCCTTCGAGCGTGACCTTCGCCGTCACGACGCCGTCGGCGCCGCCGCTGCGGCTGAGGGTGATGAGCGCGTCCCCGCCGCCCTCCTCAATCTGGTAGGTGGCGCTGGTGAAGGAGATTGAGCCCGGCGCGACGGCCGCGGCGGCAATCACCGCGAAGGAGAGTGCTAACAGAGTGACGGCGGCGATCACCGCCGTGCGGCGTGACAGAGTGTAGGGCATTTGTGTTTCCTTTAAGGCACAGGGTCGGGGCCTGAGGAGTTGAAGACGCGACGCAGGGGTCGGGCGTGGAGAATCGTCAGCCCTCGCCTGAATCTGCTCCGTACAGGTTAAGTGTGCATGGGGAGTGCGTCCGTGATAGGCGTCACCGGTCGCACTGAGGAGGCATGGCCGTAGTTAACCTGCCGTGGGTACTCACGACCTAAACAGCCGGGGATTATACGGGCGAGCGTTGGGGAGTTCAAGCGGCATCACGCGAATCTTGGCCCAGTTAAAGTGAAGCCGTTGGAGTCTTACAACGGTCATTCGTTCAACGCACTGTGGCGGGTTCGTCTTTCACCCTCGTGTCTATCGCGACCCAGTTTACTTCCCACGTCTTGCCTCCGTCATCCGAGAATGCCTGTTCAAAACGGCACGAATTAGGAGTGATGTCCGAAATAACAAATCGAACGAAGATGGCCCGGCCGTTCAGCGTCTCCTGCCCGTAGAACTCGCCGCGACCGTTTTTGAACTCTCCGATGACGGGCTCGCTCAGGGTGCCGCCGGCGCTGTTGGAAAAGTTGAGGCTCCACTGGCGGGATTCGGGATTGTATAGACGCAGGGACAACCCTTCGATGCGACCCGCCGGGCCGTTGACCTCAAGCTCGACCAGATTGGCGCGGCCGTCCCAAACCTTTCGGACGACGGTCGTGCCCTCGTACTCGACCCAGGTGGTGGAGCCGGTCAGAGGGCGCAGGCGGCGCGATAGGCGGGTCTTCCAGGTGCCGATCTCGAAGTCGAAATCGTGTTGCCCGTCCCGTTTAACGGGGACGTGTTGAGGGCTCGTACCCGGCGCGCCCGAACTCTGCCGCGCGCCCCCGCGAAGGGGTTGCGGGGCGACGACGAGAATGCACAGGAAGAGATAAGCTCGAAGATGTCCGGGTGCGTTCATCACTGTGTCCTCTCCTCGGCCGCGGCGGAATAAACTAATCTGTAACTTTGCCGGGGAAGGAATATAATCCGGCGCATGAGCCCCATCAAGAAGGCACCTTCAGGTAACCGTACTCGGCGCGGGCGTCCCAACCCGGTCGTCGGGTGTCCGCTGACGGCGGCGCTGGCGGCGCTCGGCGGTAAATGGAAACTGATCATCGTGTACTGGCTGGCGGAATCGCCGAAGCACTTCGCGGCGCTCCGGCGTGAGATGCCAAGCATTTCGCAGAAAGTCCTCACTCAGCAACTCCGCGAGTTGGTCGGCGACGGGCTCGTGCGGCGACAACCGAAGGGCGCGGTTCCGGCTCCCGTCGAGTATTCGCTGACCGACTACGGCCGGTCTGTGCTGCCGCTGGTCGAGGGCGTTCGCCTCTGGGGCAGAGCCCATCTGAAGCGCCAGACCTCTCAGACTGACGGGCCTCTCGGCAGCAAAAAAGCCCGCTAACAAATATGGCCCCCATATTTTTTGCAACTCACTCCCGGACGTGATAAACCTTAGCCTCGAACAGAGCCTCAGGCCGTGGCACAGTGGCAGTTAACGCTGCGTCTATGAACCGCAAGCCCGGCTCTCACAAGCCCCGTCAGCCCTTACTGACTTCGCACCGCCCCCAGTTGCCGGCAATCTGAAGAGTCGCCCAGTGGTCGCCTCATCGTGGACGACCCGAAGCGGCCGGCGCTGCTTCTCTCTCACACTTCACGGCTCGCTACACAAGGATGGGGAAACATGAAAAAAAGCAAGGTCTTACTCTTCGCGGTTTCGCTCTGCCTGCTCGTCCTCCCGTGCGCCTCCTTCGCACAGGGCGCGCGCACGCCGGCTCCGAATGAAGCCTTTAAAAACTTAGCCGGGGAGCCCGGAGAGATGCCGTCGATGCGTCTGCCCGCGGCGGCGACGCTGGGCGTCCGCTCGAAAGCGGCGATGCTGCCGATCCGGCTTCGTCAGGACGCGGCGGGGAACGCCCGCTGGTCGACGCAGGTGCCGGTCGATAACACCGGCGAGCTGAGGTTGACGCTGCTCGCGCCGAACAGCGATGACTGGCAGATTCTCGTCTCGACGGGTGACGTACAGATGAACTTGCGTCAGAGCGCACAGGTCGAGAGACAGCCGAGCGAAGTCAGGCTCGACGGGGTCAACTTCCCCGCCGAAGTTTTCACGCTGCGGGGGCACAAGGCCGGGAGTTGGAAGGTGGACGTGGTCGCGACGGGGAGAAAACTCAACGCCCCCGAGGACGCCGGTTTTCTGGTCGTGTCCGGCGACTCGCCTTACCGCCTCTACAGCTATCTGGACACACACCAGACGCTCCTGGGGAAGCCGCTGGAATTTGTCGCCTCGGTCTCTGACGAGCGCACGGAAACCGAGTCGAGCCGCGCGGAGGCGCTCGCCGGGAGCGTCACGGGCGCGGAGATTGAGATTCGCGCGCCCGGCGGCAAGACCGAAACCTTAGTCATGAAGGGCGCGGACGACAGGCACTTCAGGGGAAGCTTTGTCCCGCGCGAAGCCGGACGCTACACGGCGCAGGTCGTCGTGCGCGGCAGGAGCGCAGACGGCGGGCAATACGTCCGCACCAGTGAGCACGTCTTTCAGGTGCTCGCCGACAACGTCAGACTCGGGACGCGGGCCGGCACGGCCGTCGTCGATCAGACGCGCCTGCGCGTCAGTCTGCCGGCGGCCGGCCTCGGCGTCGGGCGCAAGGTCATCGCGTACGCCGAAGTCTGGGGCCGCGACGAAACCGGCGGAGAGTCTCCGGTGGCGTGGGTGGGCGGCATGGCGCTCGCCAATGAGAAGAGGAACGGCGTCAACGTCGATCTGATGCTCGACGCGCGCTGGCTGGCGCGGGCCGGGGCGGCAGGCTCTTACGAGCTTCGCAACGTGCGCCTGCAAGACCCGGACTACTTCGTGACGCTCGCCGAGTCGGCCGCCGTCCCGCTGTCAATCGTCAGTCTGCCGACGACCGCGCGGGCGGCCGTCTCTCAGATTACGGAGGAGATGCGGAAGGGCAAAAGGCCGGAGGTCACGTCGGCCGCGGCGGACTTCGGGACGCAGGCGGTGGGCGGCAAGCTGCTGCTGATTCACGGGTATTGCTCGGGCGGGAATCCTTTCCCGACCTCGCAGTTTACAGACTACGCCGTCTTCAGCGACCCGAACCAGAGCCGCACTCACGACCAGTTCGCCAACCTGATTCGGAACTTCGGCGCGCAGTTCCCATCGTTCGGCGCGGTCGCTCACAGTCAGGGCGGCGCGGCCTCGCTCCACCTCTACACCTATTACTGGAGTGGGTTCGACTACGCGACCGGCAACCGCCTGATTCAATCGGTCGGCACGCCGTATCAGGGGACGGCGTTGGCGGGAAATCTGGCGGCCATCGCAAGCGTCTTCGGGTCGGGTTGCGGGAGCAACTACGACCTCACGTACACCGGCGCGGCAAACTGGCTGGCGGGGATTCCGAGCTGGGCGAGGGCGAAGGTGCATTACTCGACGACTTCGTTCACAGACGTTTGGTACCGTTACGACTATTGCAGCCTCGCGACCGACGCGTTTCTGGGCGACCCGGAAGACGGCGTGACGGAGAGGGCCTACGGCCAACTCCCGGGCGCGAACAACCGCGGACACAAGACGGGCTGGTGTCACACGGGCAGTATGCGCGACCCGGCGCAAACGTCCGACTCGGCCCGCAACTCCGACATGAACGCGAACGCCGCGCGGTAGTTTCGGCGGGTCGGCGTCCGGCCCGGCTCTCGGCGGGCGGCGTGT
>JBEVKV010000433.1:0-6030 GCA_040509515.1 Pyrinomonadaceae bacterium | reverse complement strand
TTTCCCCCGTCTTCGCGGCCGGGCTTCTGCGCCATTTTTGCCGCGCGCGTTAAAGTCGCGTATAATCCCTTCTCGTCACAACTGAACACGACAGTCGCGGTAGTAGTGCGGCGCTCGGAGGCCCTTGTTGCGGGGCGTCCGGCGTCGGCGGAAGCGCCCGCACGCGCGCGCGAGAATTCCACCTATGAGTGAGCTTAAAGTGACACCGATGAGACCTCGAACACAGACGGAAGGAGCTTCGGCCGGCGCGGGAGTGGCCGAAGAGCGCGAAGAGCAGGGGCGCGGCGAAGAGGCGCGCGACGAGCGTGACCGCATCGACCCGGCGGAGCTGCGCGAGGAGCACGAGCAGCGTCAGCACGAGCAGCAGAAGCAGATCGAGGGAGTAGACCGCGAAACGCTTCTGCGGATGCTCTACCAGATGGTGCTCATCCGCCGCTTCGAGGAGAAGGCGGCCGAGTCCTACACGCTCGGCAAGATCGGCGGCTTCTGCCACCTCTACATCGGGCAGGAGGCGGTCGCCGTCGGCTCGCTCTCGGCGCTCCGGCCGGACGACTACGCGCTGACGAGCTACCGCGACCACGGCCACGCGCTCGCGCTCGGCATGTCGGCCGACGAGGTGATGGCCGAGCTGTTCGGGCGCGCGGGCGGCTGTTCGGCGGGCAAGGGCGGCTCGATGCACCTCTTCGACGTGGACAAGCACTTCTTCGGCGGCCACGGCATCGTCGGCGGGCAGATTCCCATCGCCACCGGCGTCGCCTTCGCCTCCAAGTATCGCGGCACAGACCAGACGACGCTCGTCTTCTTCGGCGAGGCGGCGGTCAATCAGGGCGCGTTCCACGAGTCGCTCAACATGGCGCAGCTCTGGAAGCTGCCCTGCGTCTACATCTGCGAGAACAACCAGTACGGCATGGGCACGTCGCTCAAGCGCGCGATGTCCATCAGCGACGTGTCGCAGAAGGCGGTCGGCTACGGGATGGCCTCGGAGTTCGTGGACGGGATGGACGTGCTGGCGGTGCGCGCGGCGACCGAGCGCGCCGTCGAGCGCGCGCGCAAGGAGTCTCTGCCCTCGCTCATCGAGATTCGCACCTACCGCTTCATGGGCCACTCGATGTCCGACCCCGGCCACTACCGCACGCGCGCCGAGATTGAGCAGTATCAGGAGCGCGACCCCATCAAGGTCTTCGGCGACAGCCTGCGCCAGAAGGGCGTGCTCGACGACGAAGGCTTGAAGTCCATCGAGGCGCGCGTCCGCGAAGAGGTCGAGCGCTCTGTCAAGTTCGCCGACGCGAGCCCCGAGCCCGCGCCCGAAGAACTTTTCACGCACGTCTACGCGACACCGATTAAGAAGTGATAAGTGATGAGTGATAAGTGATGAGTAAGAGAAGACGGCGCGCCCGGTTCTTCTCATCACTCATCACTCATCACGCAAACTGGAGGTTTGCAGTGGCAGTTATAACGATGCGCGAGGCGCTGAATCAGGCGATGCGCGAGGAGATGCGACGCGACGAGAGCATCTTCCTGATGGGCGAGGAGGTCGCCGCCTATCAGGGCGCGTACAAGGTCTCGAAGGGGCTGCTCGAAGAGTTCGGCGACCGGCGCGTGGTCGATTCGCCCATCACCGAGCTGGGCTTCGCGGGGCTCGGCGTCGGCGCGGCGATGGCGGGACTGCGCCCCATCATCGAGTTCATGACCTTCAACTTCTCCATCCTCGCCACAGACCAGATCGTCAACCACGCGGCGAAGATGCGCTATATGTCGGGCGGGCAGTTCAAGGTGCCCATCGTCTTCCGCGGCCCGAACGGGTCGGCCTTCCAGGTCTCGTCGCAGCACTCGCAGGCGCTTGAGAGCTGGTACGCGCACTTCCCCGGCCTCAAGGTCGTGATGCCCTCGACGCCGGCCGACGCCAAGGGGCTGCTGAAAAGCGCCATCCGCGACGACGACCCCGTCATCTTCCTCGAACAGGAGCGCATGTACGGCAACAAGGGCGAGGTGCCCGACGGCGAAGACTTCGTCGTCCCGCTCGGCGTCGCCGACGTGAAGCGCGAGGGGACGGACTGCACCGTCGTCGCGCGCTCGATGACGGTGCCGATGGCGCTCAAGGCGGCCGAGGAGCTTGAGAAGCAGGGCGTCTCGGTCGAGGTCATCGACCCGCGCACCATCCGCCCGCTCGACATCGAGACCATCATCAACTCCGTGAAGAAGACCAACCGCGTCGTCGTCGCCGAGGAGTCGCACGCGTTCGCGGGCGTCGGCGCGGAGATAAGCGCGCAGATCACGGAGCACGCCTTCGACTATCTGGACGCGCCGGTCAAGCGTCTCTCCGGCGCGGACGCCCCCATGCCCTACGCCAAGAACCTCGAACGGCTCGCGCTCCCCGACGTGGAGCGCATCGTCAAGGCCGTCCGCGAGGTCTCGTACCTGGATTAGTAGACAAAGGACTCTTATGGCAACGCAGGTCGTGATGCCGAAACTGTCGCCGACGATGGAGGAGGGGCAGCTCTCGCGCTGGCTGAAGAACGAGGGCGACAAGGTGGGCGTCGGCGAGCCGCTCGCCGAGATCGACACCGACAACGCGACGATGGAGGCGCAGGCGCTCGCCGCGGGCGTGCTCCGCAAGATTCTCGTGCCCGCGGGCGAGACCGTCCCGCTCGGGGCCATCATCGCCATCATCGGCGAGCCCGACGAGGACATCTCCGGCCTTCTCTCCGAAGCCTCCTCGGGCACGGCGCAGGCCGAGAAGACGGCGCCCGTCGAGGATAAGGCCGAAGCCCGGCCCGTTAAGGATGATGCGGGCGGCGCTCCTTCTGCGCCACAGGAGGCCGCGCCCTCCGACGCACAGTCCGGCGCGACTCCGGCGGGCCAGCCGCAGGACGCTCCGCAGCCACAGCAGACTCAGCGGCCCCAACAGACGCCGCAGGCCGGTGCGGACGGTGGCGGCAACGGCCAACGCGCGCAGGGCGGCCGGCTCATCGTCTCGCCCATCGCCGCGCGCATGGCGGCCGATGCCGGCATCAATCTCAACACGCTGACGGGCAGCGGCCCCGGCGGCCGCATCGTCAAGCGCGACATAGAGGCCGCCATGAGCGGCGCCGCCGCGCAGCCCGCAGCCCAACCGACGACCCAGCCGCAGACGCCGCAGGAGCAGACGCCCGCGCAGCTACGCGCCGTCCCCTCGCCCGCGCAGCCGTCCCCGCAGGTTCCGGCCGACGGCGGCGCGCCGTACCACGACGAGAACATGACGCCGATGCGCGCGACCATCGCGCGGCGGCTCTCCGCCTCGCTCGGCCCCATCCCGCACATCTTCCTGACCACGGAAGTCGAGATGGACAAAACGGTCGAGATGCGCCGGCAGCTTAACGAGCTTGACCCCGAGAACAAGGTCAGCATCAACGACTTCGTCATCAAGGTCGCGGCCGTCGCGCTGATGCAGCACCCGGCGGTTAACGCCTCGTTTCAGGAGAAGGCCGTCCGCTACTACGAGCGCGCCGACGTGGGCGTCGCCGTGGCGCTTGAGAACGGGCTCATCACTCCGGTCGTGCGCTCTGCGAACGCCAAGTCGGTCGGTCAGATCGGCCGCGAGGTCAAGGAACTGGCCGAGCGCGCGCGCAACCGCAAGGTCGCGCCCGAGGAGTACACCGGCGCGACCTTCTCGGTCAGCAACCTCGGCATGTTCGGCATCACGGAGTTCACCGCGCTCATCAACCCGCCCGAGGCGTGCATCCTCGCCGTCGGCGCGATGACGCCCACGCCGGTCGTCCGCGACGGTCAGGTGACCGTGCGGCAAATGATGCGCGTCACGCTCTCCTGCGACCACCGCGTCGTGGACGGCGCGACCGGCGCCAAGTTCCTCCAGACGCTCAAGAAGATTCTGGAGAATCCGCTCTACTTAATCGCATAGACCGAGGGGGAAACGTGAGCAGCAACCAGCAGGACGAGACGCCTTCCAACGTGACCACGGACGCCGAGAGTCAGGAGTACGGCGCGCAGCACGGACAGACGCCCGAGGGGCAGAACACCGGCTCCTCCGACCCCGACGCCACGGCCGACCCTGACAACACGGGCGCGGGCGAGCCCGGCGAGGGCACCGGCGCGAAGGGCGGCGAGTACAGCTAAGCCTTTGTCTAAAAGGGCAACCGGGGCCGCGCCGCACGTCGCGCTGCTGGCGGTTCAGGTCATCTTCGGGACGTGGCCCATCATGGGCAAGATCGCGCTCCGCGCCGTCCCGAGCACCGGGCTCGTCGCCGTCCGCGTCGGCGGCGCGGCGCTGGCCTTCCTGCTCATCCTGCGCGCGCGCGGCCGACTCGTCCTGCCGGAGCGCGCCGACTTCGCGCGGCTCGTGCTCTACAGCCTGCTCGGCGTCGTCCTCAATCAGTTCCTCTACGTCAAAGGGCTCTCGCTCTCGACGGCCGTCAACGCGGCGCTCCTCAACGCCTCGATACCCGTCTTCACGCTCATCGTCAGCACGCTGCTCGGCCGCGAGCGTCTGACGGCGCGCACCGCCGCCGGCACGCTCGTCGCCGCAGCGGGGGTCGTCTACCTGATAGACCCTCTGCGCGCGAGCCTTGCGGGCGACACGATGCTCGGCAACGTCCTGCTCGTCGGCAACACCTTCTGCTACGGCGCTTACCTCGCCGTCACGCGCGACGTTTTCCGGCGCTACGGCGCGCTCACCGCGATGACGTGGCTCTTCGCCGTGGGGAGCGTCGCGGCCGTCCCCTTCGGCGGCTATCACCTCGCGCAGTCCGGCGTCAGCGAAGTGAGTCTCGCCATCTGGCTCGTGCTCCTCTACACGGTGCTGGTGCAGACCGTCGGCGCTTACTACCTTAACGCGTGGGCGCTTGAGCGCGTCGAGCCGAGCACGGTCGCCGTCTACATCTACCTCCAGCCGCTCTTCGCCTTCGCGCTCGCGCCGCTCTTCCTCGGCGCGGGCGAGCAGTTGGGGCTGCGCCACGCCGTGGCGACGGCGCTCATCTTCGCGGGCGTGGGCGTGGTGACCATCGGCCGGCGCGGCAGCCCCGTCGAGGAGGTCTCCGAGCACCCTGACGCGCTCGGACACTGATTTGCTAAAATCCGGCGAGAGATTATCTATGCAGAGCACGGGGGCAAAAGCGGCGTCGGACGCGCGCGCGAAGGCGGCGGCGCACGACGAGGGGCACAGGGTCGAGGAGGCGCTCAAGGGCTCGGCCGCGCGGCTCTCCATCGCCGCCGCCGCGCTCCTCATCGCGCTCAAGACGGCGACGGGCTACGCGACCGGCTCGATCAGCGTGTGGGCTTCGCTGCTCGACTCGGCGATGGACATCTTCGCGTCGGTCATCAACTACTTCGCGCTGCGCGCCGCCGCGAGGCCCCCGGACGAAGACCACCGCTACGGCCACGGCAAGGCCGAGTCACTCGCCGGCCTCTTCCAGTCGTTCGTCATCGGCGCGTCGGGCTGCTTCCTGATGTTCGAGGCCGTCCGCCGCCTCGCCACGCCGCGCCCGACCGCGCAGGAGTGGCTCGGCGTCGGCACGATGGCCGTGGCGATGCTGGTCAGCTTCGGGCTCGTCGCGCGGCTGAAAAGCGTGGCGCGCAAGACCGACTCGCCGGCGCTCGCCGCCGACGCCGTCCACTACGCGACCGACGTTTACACCAACGGCGCGGCGCTCTTCGCGCTGCTCGTCGTGGCGGTCACGGACTGGACGCCGGCCGACCCGCTCATCTCGATGCTCATCTCGGGCTTCATCCTCAAGTCCGCGGTCGACGTTGCGCGCGACTCGGTCAACGTTCTGATGGACAGGCGGCTCCCGCGCGCGATAGACGCGAAGGTCGCCGCGGTCGTCGGGCGCTTCCGCGCCGAGGGCGTCGTCGGCTTCCACGACCTTCGGACGCGCCGCTCCGGCTCGCACAAGTTCATAGACCTCCACCTCGAAGTCGAAGCCGACCAGAGTCTGCAACAGGCGCACGACCTCTCCGTCCGCGTCCTCCGCGCCATCGAAGCCGACATCCCGCGCTCGCGCGTCCAGATACACACAGACCCATCGAAGACGGGGG
>JBEVKV010000432.1:0-8606 GCA_040509515.1 Pyrinomonadaceae bacterium | reverse complement strand
GGGCGCCGCGCGCGGCGCCGCGCGCGGCGCCGCGCGCCACCGCCAGCAGGCGCGCGCCGAAGGAGAGAAACTCCTCCGCCACGGCCAACCCGATCCCGAGCGTCGCGCCCGTCACGAGCGCCGTCCTGCCCGCGAGGCTCCAACGCCCGCCGCCCGTCTCAAGCCTGTCCGTCTCAGAAGACAATCCCAACTCCCTCCCGTCCGCCGCCCGGAAGAATAAACAGCCGCGCGCCGAAAGTGAAAGCGCCGGCCGCGCGCCGCGCCGCACGCGTCACCCGGCCGCGCGCACGAAGAGGACGAGGAAGGCGCGTTGTCCCTGCGCGGCCGTCTCGAAGATGCGTTCGGCGCGGTAGCCGCGTTCGGCGAGGAGCTTGAGCGGCTGGCGCGACTCGTCCCAGTTCGTGTCGCGGAAGGCGAGCCAGAAGCGTTCGCCGCGGAGCGCGTCCGCCCCGGCCGTGGCGACGCCGTCGAAGGCGCGCGGAAGAAAGTACGCGGGGTCTTCCGTCAGCCCGGGCGCGCCCTCAATGGAGACGACGCGGAAGCGCCCCGCCGTCTCGCCGCGTTCGAGCGCGAACCAGAGGTGGTACGCGACGAGGTCTTCAAAGGCGTAGACGGCCGTCGGGCTTGACGAGTCTGCTTTAACCGCGCCGCCGTCCGCGGCCGGCTTGCCGCTCAACTCGTCGCGCGCGGCCGAAGCGGCGAGGCCGTCCCACGCGCACCAGACGTGCGGCGCGTCGCGCCGTATGAGCGTGAGCGCGCCGACGGTCGCGAGCCAGCAGCAGAGGAGCAGGAGCGCCGCGCCGCGCCACCAGTGCGGCCGCACGCGACCGAGCGCGAGCCCCGCGAGCAGCGCGTAAGGCGCACACGCGACGACGAGGTGGCGCGTGCCCCACACGGACTGCGGCAGCGCGTAGCTCGCCACGAACGCGAGCGCGACCGGCAGCAGCGTGAACAGAAGCAGGAACGCGACCACGCCCCCGTCACGCGCGAGCGCCGAGTCCGAATGTCCGAGCGCCGAGTCCGCGCCTTCGTGTGACGGCGTGTGCGGACGACTTTGGGCAGTCCCTTCATCTTCAAACGTCGGCGGCGCGCCGTCGCCTGCCGCGCGCCTCCCGCGCAACGCGCCGACGAGCAATACGGCTATGGGCAGGCCGAAGAGGAGCAGCCCGAAGAGCGCGCCGCCGCGCGCGTAGACCGGGTCGGCGGAACTCTGTCGAAAGTAGAACGGCTCGTTAAAGAGCGCGAAGAGTTGAACAAGCTCGCGCGCGCCCGGCCGCGCGATCCAACCGATGTTCTGCGCCAGCCCCCCGCCCGCGTTCGACGCGTGCGCGCACGCCAAGACCCACGGCACGTACGCCAGCGCGAGCCCGCCGGCCGAGAGCAACAACGCCCCGACCCTGCGTCTGTCCTTCAGCAGCGCGAAGACGACCTCGCAGGCGACGACCAGCCAGCCGTAGTAGTGCGTGTAGACGAGCAGCAGGTTGACGAAGGCGAGCGCCAGTGTGAGCCCGCGCGCCGCGCCGGTTCTATTGAGCAGACGCGCGAAGAGCCACAGCGACGTGAGCGTGAGCAGCAGCAGCAGGCCGTACATCCTGACCTCCTGCGCGTACTTGATGAGGTAGCCGTTGGCCGCCGCCAGAAGCAGCGCGAGGTTGGTCGCCCACGCGCCCAGACGCAACTCACGCGCGAGCAGGAGCAGGGGCACGACCGCCGCAATCGAGGCGAGCGCGGGGAAGAGGCGCAGCCACAGAAGCGACTCGCCGCCCGCCGCGACCCAGACCTTGAGCAGCGCGTAGAAGAGCGGCGGGTGAATCAGGTCCGCGGCGACGAAGCGCCACAAATCGCCCCACGCGTGGCGCGCGGCGTGGACGCTGAAAATCTCGTCGAACCAGAGACACGCCGCCGTCAGACGCCACAGACGCGCCGCCGCGTAGAGGCAGACGAGCAGCGCGGTCAACAGCGCGGCCGGGCGCGGTCTCATCTCGACCTCACCACGCGAGCGGCTCGCCGTCGCGGAAGAAGCCGCCGGTGGGGCCGCCGTCCGGCAGCGTCGCCGCCCAGACGACGCCGGCCGCGCCCTCTTCGGGCGTGCGCGGCGCTTCGGGGCCGCCCATCTCGGTCGCGACCCAGCCCGGGCAGACCGAGTTGACGAGGACGCGCGCGCCGCGCAGCTCGTCGGCCAGCATCCGCGTCAGCGCGTTGAGCGCGACCTTCGAGACGCCGTAGGCGGGCGTGCCCGCGCCCATCGAGGCGAGCGAGCCCGACTCGCTCGACACGTTGACGATGCGGCCGTGCCGGCTTTCGCGGAGCCGCGGGATGAACGCCTGCGCCACGCGCCACGGCCCGAGCGTGTTCGTCTCGAAAGCCTCGCGCACGGTCTTGAGGTCGGCTTCCGCGACGCGCTGCCAAGAGTCGTAGAGGACGGCGGCGTTGTTGACCAGCACGTCGAGCCGGCCGAAACGCTCTTCGACAAAGCGCCTCGCCGCCTCGACGCTTCCGTCGTCGGTCACGTCGAGTCGGGCGGGGACGACATCCAGTCCCTGCTCGCTTAACGCGCTCGCGGCCGTCTCGGCTTTCGACAGGTCGCGCGCGGTGAGCACGACCGTGTAGCCGCGCCCCGCGAGCTGGCGCGCGACTTCGAGGCCGATGCCTCTGTAAGCGCCCGTGACGAGCGCGACCATTTTAGTGTGCGTCTTCATCGGCGGTTTTACGGCAGCGTCTCGGGTGCGCCCGCGCCCGCGTCCGTCTCGTCGTCGTCGGCCGCGTCGAGGTCTTCGCCCGAAGCCTCTTCGAGGTCGAGCGGCGCCTCGCCGAGCCGCGCGGTAAGCCAGTTGAGAAAGACCCCCGCCTCGCGCCCCTTGCCCGTCCAGCGCGCGCGGTCGAACATCGTCAGCGCCATCGTCAGAGCGTGGTGCTGGCCGGCGCGGTCGCCCGCGAACTCGAACTGCCGGTAGAGCCGGTCGATCAACTCGACGGACTCGGCGGCCGTCTCCACGTCCTTAAAGCCGAGCTTGTTCGCGAAGAACTTCGAGTAGATGTTCTGCGGCACCGCCGTCGAGGTGTAGAGGTCGAAGTAGCCCTCGTGCAGCCCGGCCTCCTGCAAGACCGAGGCGACGTAAGAGGCGCGCGCCCCCGTGATGACGGCGATGTCCTCTATCTCGCCCATCCCCGAGAGGAAGAGCGAGATGATCTGATCCTTGCGCGAAGGCTTACTCGAAGACCGGCGCGGCGCGGGCTGCGCGCCGCCCGCCGCGCCGCGAGACTTCTTAGGCTTGCTGCTCATCAATGTCCCTCCCCTTTCACGCGGTCTCTTGTCGCAAAGTGTTTCCGGCTACTTTATCACTTCAAACTCAAAATATATCGTCTTGCCCCGTACGACGAAGCAGAGATACTGCTCCCAGAAGCGGCGGAAGAATCGCAGGCCGGGGTAGCGGTTGCAGGCGTTGACCGCAAGCTCGAACCCGAGCAGCCGCCAGAGCTTGAGCATCGTCACGCGGATGAGGCGCGGGCGCAGGCGGACGTGGCTGTAGAAGTCGAAGTCGGGGCGGTCGCCGGTGAAGTAGGCGAACGACTCGGTGGTCAGGTGGTGTTTGTGCGTCGGGTCTGTGTACGAGGCGATGTCGGAGAAGTGCGGCGTGTCGAGCCGTATCCGGCCCCCGGGGCGCGTGACGCGGTAGAGTTCGGCGACGACCCCGAGCACGTCCTCGACGTGCTCGATGACCTGATTGCCGACGACGAGGTCGAACTCGTCGTCGGGGAACGGGTATGGGAAGCAGTCGAGGTCGTGCAGCACGTCGGCGTCCGAGCGCGGGTTGCTATCCATCCCCACCGCCCCCGGCGTCTTGTGCTTCCCGCACCCGATGTCGAGTATTTTCATGCGCGCCTGCGAGTGTAGCGGCCGGCCGCGCGGGCGTACAAGTCTCGGGCGGCGGCCGGGGGCGCATAAATTTTCGGAACCGGCGGGCGGGGCGGGGCGTGAACTTTTGCTGACAAACCATCTCAGGAGGTCTTTCTAAAAATGAAACTCAAAGCCCTGTTGAGTGTCGCCGCCCTGTCGTTGCTCACGGCGAACGTATCCGCGCAGACCGCGCCGGCCCCGCCGCAGTCGCCCGCGCCGCCGGGGGCCGCCATGACTTTCTTCCTCGAAGGGAACTTCCTCGGCGTCCGCACGGAAGAGGTGACGCGCGAGAACGCCTCGCGCTACGGCGTGTCGGGCGAGCCGCGCGGCGTGGGCGTGCGCGAAGTCGTCAAGGGCAGCCCGGCCGAGAAGGCGGGGTTGCGCGAGGGCGACGTTATCCTGCGCTTCGACGGCGAGCAGGTGTCGAGCGCGCGCAAGCTGACGCGGCTCGTCGAGGAGGCGGCGTCCGAGCACACGGCGCGGCTCACCGTGCTGCGCTCGGGCTCCGAGCAGCAGTTGACGGCCACGCTCGCGAGCCGCCGCCCCTTCGCGGGCGTCGAAGGCAGCCCACTGACCTTCTACGGTCTGGGCGACGATTGGCAACACCTCGGCGAGAGGTTCGGCGAGAACTCGGAGACGTGGGAGATGAAGGGCGACGAGCTGCGCGAGCGGCTCGAAGAGATGCAGCGCAAGAGCCCCGGGTTCTTCGCGCTCGGCGCGTCGCGCCGCATCGGCGTCTCGACCAGCACGCTCGGCAGACAGCTCGCGGACTTCTTCGGCGTCCAGCACGGCGTGCTCGTCAACTCGGTCGAATCGAACAGCCCGGCCGAGCGTGCCGGACTCAAGGCCGGCGACGTGGTGACGGAGATTGACGGCAAGAAGGTCGAAGACCCCGACGACCTCGTCCGCGCGCTCGGCGAGAAGCAGGAGGGCGAGGTGACGCTCACGGTCGTGCGCGACCGCAACCGGCGCACCGTGCGCGTCACGCCCGAGCGTCGGCAGACGCCCGGCGCGGGCGCGGCCCCCGGCTCGTTCCGACTCGTTCGCCCGCCGGTCTCGATGACGCTGCCGCGCGCGACCGGACACAGCCCCGTCCTCGTCGCGCCGCGCTCGCTCGTGCGCCCCCGCACGCCGGTCGCGCCCCGCGCCATTCCAGCGCCGCGAGTCCGCGCGTTCGGACTCGGCGAGCGCATCCTTTAACCCGCACGGTCTGCACGCGAGAAGACTCGGCCCCTCCGCGACGGATGAGCGTCCGTCGCGGAGGGGCCTTTGCCTGTCCGCGGCCTGTCCGACGAATCCGCGCCGCGCGGTCGAGTCGTAATAACGGCGAGACTGTAAGGAGGATTCATGCGGATGGAGAGGCGCGGGGGCTTCGTCGCGGGCGGGACGGGTTACGTGGGGCGCGCGCTGGTCGCGCGGCTTTTGGAGCGCGGCCACGAGGTGCGCGCGCTCGTCCGCGCGGTCGAAGAGCCTTCGGAAAACTTCCGCGTCCTCGCCGTCCCCGAAATCCGCCCCTCCGCCCGCTGAAACCATCCGCCCCGCCGTTGTACAATCCACCCGAGCGAGGAGTCGAAGGCTTGTCAACGGTCGTCGAAGGTAAAGACGGAGAGTTCGAGGCGCTCGTCGCCGAGGCGGGCGCGTGCCGTAGATGCCCCGCGATGTGCGGCCGCAGCGCCGTGCTGAGCGGGAGGAACGGGCGCGCGGGCGCGCGCGTGATGTTCGTCGGAGAGGCGCCGGGCCGGCAGGGCGGCGACCGGACGCGCGTGCCGTTCTCGGGCGACCAGTCGGGGCGGAACTTCACGCGCTATCTGGCCTCCATCAGCCTCGGGCGCGAGGAGGTCTTCATCACCAACGCGGCGCTCTGCAACCCGCGGAGCGGGACGGGCGCGAACCGCAAGCCGACGCGCGAAGAGGTCTCGAACTGCTCGTACTTTTTGCGCCGCCAGCTCGAAGTAATCGCGCCGCGGGTCGTCGTCACGCTCGGGGCCGTGTCGCTTGCCGCACTCAAAGCGGTCGAGTATCATCCCTTCACGCTCAAGGAAAACGTCGGACAGATTCGGGGCTGGAACGGGCGTCTGCTCGTCCCGCTCTACCACCCGAGCCCGCAGGTGCTCGCCTCGCACCGCCGCGAGCCGCAGCAACTTGAAGACTACAAGTCGGTAGCGCGCGCACTCGTCGAATCCGACGCACGGACGCGCGCGGCCGCACGCCGAGAGGATTTAAAAAGCCATGCCGAACAGAACACAGAGCCAGCGGGACTTTAAACGCGCCGGCGCGTACGCGCGCGCCTTCGCGGCCGTCTTCGCCCTCGCGGGCGCGTGCGCCGCGCAGTCGGCCACGGGCGGCCAGCCCGTCTCGAAGACCACACCGGCGGGCGGCGGGGCCGCCGCGTACTCCCGCGCGGGCGCGGACGCGCCGAAGGCGTCCGCCCCCGTCGCCGCGCCGAAGGTCGGCGACGCCGCGCCCGACTTCAAGCTCCCCTACGCGACGAAGGAGAAGATCTTCATGCGGCCGGACGAGCAGATGGCGCTCGCGTCTTTGCGCGGCAAGAACGTCATCCTCGCCTTCTACCCGGCCGACTGGTCGGGCGGCTGCACGGCCGAGGTCTGCACGTTCCGCGACACCTTCATGGAGTTCGGCAAGCTCAACGCGGTCGTGCTCGGCATCAGCGGCGACTACGCCTTCTCGCACCACGAGTGGGCCAAGCACCACAACCTGCCGTTCCCGCTGCTCTCCGACCACGACCACAGCGTCGCGAAGACTTACGACAGCTACATGGAGCAGTACGGCATGAACAAGCGCACCGTCTACCTCATCGACAAGGAGGGTGTCGTGCGCTACGTCAACCTCGCCTTCAAGGCGGGCGACAAGAAGGACTACGACGCGCTGCGCGCCGAGCTTGAGAAGCTGAACAAGTAAGATGGCCGAAGCGGTACAGAGTGAGGCGGCCGTCGGGTACGAGGCCGTGCGCGGCGGGGGTGCCGGACTCTTCGACCTCTCGGCGCGCGGCCGCGTCGAGGTGTCGGGGGGCGAGGCCGTCATGTTCCTCAACGGCATGTTGACGAACGACGTGGCGCGGCTCGAAGACGGCGCGTGGATGCACGCGGCCTTCCCGAACCCGCAGGGGCGGCTCCTCGCCTCGGCGCGCGTGCTGCGCGACGGCGCGCGCTTCGTCTTCGACACGGAGCCCGCGACCTACGCCGCGCTGCTCAAGCTGCTCGAACGCTTCACGCTCGCGGGCGACTTCCGCGTGCGCGACCTGACGCCGGAGACGGCGCTCCTCTCGCTGCAAGGCGCGCGCTCGGCCGAGGTCGTGCGCGCCGTCTTCGGCGACGAGGTCGCGCGGCTCGCGCGCGCCCGCGTCGCGCGCGTGGACGAAGGACAGGACGGGGAGACGACGCTCGTCATCCGCGCGACGCACACGGCCGAAGACGGCTTCGACATCTTCGTCAAAGCCGAGTCGGCCGCCGCGCTCCGGCAGTCGCTCGTCGAAGCCGGCGCGACGCCGGCCGGCGCAGACGCGCTCGAAGTCCTGCGCGTCGAGGCCGGCGTGCCGCGCTACGGCGTGGACGCCTCGGACGCGAACGTCGTGCTCGAAGTCGTGGACGAGGCGGAGGCCGTCAGCTACACGAAGGGCTGCTACGCCGGCCAGGAGATCATCGCGCGCATACACTGGCGCGGCCACGTCGCCAAGCGCCTCGCCGGACTCGTCTTCGACCGCGACGCCGAGCCGCCGGCCGACTCGCGCCTGCGCGACCCCGCCGGCGGGCGCGAGGCCGGGCGCGTCACCTCAAGCGTCTACTCGCCGCGCCTGCGCGCACGCGTCGCGCTCGCGCTCGTCAAGTACGACTTTCTCGCGCCGGGCACCGAGCTGAAAGTCTTCGACGGCGACGAAGAGGTCTGCGCCGCGCGCGTCGCCGAATTGCCGTTCGTGCGCGGCGGCTGGCACGCGGAAGATTCTGCCGGAGGTTCCGAGTGACGGTCGGCGACGAAGAGAGCGGGGCGGGCGTCGCGGGCGCGGAGCCGCGACAGCAGAATCTCGCGTACGAGCAGGCGCGGCTCGCCTACACCATCATTCAGGCGCTGCTCGAACACACGCGCGTCACGCAAGACCTCGTCGCGCTGATGGCGCAGGTCATCGGCGACGAGACGCAGGAGGCGCTCGTCAACACGCCCCACTGGGCGGCCTACATGGACAGCCGCCGCGTCCTCGAACACACACGCGCCGACGTGGAAAAGTTCGCCCAAGTCTGGACGCGCCTCGCCGAAGAGTTAGACCCGCCGTCGCCGCCCGCGACGAGCCCCGACCCGGCTTGAAACGACTCAGATGAAACAGGCAAAGGAGATTCGCATGCGGAATTTGAACCGGGCGGCCTTCGCCGTCGTGGCGCTGCTCTTCGTGACGTGCGCGCAGGCGTCGGCGCAGGAGTCGGAGGAGGCGGCCGTGCGCGCGGCCATCGAGCATTACTTTCAGGGGCACGCGACGGGGCAGGGCGAGCACTTCAGGAAGGTCTTCCACCCGGACTCGAAACTCTTCTTCATCCGCGAGGGCAAGCTGACGCAGTGGACGGCCGAGGAGTACATCTCGCGCGCCAGCGGCAAGCCCGCGCCCGACGAGGCGCAGCGCAAGCGCCGCATCGACCAGATAGACATCGCCGGCGACGCCGCCTTCGTCAAGCTGACGCTCGACTACCCGACCGTTGTCTTC
>JBEVKV010000431.1:0-3499 GCA_040509515.1 Pyrinomonadaceae bacterium | reverse complement strand
CAAAATTGTCGCGCCCGTTCGAGAGTCGAACTAAGAAGGCGGCCGGCCGGGGCTCAATTTTTCAGCCCGCCACGGCGCGGGCGCGTCGAAGCGTCGGAGGGAAAGATTCGACATCGCCGTTTTATCTGCTTTCGCCGAGCCGTTTTGAAGCGAGCGACAAATTTGTCCCGGCGAAACGCGTGCGCGACAAATTTGTCCCGGCGGAAATCGTTTGGCCGGGTCACGACACGGGAGCGCGAGCCTTGACGGGCGGAGGCCGCGCCTCTACGATGCCCCCTTACCGCAGGCCGAAGGGTTAACAGAGTTCTTCATGGAAAACGTCTTCAACCTTCCCCAGAGCATCCCGCAGATTCTCAGACAGGGACAGCCGGACGCGCACGAGCTGGCGACGCTTCTGGAAATCGGGCAGACGCTCGCCGACGCGCCGCACCTGCGCCCGGCCCTCTCGCACGCGCTCGAACTGCTCGGGCGCAGCCACGGCGTCGCGCGCGGGTTCGTCATGCTGTTCGAGCCGGAGGCGGACGAGTTGCGCGTCGAGGCCGGCTACGGGCTCGACGAAGAGGCGGCGCGGCGCGCGGGCTACCGCGTCGGCGAGGGCGTCGCCGGGCGCGTCGCGGAGACTTGCCGCGCCGTCGTCGTGCCGCAGGCGGGCCGCGAGCCGCTCATGCTCCAACGTCTCGCCGGGCGCGAGCGCGCCGCGTCGCGGCAGGAGGTGACGTTCGTCTGCGTGCCGCTCGCAATCGGCCGCCGCGCGGTCGGCGTCCTCGGCGTCGACCTGCCCTACGCCGAGGGGCGCGACTACGAACGCCTGACGAAGTTTTTGTCGGTCGTCGCGTCGATGTTGGCGCAAGCGGTGAAGGTCGAGCGGCTGGCCGAGTCGGAGCGCGCGCGGCTGGCGGACGAGAACGCGCACCTCAAACAGGAGCTTCGCGAACGCTACGACTTCTCGCACATCGTCGGCAACTCGAACCCGATGCGGCAGGTCTACGAGCAGGTGACGCAGGTGGCGCGCACGAACACGACCGTCCTGCTGCGCGGCGAATCGGGGACGGGCAAGGAGATGGTGGCGCACGCCATCCACTACAACTCTCTGCGCGCGGGCAAGCCCTTCATCAAGGTCAACTGCGCGGCGCTGCCCGAGACGCTGATAGAAGCCGAGCTGTTCGGCTACGAGCGCGGCGCGTTCACCGGCGCGCAGGCGCGCAAGAAGGGGCGGTTCGAGCTGGCCGACGGCGGCACGCTCTTTCTCGACGAGGTCGGCGACCTCAACGCCTCGACGCAGATCAAGCTGCTGCGCGCCTTGCAGGAGCGCGAGTTCGAGCGGCTCGGCGGCACCGAGACCATCAAGGTCAACGTCCGCCTCATCGCCGCGACGAACAAGGAGCTTGAGGGCGCGATGGCCTCGGGCGAGTTCCGCGAAGACCTCTATTATCGCCTCAACGTCTTCCAGATTTTCATGCCGCCGCTGCGCGAGCGAAAGCCCGACCTCATCCTCCTCGCCGACCACTTCCTTGAGAAGTATGCACGCGAGCACCACAAGCACATCAAGCGCATCTCGACGCCAGCCATCGACATGCTCACCTCCTACCACTGGCCCGGCAACGTCCGCGAGCTTGAGAACGTCGTCGAGCGCGCGGTCGTCGTCTGCGACTCCTCCGTCATCCACGGCCACCACCTGCCGCCGTCTTTGCAGACCGCTGAAGGCTCGGGCACGGTGACGCGCCTGTCGCTCTCCACGGCCGTCGAGGCGTACGAGCGCGACATCATTCAGGACGCTTTGAAGAGCGCGCGCGGCAGCCGCAAGAAGGCCGCCAAGCTCCTCGACACCACCGAGCGCATCATCGGCTACAAGGTGAAGAAGTACGCGATAGACTGCGAACGCTTCCGCCCCTGACTATTCCGACGCCGTGACGGCCGGGCGCAATTTCTCCACACGCGTGACAGCTTAAATTTACAGTCCGGGCGTAGACTCGGGGCGTGAGCGTCGAGAGGCACGTCAAACTCTACGTCTTCGACGCGGACGGGACGCTGAGGCGGACGACCGTGCCGGGACTTCCCTGCCCGAACCGAGCCGGCGAGTGGGAGTTGATTCCGGGTGTGCGCGAGCGGCTGTCGCTGATCGAGTGGGGCGAGGGCGGCGCGCGCTTCGGCGTGGCGACGAATCAGGGCGGGGTCGGCTTAGGCTACCTGACGCTCGGCGCGGCGCGCGAACTGGTTGAAGAGATGGTTCTGGCGGCCTTCGGCGTGCCGGCGCCGCCGGGCTCGATTGAAATCTGCCCGCACGCCCCGCACTGGGGCTGCTCGTGTCGCAAGCCGGAGCCGGGGATGCTGCTGCGGCTCATGCGCCGCTTCCGCGCCGAGCCCGGCGAGACGCTCTACGTCGGCGACATGGACAAGGACGAGGGCGCGGCGCACGCCGCCGGCACGCGCTTCATGTGGGCTCACGAATTTTTCGGGTGGACGGAAACCCGGTAGGTTTCCCGCAATCAGCCGCCGACTTCGCCCTCGTCCGGCGGCGACTCTTCGTCAACCTCGGGCGGCGGGCCGATGAGTTCGAGCGCGCGACAGGCGGCGTTCATCTCGGCCGACTTGATGGTCTGGCCCCGGCCGCGCACGCGCTCGCCGTCGAAGACGGCCTCGACGTGGAAGGTGCGCGCGTGGGGCGGGCCTTCGGTCTCGACCAGCTCGTAGGTCGGCGAGAGGTGGCGCTCGGACTGCAAGCGCTCCTGAAGCATCGTCTTGAAGTCGGCGGCGGCGGCCGACTCGGGCGTGGCCTCTTCCAGATCGCTCGCCAGCGTGCGCTCGACGAACGCCCGTGACTCCTCGTAGCCGCCGTCGAGAAAGACCGCCGCGAGCAGCGCCTCGAAGGCGTCGGCGAGCAGCGCGTGCTTGCGGCGTCCGCCCGTCTTCTCCTCGCCGCGCCCGACGCGCATGAACTCGCCGAGTTGGAGCCCGCGCGCGACGCGCGCCAGCGTCTGCATCGAGACGAGCCGGTGCTTCATGCGCGACAGCTCGCCCTCCGTCACATGCGGGTGCGCGCGGAAGAGCGCGTCGGCGACGACGAGCCCGAGCACCGAGTCGCCGACGAACTCGAACGCCTCGTTGTGGAGCGCGCGCGCCTCGAACTCTCCGCCCGCGCCCACCGTCTCGTGCGCCCACGAACGGTGCGTCAGCGCGCGCTCAAGCAGCCGCCGGTCGCGGAAGCTGTACCCGAGCGCCGCTTCGAGCGGAGAGAGGTCGGGCGCGGGCGGCGCGTCGTGACCGGGGGCCGCCTTCGCCTCGGGGCTTTCCTCTTTCGTCATGCGCGGATTGTAACAAAAACGCCGGGCGCACCGTCCGACTTTCGTCTTCGGGTGCGCCCGGCGTTCGGAGTCTTTAAGCGACCGTCTCGCTCGCGGGAATCCGGCTGGACTCAAAGAGTCGCGCGCGGACTTCAGTTGCGGGGCGGCTTCTGCGCGGTGGCCGGCTTGGCCGGCGTCGTGGTAGTCGCGGCCGGCGT
>JBEVKV010000430.1:0-8834 GCA_040509515.1 Pyrinomonadaceae bacterium | reverse complement strand
ATCTGCGGAAATTAACTGCTTGAACGCGGCTAAGATTACCAGAGGCGCGGCGAAATTTGTATTGTATTTTTTCGGGCGTCCGAACGAATCGGGACGCGCGCGAAACGCGACGCGGCCGCGACGGTCGCGCCGGCCGTGACTGTTTTTGTCGCGGCCCCCCGCGTGAGGGTAAGATGCGTGGCGACGCCGGGCGTCCGGCGTCGCGGGCGGCGGCATCCCACACGTCCGCCGCGGACACGAGCGTCCTGACAGGAAAAGGAGACTCACGCGTGCTCAGGTTTCACAAAGCAGTAATCCTCTTGACTCTCGGAGTCGTCTCGCCGTTTCTCAACCTTACCGCGCGGGCCGAGACGGTGAAGTTCGCGTGGCCGGACGGCGCGTCGGCGAAGGTCAGCACGCGCTCCGAGGGGCGCCGTGTGGGGACGGGGCCGGAGATCAACTGGAACATGTCCGCCGATTTCACGATGCAGGTCAAGCGCACGGGCGACCGCGTCGTCGTGTCGCGCGACGGCTTCTCGGGCTGGAAGGGCACCTTCCCCCCGGGCTTCGGCGGCGGGGTGGAACGCTTCACCGACATGATTCCGACCCTCCTCGTCTCCGCCGACGGCAGCTTTCTCGGGATTGAGGGTCAAGAGGCGGCCCGCAAGCTGATAAACCAGTCGGTCGCGCAGTCGGGCGGGCTCGACGCCGCGGCGCGGAACGTCTTCGAGACCATGACGTCGGACGCCGCCCTCAGGTCTATCGCCAGCGATTTCTGGACGACGCTGATTCCTCTGTGGGAGGACGTGGAACTCGACCCGGAGGCCGCCTACGAGTTTCGCAACACCACCGCCGTCCCACAGCTCGGCGGGGGACAGCTCGACATCGTCGGCACCGTCAGGTTCGTCAAGGAAGCCCCCTGCGCGTCGGGGCCGGGCGAACGGCGCTGCGCACACTTCCGCTCCGAGACCGCGCCCGACAAGGCGCAGGTCGTCAAGCTCATCGAATCGGTTATGAAGCGGGCCGCCGGCGCCGGCCCCGCCATCACGGGCTGGGATCAGAGACACAAGGTGGAGATCGTCGTGGACAAGGCGACCATGCTGCCGCAGCAGCTCACCATCACGAGGCTCAGCAGCATCGAGGCCAGCTTTCAGGGTCGCACCGAACGCATGTCGGAAGAGATTACAAAAACCTACGCCTTCGCCTGGACTCTCCCCGGCGGCGGGCAGAAAAAATAGAGGCCGACAATCTCCTCCGGCGGCGTGACGAAGCGGGATGACAAAGTTTAAGCGGGTAGCAGGCAAGGGCGTCAGGTTTCTTCAGACGCACGGCCTGCGCGCCACCTGCAAAGCGGCGCTCCGCCGCCTGCGCGCGTCTCAGCCGGCTACGGGTAAAGCCGTCGGCGGCGAGGCGCTGCCCTACGAATTCGCATACGAGCCCATAACCTACCGGCACCGCTCCGTCACGGCGGCGGAGCCCGCGCTGCCTAAGAGCGTCAACTGGGTCATCCCAAACTTCTACGGCGCTTCCGGCGGGCACAGAACCATCTTCCGCCTCGCGCGCTCGCTCGAAGACGCGGGCTACGAAGTCTGCTTCCACGTCTTCGGCGAGACGCACTACGTCAGCGACTCGGAGGCGACCGAGGTGATGCGCAGGCACTACTTCCCGCTCAAGGCCGCCGTGCGCCTCGGCGTCACGCAGATGCCGCCGTCAGAAATCTGCGTCGCCAGCTCGTGGGAGACGGCCTACGCGATCAGGGACTTTGACGCCTGCCGCCGCAAGGTCTATTTCGTGCAGGACTACGAGCCGTCTTTCTACCCGGCGAGCACCGAGATGGTGCTCGCCGAAAACACGTACGGCTTCGGCTTCGACTGCATCTGCGCCGGGCGCTGGCTCGCCGAGAAGATGCGCGGGTACGGCAACCGCGCCGAATCTTTCGACCTCGCCTACGACCCCACGGTCTATGCGCCGGGGGCCGGCGGCTACAGCAGGAACCGCGTTGTCTTCTACGCGCGCCACCACACGCGCAGGCGCGGGACGGAACTCGGGCTCCTCTCGCTCGCGCTGCTCAAACGGAGACGCCCCGAGACCGAGGTCGTCATCTTCGGCTCGGACGACCTGCCCTACCGTCTGCCGTTCGACTACACGCCGGCCGGCGTTCTGAGCGAGCACGAACTGGCCGATCTTTACAGGGGCGCGGCCGTCGGACTCTCCATCTCGCTGACGAACTACTCGCTCGTGCCGCAGGAGATGCTGGCCTGCGGGCTCCCCGTCGTCGAGATGAACCTGCCGTCGATGCGCGCGGCCTACCCGCACGGCGGGGACGCGCTCCGGCTCGCCGCCCCGAACCCTTCGGCCATCGCCGACGCGCTGTCCGCGACGCTCTCGCTCTCCGACGCGGAGATGCGCCGCGCGCGCGAGGCGGCCGCGCGCCTCGTCGGCCACCTCTCATGGGCTCAGGCCGGGAAGTCGCTGCTCGACTTTTTAGAGACGGGCGGCCGCCCGACGCCGGACGCCTGAAGAACGCCCCCCAACCGTCCCGCAGAGCGATTACGTACGGCGCGCCTCACAACGGCGTCCACCCGACCGCACAAAACAAGAAGCCGGCGCGGTCCTCCTCACTCCGGAGTGACCGCGCCGAACTTCAACGTTTCGCACCTCTGTTTACTTACCGACCCGTAACGAGGAAGACATCCCACGCCCATCGGCTCACCTTCGCGCCCTGCGCGTCGTCGACCTTCGCGCGGTAGCGGAACTGGTTGCCGTATGCGTCGGCCTTCTTCGACCTCTTGTAGCCGACGTGGATGCGCGCCACGTCGAGCGCCGGCAGCGTGTGCAACTCGCCCGGCTGCGACACCCCGTCGTGGTTCGCGTCTCGCCACAGCCGCAGCGACGAGTAGATGAAGTCGCGCCCGTCTATCACGCCGTCCGCCACGCCGCCGTTCTCCGCTCTGTCGAACTCGGCGAGCGCGAGGAAGCCGTTCCTCTCCTCGCCCGCGGGCGGAGCAGGTTGAGCCGTGAAGTTGCCGAACAACTCCCGCCCGTCATCGATCGCGCCGTCGCCGTCGCGGTCTAAGGCGAGCCACGCGTCGTCCGACCCGGCGCTCGTCCACGCCAGCCTCTCGGGCACGCCGTCGCTGTCGAGGTCGAAGCGGACGCCGGCCGCGGCGCTCGTCAGTCTGAACCCGTCGCCGGAAGTGTCGAGGAGGACGGGCGACGGGTAGCCGATGCACTGGCAGGTCGGCTCGTTCCAGCGCGCGCCGTCCACGTTGAGGCAGTCCTGATAGAGCACAGGGTTGCAGCTCCCCAGACCGCCGCCGCCGCAGTCGTAATCGTGGTAGGGGTCATTGTCGTTACAGTCGCCGTCGCACGTCGAGAGCCCGTCGTTGTCCTCGTCATAACACTCGTTGCCTTGAACCCCTCCGGTGAATTGAACCTCGCATTGGTTATTCGGCTCCCTGTTCTCGCGCACCCGGGAAACGTCGTTAGACGTAACCTGCGTGTGCGTCATCACGCCGGTTTCGCTGGTGTTGCCGTCCGACATCAGGGTGGTGCCACCGCAGCCCGACCTCGCCTGGGCCAACCCCAATACGTGGCCGAGTTCGTGGGCGATGCGCGCGCGCACCGATGCCAGATCAATCGACCCGTTTTGCGGGTCTAGCTTCATCCGGTACGGCCTTTGTGACATGTCCATACTGCCGAACCCGGCCGAAGCGCTGTCACCTTTAACGATGACCACTGCCGCGTCCCCGTCCCCCTGATCTAATTCCAGTTTGTACGGAATTTTTTGCCCCTGCGCGTCGGTCGCCTCATTCCACATCTCCAGCGCGCCTTTAGTCGGCGGCGAGCACTCGGGGCAACCGGCGGTGGCCTTCCAAACTTTTTCGTTGGTCTGGCCGGGCGACTGATCCCAACTCCCGTCAATCCTGACTGTGATAATCAGCCTTCCGTCCGGCGTCACACGCGTGGAGCCGTCGGGTCGCATCGCCGGGAGCGTGCCGTTGTATCCGCTGAAACAGGGAGGGCAACGGGAGGACTGGGAGAGCGCCGCCGTGGGGATTGCTATCGTGAGGAGAACACTTAAAAAGACTCTCATTGAGGTAAGTCCTGTTTAAGTTTTACCTACCGCCTACTTACTGCCGGGCCGCCGCCCTGAGGTCGCGCAGCCTGCCACGATATTGCTCCTTGACAATATTTTTCAGAGAGTGAGGGCTGTCACTAATTTCGGCTAAAGACTGGTCGGGCGTGACCTTGAACACGGCGTCGGGGCCGACCATTATCCTCCCGAACAACCCGGACTGGTCTTCCTGCAAAAAGAGCAGGTACGACTCGCCCGGCGTGAAGTTAAATTCGGGACTCATGTCGAGACGCACACCGTCGACGGTCAGACTCCCGCCCCTTTCCGCGACTAATATCTGGTTGGGATTCAGCGGAAGGAGGTCGCGCGGCAGCAGTCCGGGGGCGGCGCAATCGGGGCAGGGCGTGTGCTTCTTCGGCGTGAGGCTCTCGCTAATTTCTAGCTTGTACCATGTGCGAAGCTCTCCGTCGTCGGTCGCCACGGTGAGCTTCTCCGTCGGCGTGGCGACGACCAACGTATAATACTTTAACGCGCCGTGCAGGCTTCTGACGTTCGTTACGTAGTCGACGAGTGGCGAAGGAATGGTGAGCTGAGCGCGACCTTTGGATTTGGCTTCCCGTACGTAAGAACTCAACCTACTTCCGACCGGGGCGCTCTGCGCCCCCTTGTATGCGGCCGCAAGCGGCGAAATTACTTTCGCGGCTATGGCGCTTATCGCAAGCGCCACGGCGGCGACGGTAATCAAGGCGATTTTTTTCATAGTCGCCCCCGGCAGTCTAACTGATGAGTTTTCAGTACCGTGATTCTGAGGGGAAACTAATTAGGGGATTTACCCTAACGCGAACCGTATTCGAGCGGAATGAGGCTGTTGGAAAAGGATCATTCCGCTAAGTTGAGTTAAAGGTCTTAGCCGACTCAGTCGGCGCGCAGAACTTCTACTCCTGTTTTAAATCTATGTCAATGCATTTTTTTTCGCGCACGCGCTAACCCTCGACAAATATGCCGGCACACGCCCGCCCCAATATTTGTATTGAATTTTTCCCGCGCGGGTGCTATTCCTTGCTCCGTCAACAAATATAACAAAACAGGTGACGCGGCGCGGGAGTTACTGCGCGCGTCTTCGCCCCTCCCCTCTCCGTTCATTGACGCGGCCCCGTCCCCCGTCCCGGCCGCCGACGACAAGCAAGGAGGTCATCTCAAGATGAGGCAGACAATGACGGCTCTCTTCCGCGCGGGCGTGTGCGCGCTCGTGCTGCTGACGCTGGCGCAGACGGCGCGCGCGCAGTTCCGCGCCGCCGTCCAGGGCACCGTCACCGACGCGTCGGGCGCGGTCATCCCCGAGGCCGCGCTCACGCTCCGCAACAACGAGACGGGGCGGACGCAGACGGCCACGTCGGGCGGCGAAGGCTTCTACCGCATCTCGGAGCTGCCGCCCGGCAGCTACACGCTGACCGTCGAGAAGGTGGGTTTTAAGAAGACGACTTTCGAGCGGCTCGTCGTCAACGCGGAGCAGGTGCAGGGCCTCGACGTGGTGCTCACCGCGGGCGAGGTCGCCGAGATCGTGACCGTCACGGAGTCGCAGACGCCCGCCCTGGAGACCGAGAACGCGAACATCAGCAAGGCCATCACCACGCGCGAGATCAAGGAGCTGCCGCAGTTCGGCCGCGACCCATACGAGCTGCTGCGCCTGACGCCGGGCGTCTTCGGACAGGGCGCGCGCTCGGGGACGGGCGGCTCCGTCGACCTGCCCAACCAGACCGGCCCGCGCGGCTCGAACCGCGCCATCTTTCAGGCCGAGAACCAGCCGCAGATTTCCGCCAACGGCCAGCGCGTCTCCGCCAACAACTTCCAGATCGACGGGACGAGCGTGAACAGCCTGACCCACGGCGGCGCGGCCGTCGTCACGCCCAATCAGGAGTCGGTCAAAGAGGTGCGCGTCATCGCCAACGTCTACTCGGCCGAGTACGGGCGCAACTCGGGCGCGCAGGTGTTGACCGTCTCGCAGAACGGCACCAACGTCTTCCACGGCAGCCTCTTCCTCAAGAACAACAGCCCCGGCCTCAACTCCTTCAACAAGTACGGCGGCTTCAACAACGCGCCCGTGCAGCGCGTCGAGCAGCACCTCAACCAGTACGGCGGCTCCATCGGCGGCCCCATCCCCGTGCCGCGCTTCGGCACGGGCGGCCCGCCCGCCTTCCGCCTGATGAGGGACAAGGCGTTCTTCTTCTTCTCGTACGAGGCGCTGCGCAGCAGCAACACGGACACGGTCAACGCCTTCGTCGAGACGCCCGAGTTCCGCCAACTCGTCCAGCAGACACGGCCGGGCAGCATCGCCGCGCGCATCTTCGGCGCGAGCGGCATCCAGCCGCGCATCATCTCGGTCGTGCCGACGCCGTGCGACCGCGCGGGCTTCCCCTCGGGCAGCTTCAACCAGTGTCAGGTGCTCGCGGGCGGGCTCGACATCGGGAAGCCGGCGGGCGCGGCGGGTCAGTACCTGACCTTCAACAACCTCAACGGCGGCGGGCTCGACGGCATCCCCGACATACAGTTCGTCCAGCTCGCCGTGCCGACCGTCAGCCGCGGCAACCAGTTCAACCCGCGACTCGACTTCGTCATCAGCGAGCGCGACAACCTGACCTTCAGCTCGTACTTCTCGCGCTTCGAGGGGCTCGGCGGCGACTCGGCCGGGCGCAGCCGCCCGATGGGCGACATCCGCACCGAGCCGCGCAACCTCTTCGGGACGGCGACGTGGACGCACGTCATCTCGCAGACGATGGTCAACGAGGCGCGCGTCAACGCCACGCGCTACGCCTATAACGAGATCGAGTCGTCGGCCGAGACCAACTTCGGCATCCCGCGCATCGAGATCGAGTCGATGCCGGGCGACCGCCTGCGCTTCGGCGCGCCGTGGGCCGAGACGACGCCGGGCGTCTTCGCCGAGAACACCTTCGAGTTCCGCGACACGCTCCGCTGGGTGCGCGGGAGCATGGGCTGGAGCTTCGGCGTCGAGGCGCGCAAGGAGCACGACAACAACGACCTCTCGGGCGGCTCGCGCCCGCTCTACACCTTCGCCGGCCTCTTCAACTTCGTCAACGACGCGCCGCTCTTCTACCAGATCAACGCCGACCCGCGCACGGGCGGCCCGGCCGAGTCGCAGCGCTACTTCCGCAGCTCGACCTACGCGGCGTTCGCGCAGAACGACTGGAAGGTGCGCCCCAACCTGACGCTCAACCTCGGCCTGCGCTGGGAGTACTTCACGCCGCTCACCGAGAAGCAGAACCGCCTGAGCAACCTCGTCCTCGGGCCGACCGCCGAGACGGGGCTGACGGCGGCGACGATCCGGCTCGTCGATGAGCTCTACCCGCCCGACCGCAACAACTTCGCGCCGAAGATGGGCTTCGCGTGGAGCCCCGACATGGGCGACTCTCTGGGCGGACTCTTCCGCGAGAACAAGATGGTTCTGCGCGGCGGGTTCGCGGTCAACTACAACCGCGTGCCCATCGTGCTCTTCGCCAACTCGCGCGGCAACCCGCCCTTCCTCGCGCGCTACCGCATCTGCTGCGGCACCTCGGCGCAGGACTTCAGCACGCCGTTCGCGGGCGGGCAGATTCTCTACGCGCTCGGCGCGAACAACTCGCCGTTCAGCTATCCCGTCAACCCGGCGCTCAGGCTCAACTTCGACCCGGCGACCGGCATCCCGACCAACGCGGGCGGCGACAAGCAGGTCGAGGTCTACGGCGCGCCGGCCGAGGTGCCGACGCCTTACGTCTACACCTACTCGCTCGAAGGCCAGTACCAACTGCCCGGCCGCCTGACCGCCGAGGTCGGCTTTCAGGGCAGCGCGGGGCGCAAGATGATCCGCCTCGTCAACCAGCGCTTCATCTACCCGAACGACCCCAACACCTTCTTCGCCAGCGGCGTCTTCTTCCCGACGCCCGACACGACTTCGAGCTACAACGCGATGCTCGCGCGCATCACGCGCAGGTTCGGGCAGGGCTTCCAGTTCGACGCGCACTACCGCTTCGCCAAGAGCATCGACGTGGCCTCGAACGAGGGCCCCGGCTCGCAGACCAACCCGACCTACCCGCTCGACGTGCGCGAGGAGCGCGGCCCCTCCGACTACGACGTGCGGCATCACTTCATCGGCTCGGGCGTGTGGGAGCTTCCCGTTTTCCGCAACCGGCGCGACGCGCTCGGCTCCATCCTCGGCGGCTGGCAGGTGAGCGGCATCGTGACGGCGCACACGGGCTTCCCGTGGACGCCGGTCACGGGCAACTGCCAGACCACCAACCGTCCCATCACCTGCCCCGCGCGCCCCGTCGAGTATTTCGGCGGCGCGGGCGACGACTCTTCTGACGAGGCTTTCATCACGGGGAGCAACTTCCCCGGCGGCGGCCTTGAGTTCTTCGACCCGCTCGGGGCGACCGGGCAGGGCGATTCGAGAGGGCGTCTGCCGGGCGTGGGGCGCAACTCGTTCCGTGGGCCGCGCTACTTCAACGTGGACATGAGCGTCGCCAAGCGCTTCGCGATGCCGCGCTTCTTCGGCGAGACTTCGTTCCTCGAAGTGAAGGCGAACTTCTTCAACGCCTTCAACATCCTCAACCTCCAGAGCTTCGGCTTTGGCACCGCGAGCACGACCATCTCCGACTTCAACTTCGGGCGCTCCGAGCGCGGTCTCGCCGGCCGAGTCGTCGAGCTGCAGGGACGCTTGACCTTCTAAAAACGGAACCGGGAACGTTAGTGAGCGGGTCGGTGTCACGCTGAGAAGCATCAAAGC
>JBEVKV010000429.1:0-4794 GCA_040509515.1 Pyrinomonadaceae bacterium | reverse complement strand
CCGTCGCCTCAGTCGTTTTCGCGTGTGGCGACGATGGTGAAGCGCTGCTCCCAGCGGCCGGCGTAGTCGTAGAAGTATTCGCCCGTCGTGACGCGCTCGACGCGGAAGCCGAGCATCTTGAAGACCTCTCGGTAGACGCCGAGCGAGTAAGTCCACCACGTATAATCGTAATCCGGGTTCGACGCCAGCGGCTCGAAGCGCGCGACGCGCTCCTCCGTCTCCAAAAGCGGCGTGACGACGACCATCGTCTCGCCCGTCACGCGCGAGATGGAGGCCAGCGCCGAGACCTGATCGCTCAGGTGTTCGAGCACCGACCCGACTAGAACAACGTCGAAGCGCCCGAGCGACGCCGGCACGTCGTAGACACTCCCGTAGACGACCTCGGCGCGCGACCCGAGCAGCCGGTGGCAGAGCCAGTAGGCGTCCTTCCAGCGCTCCATCTCCGCGCCGTAAAGCTCCGCCCAGCGCTCGTGATCCTGATAGTAGAGCTTGTCCTTGAACGGCAGGAGCGTCTGCTGCCGCACGTCGCTCATGTCGAACGAGACGACCCGGCGCGCGCCGCGCCGCTCGGCCTCGAAGCTCAGGAACCCGGTCGCCGTCCCCACGTCGAGCACGCTCTTGCCCTCGACTTCGACGCCGCCGACGTACTCGTCGAACTTCCCGCGCAAGTCCCACTGGCCGTGGACGACGCCCAAAGATGGCAGCTCAATCGTGTGGTAGAAGAAGCAGCCCTCGGGCGACTCGACGCGGCGCGGGCGCGCGTACTCTATCTGCTCGCTCATCCGTTCACCCCTTGATTCAAAGTCGGCCGCCGCCGCAGACGCGCGGCGAGTTTGTGGAGACGTTCTTCGGGCAGCCAACGCCGCCACCAGAGGAGGAGCGCGAGCGCCGCGAGCAGCGACAGCGCGAGCCCCGCGTAGAAGGAGGCGGGACGGTAGCGGAAGCTCACCTCGTGCTCGCCCGCCGGGACGAGTACGCCGCGCTGCGCGTAGTTGACCCGAAGCATATCGACCCGCCGGCCGTCGAGGTACGCGCGCCAGCCCGGGTAAAAATTCTCCGCGACGACGAGTACGGACGGCGCGGCCGCCTTCGTCCTCACGTCGACGCGGTTCGGCTCGTACCTGAAGACCTCCGCGCTCCCGCCGGAAGTTCCCCCTGAAGACAACGCCGACTCAACGTCCGCCTCGACGCTCATCTCGACGAGCACCGTCCGCAGCGGCTCCCAGCGCGAGCCGTCGGGCAGACGCCCCTTGCGTATGACGCCGAGCGTCGCCTCCTCGTCCAGCGCCTGCGCATCGGCCGCGAGCCACGCGCGCGGCAGCGCACGCGCGTTCTCGTAGACCTCCTCGCGCGCCGTCTGCCCCACCAGACGCCAGCGCGGTGCGTCCGCGTCGCCCTGCGCGCCCGCCTGCTTATCGCGGGCGGCCTCGCCGTCCGACTGTTTATCCTTGACGGCCTCGCCGGCGACCGTCCCTGACGCGGACGCACGCTCGACGCTCATCCACTCGCGGCGCAGTGGGTACGTCTTGCCCGAGGCGGTTTCGACGAGCGAGGCGCGGAAGACGCCGAGCAGAAGCTCGGGCCACTTCGCCGAAGCGGAGGGCGTGATTTCGCCGGCCTCTATCTCGGCCGGCGCGGGCAGCGCGAAGGAGGTGACGTAGGTGTGCCCCTCGTAGTCGCCATTGGCGTCCGCGACCTTGTAGCTCGTCGCGACGGCCGCGCGCCCGTGTCGCACGCGCGTGCGTATGTCGGCGCGGTCGTGCGCCCATTCGGACGTGTCCGCGCCCGCGCGCAGCGTGAACTCGAAGACGCGCCCGTCGCGCGACTTCAAGCTGACGCGTCCGACCGCCTCGCCGTCGGGCACGTCCTCCGACCACGAGAGGTTCGTCAGAAGCGCGACGCGGTCAACCATAGTCGGCGCTATCTGGAAGCGCAGGCCGCGGCCCGCGCCGAGGTTCGGCAGGCCGAGGTCGCCCGCCGCGAACATGAAGTCGCCGTACTTCTCGGTCGCGGCCGGGAAATCCGGCGCTGGCGTCGGCGCGGGCGCGACGACCGTGGGCGCGGTCTTCGTCCCGTCGGTCGCCGCGGCGTCTTTGCCCGTTGCGTCGGGCGCGGCCGGCTTCGCCGCGCCGCCCTTCGCGCGCATCGAGACGAGGTAGCGCACGTTGAGCAAGTCAATCTCGCGACTCTCGCCGCGCAAGCTGGTCTCGGGGTCGGTCAGCTCGCCCCAGACCTTCATCTCGCCCGCAAGCCGGCTGTAGCGCGCCAGCCCAAAGCCGTCGTAGCCGGCCGCGTTCGCGACGCCGTGCATCATGTAAACGTCGGGCTGCGTCCAGAGCGTCCACTCCGGCGAGTGCGAGACCGACGGCGGCACGGGCGCGACCGTGGGGTCGAACGCGTGCGGCGCGGTCAGGATTCTGTAAGCGGCCGGGTCTGCGCCCGCCTTCGCGCGGACGAGCGCGGCCGGCTCCGGCTCGCGCCAAAGCTCGCCGTCCGTCCTCGGACTCGAAAACCACCAGCCGCTCGACTGCCCCCACACCGCGAGGTCGAGCGCGAGCAGCGCCAACAGCAGCACCGACGCCCCGCGCCTGCCGCGCGCGAACGCCCACAGAGCCCACGCGGACGCGCACGCGACGAGCAAGGGCACGAACAGCTCCGGCGCGCGCATCAACGCGACCGGCGCACGCCGCGCCAACTTAAAATCTTCGGGCCGGCCCCACGTCACCGCCGCGAACGTCAGCAAGAGGACGGACGCGCCGATTGCCGCCACGCGCCAGAGCGTGCCGCGCGCCCCGCGGACGGAAGCCAGCGCCGTCAAGCCCCGTCCGGCTAAGACGGCCAGAGCGAACTCTACTTCCATCAGGTGCCGCGCCGGCACGCGGAAGAGGTTGAGGATGGGGACGTAGTAGACGAGTTTGTAGAGCCCGAGCGGGGCGTAACGCCCGAGCGCGAGCAGGAGACAGACGAGCGCGGTCGCCGTCCAGAACTTCGTCCGCGCGTCCCTCTTGAAGACGACGGCGCAGACGGCGAGCATCAGCGCGAGCGCGCCGACGTAGCCGGCCATCTCGCCGTAGTAAGGCGGCCCGACGTAAGGCGCGCGGAACAGGCGGCCGTCGCCCCCGCCCGCGAGGTAGGGAGCGAGGAACGTCAACAACATCCCCGGCTCAAGCGAGAACGAGGTGAAGAAGTCGTACGTCGCGTCGGCCCTCGGGCTGTTGCGCAGCAACTCGAAGGTCGGTAGGATTTGCACGGCGGCGACGAGCACTCCGGCCGCGACGACCAACAGAGTCCAGAGGTAACGCGCGCGCGTCTCGCGCGAATGCGTGTAAGCGCCGGCGGCGGCGTAAGCCGAGGCCAGAATGAGCGAGTAGGCGAGCGTCTGCTGGTGCCCCGCGAAGGTCTGGAGCGCGACGAGCGCCGCGAGCGCGACGCCCCACTTGCGCCGCCCCGTCAGGGCGTAACCGTCCAGAGCCCACAGCACCCACGGCAGACACGCGCCGGTCTGCACGACGTTGATGTGCCCGATCTGGCCGACGAGAAAGCCGCCCCACTGCCACGCGAGGCTCGTCACGCACGCGCCCGCTACCGACGCCCCCGCGCGCCGCGCGTAGAGGTAAGCGCCGAGCGCGGCGACGACGTAGGACGAGACGACCATCAGGTTCGTCGCCGTCTGCGGCGCGAAGAAGAGGTAGAACCAGTTGGGCGGAAACAGCAGTCCGCCCTGCGCCGCGGCGAGGAGCGGCATGCCGCCGAAGATGTAAGGGTTCCAGAGCGGGAGGCTGCCGCCGAGCGTGATGCCGGCGGCGGTCACGCGCAGGGGCGTGTTGAAGATCGTCCCGTCGTCGGGGCTGAGCACGGTGCCGCGCAGGACGGCCGGCAGGAAGTAGAGGACGGGCGCGAGCGAGACGGCCAGCGCGGCAAGCGAGTCGCTGCTCAGGCGGACGCCCGCGAAGCGGCCCGCACGGGGCCGGGGGTTTGATGGACGAGTCATTGAATCAAGCGGCGACGGGCGGCGGCGCCGTCGTCTTCGAGCCGCGGCGCGCGCTCGCGTCTGTCGGCGCGTGGGCGCGCGCGCGCGCGGCCTCGCTGGCGTGCGCCGCGCTGCTCGCCATCATGACGTTGCAGATGCTCTCGGTGGTCTGGCAAAAGAGCATCACCGTGGACGAGGTCGTGATGATACCGGCGGCATACTACCACCTCGCCGCCGCCAACTGCCAACTCGTCCACGAACACCCGCCGCTCGTCAAAATCCTCGCCGGCTTCCCCCTGCTCTTCCTCCAGCCCGACGAGAACGACCCCGCCAGATTCGGCCACGCGCCCGACTCGCCAGTCGGCAAGTGGATGTACTACGAACGCTTCTGGGAGGATAACCCGGCGCTCTTCGAGTCGATCTCGTTCTGGGCGCGCGTGCCGATGATCGCGCTCTCGGTGCTGACGGGCGTGCTCCTCTTCGCCTTCGCGCGCGGGCTGTTCGGCGCGCGTGCGGCCGTGCTCGCCGTCGCGCTCTACACGCTTGAGCCGACGCTGCTGGCGCACGGCCGCGTCGTGCAGACCGACGTGGCGGCCTCGTTCGGCTACCTGCTCGTTTTCTATGCGCTCCACAAGTACTTCGGCGCGCCGACGCGCTGGCGCGCGCTGCTCCTCGGCGCGGCGGGCGGGCTGGCTTGCCTGACGAAGTTCTCGATGCTGATGGTCGGCCCCGTGGTCGGCGTCGTTCTTCTCGCGCGCTGGTGGCGCGCGAGGAGGAGCGCGGGCGCGGGCAAGACACTCGCCGCGCACGCGGGCGCGACGGCG
>JBEVKV010000428.1:0-7175 GCA_040509515.1 Pyrinomonadaceae bacterium | reverse complement strand
AGACCTCTTTGCGTAACCCGTACCCGCTCGCCGCCGCTCGCGGTTCTGTTCTTTACGACCGGCGCGAGGCCGCTAGTCGTCTTCGCCGGCGGCCCTCGACGCGCGCGACTCGGCGATGTGGCGGAGGCGCAGGAGGTCGATGAGGCCGGCGAGGTCGCGCAGTTGCTCTTCGGGCGGCTCGTGGAAGACGACGCCGAAGCCGACCCCGCTCATGTGATACTTGACGCGGCCGCTCAGGCGCAGCCAGCGGTTGTCCGGCATCCACACCCTCACGTACAGGTCTTGCCCCTCGATGACAATCGCCTTCGTCTTCACGAAGCACTCCTTGAGGCCGATGCTCGTGATGGTGCCGCTGCGCGGGGCGTCCGGCGTCGGCCCGAAGGCGCAGGATAGCTCGGAGAGGAATCGCGTCTTTTCTTTGACTTCAAACATGGCGTTCTTAACCTTTGCGGCCCGGCGTTCGTGTGCGGCGGCTAGTCGGTGGGAACCATTCGGATGGTCTTGACGGTCGTGTTGGGGACGGGCGCCTGCGGCGCTTGCGGCTTCTCGGGCATGTGGAGCTTGCGCACCTTCTCGTTGGTCTCAACGATAATCTTCTCGGCGTCAGACGGGCTCGAAGGCCGCGAGAAGTAGTAGCCCTGCCCGTACTCGCAGCGCAGGTCGCGCAGAATCTTGAGCTGATCCTTGGTCTCGACGCCCTCGGCCACCACGTCCATCCCCAAGACCTGCGCGAGCATGACGATGGTGCGGACGATCTCGATGTTCTCCGTGTTGTTCGCCATGCGCGTGACGAACGAGCGGTCGATCTTGAGCGTGTCGATGGGGAAGCGGTGCAGGTAGCTCAAAGAGGAGTAGCCGGTGCCGAAGTCGTCGATGGCTAACTGGACGCCGAGGTCGCGGAGCTGGCGCAGCATCTCGGTCGCGGCGTCGATGTTGTCCATGACCGCGCCCTCGGTGATTTCGAGCTTGAGCTGGCGCGGGTTGAGCCCCGTCCGGCGCAGCACGTCGTCCACCTGCGCGATGAGCATCATGTGGTTGAACTGCTTGGCCGACAAATTGACGCTCATGAAGAAGGGCGACGCCTGCGGGAACTTCTCCTGCCACTCGTGCATCTGGCGGCACGCCTCGTAGAGCGCCCACTCGCCGAGTTGAATAATCTGCCCGGTCTCCTCCGCGATGGGGATGAAGTCGAGCGGCGAGATGAGCCCGCGCTCCGGGTGGTGCCAGCGTACGAGCGCCTCGAACCCGCAGAGCTTGAAGTTGTCGAGCGAGACGATGGGCTGGTAGAGCAGGTAGAACTGCCCCTTCTCCAGCGCCTTCCTCAAATCGGTCTCGATCTGGAGCAGGTTGACGGCCGAGGCGTGCATGCTGTGGTCGAAGACGACGTGGCGCGCCTTGCCCAGCGACTTGGCGCGGTACATCGCCGTGTCGGCGTCGCGCAGAATGTCCTCGGGGTCGGAGTAGCTGCCCGTGCCGGCGGCCACGCCGATGCTCATCGTGGTGAAGACCTCGCGGCCGCTCAGCATGATGGCCGCCGAAATCTCCTTCTGGATGCGCTCGGCGACGGCCGTGGCCTCCGCCTCGTCCGTCAGGTCGTCGAGCAGGATGGTGAACTCGTCGCCGCCCACGCGCGCGACCGTGTCGCCCTCGCGCAGGCAGCGCTCAAGGCGGCGCGCGACCTCGACGAGGAGCTGGTCGCCCGCGACGTGGCCTAAGCTGTCGTTGATGACCTTGAAGCGGTCGAGGTCGCAGAAGAGGACGGCGAAGCGGCGCGTCGAGACGCGCTTGGCGCGCGCGATGGTGAGCTTGACGTGGTCGGTGAAGAGCGCGCGGTTCGGCAGCCCGGTCAGGGGGTCGTGGAAGGCGTCGTGGCGCAGCCGCTCCTCAGACTGCTTCCGCTGCGTGATGTCCTGAAGCTGTAGGACGAGGTAAGTCTCGTCGTCGCCCGGGTCTTGAAAGCGCGCGACGTTCCACAGCGCCCAGACCAGTTCCCCGCCGCGACGCTGATGCCGCACCTCGGTCTGTAGAAAGTCGGAGCGCTGCCGCAGCATGCTCTTCAAAGCGGCGAGCGCGGGGCCGAGGTCGTCCTTGTGCGTGATGCCCTTCAGGCTCGAATACATCAGCTCCGACTCCGTGTAGCCGAGGAAGGCGCTAAGCGAGCGGTTGACCCACAGGAGCTTGCCCTTCGCGGAGAGAATCGCCATGCCGATGGCCGCGTGCTCGAAGGCCGCGCCGAAGGCGTGACTGCCCGCGAACCGCGCGAGCCCCGCGCCCGGCGGCCACGCGTGCGGCGTCGCCGAGCCGGCGCGGTGCGCGTGATAGAGCGCGTCCACGGCCGCGCACGCGGCGGCCAGCCCGATGAGCGCGTCGAGCGCGAGCCCGGCCGGAACCTGCGCCGCCAGCACCGCGAGCGCGGAAGTCAGAAGGTATGAAGTGAACGTCCAGACGAGCGCGTCGAGGTACGCGCGCGGCCACGCGCGCGGGGCCGCGTTGCCACGTCCGTAGGCTGTGAGTTGCGCCGACTCGGTCGCGGCCTGCGCGAAGGAGAAGAAGAGCGCCGCGAGCGCCGCCGCGTAGACGTTGAGGTTCGGCGGGGCCGCGCCGGTCAGTGCTACGAGCGCGAAGCCCGCCAGTGCGGTCGCGGTCGCGGCGGGCGCGGAGTCTTGGAGCAGCGCCGAGCCGTTGCGCGAGAGCCTGAGCGACGAGACGACTGCGGCGGCGGCCGCGAGCGGGACGGCGGCCGGGAAGCCGTAGAGCAGCGCCGTCAACAGCACGAAGCCGGCCGAGAGGGGGACGGCGTTCGCCGCGTAAGGGACTTTGATGTAGAGCCGCGTGCCCGCCGTCAGCGCGCAGAAGGCGAGCAGGAGGTAGCGCGCCTCCAGCAGCAGTCGCGCGGACGCGGGGAGCGAGACGGCCAGCGCCGCCAGCCCCGTTGCGACGGCCGCGAGCACGTAGGAGCGCGCCGGCTGCTTCGTGTAGGTCAGAATCATCTGTGAGTCATCTCGGCATTGGGGCCGCCGTTGGGGACGAGCCGGCGGGACAACATGGTGGGCGAGGTGGAAGGGTTTCTGCTCCCTTTACAGAAGTGTCGAAGCCGAGTCGGGTCGGCGAGTGGCGGATTGAAAAAAACCCGCCCTCATAAGCAAGCCTCATGCCCGCTGCCGTACGTTCCGGCCGCGGGCGGAGCGCGCCGCGCGTCCGCTTCGGGGGTCGCGCGGCGCGCCGGGCGGGTAACGGAATCCGTCGCTTGTGACAAAAGACGGCAGCGCGCGTGTGACAAACGGCGTCACCGGCCGCCGCCGGAGAGCAGTTTCCGCCGTGACGGGCGGACGCCCCGAGAAAAAATCCCGGCCCCGGCGAGACGCGCGCCGCTCCGGACGAACCGCGCGCAGACACGCCGGGCGGCATGCCGCTTGTAGTAAAGAGCTTGAAGTGTAGACGCACGGGCGCGTCACCCGACTACTTTCTCAGCCCGGCCGAAACCACAGGCGAAGACGCACGGCACATCATGACCACCCAAGAAGACTTACACGCCCCCGCCGCCGTCGAAGAGACGGCACCCTCCTCCGCGGTCGCGTCGCCCTCGCTCGAAGACGCGCCGCCGCTCCTGCTTGAGTGCGAACCGACCCTTCTGCTCGACTGTGAGCCGGCACCCTTCCTCGAAGCCGCTCCGCAGAATCCGCCTCTCGAAGCCACGCCCCTGCCCGTCGAAGTCGCGCCGGTTGAAGCCGCGCCGACGCCTTCGCCCAAGCCCCCCGCGCGCCCCGCCGCCGCGCTCAAGGTCAACGCGCCCGACCCGTTCGCGGTCGGCGTGCGCCTGCTGAGGATGGCTCCCGCCTGGCTGCTCTTCATGACCGTCCTCTGCGGCGCTTTCGTGCTGGCGCTGGGTTGGGTCAGGGGTGACGGCGACGCTTCGACGGCCGGGCTTTCCCGGAAGCAGAACGACGCGCTGTCCGTGAACACGCCCCCGAAGCCCGAAGCCCCCGCGCCGAAGACGGCCGCCGCCAACTCGCCCGAAATCGCGTCGGCGCAGGCCGATGTGCCCGCCCCGGCCGCCGCCTCCATCCCCAATCAAGCGCCCCCGCCTGTCGAAGCCGCGCCCGCGCAGCCGGCCGCTCCCGCCACGGCTCCTGCCGAACAAAACGCCGCGCCGAAGCCCGTCGAGCCCGCACAGCCCGCGCAGCCCGCGCCGGCCGACAACGCGGGCGCGAAGTTCACCGTGCAGGTCGGCTCCTACAACAACCAGTCCGAGGCCAACGGGCACGTCTCGCGGCTGAGGGCCGCCGGGTTCGACTCGCGCTCGGCGGCGGTCGAACTGCCCGGCCGCGGCACTTGGTACAGGGTTCAGGTCGGCCGCTTCGCCGAGCGCGCCGAAGCCTCGAAGACCGTCGCGCAACTGCGCGCGCAGGGCGCCGCGTCGGGCGCACTCGTCGCGCCTTTGCAGTAGTAACAAACGCCCCTTCATGACAAGCCCTCAGGTCGCAGATGTTTCCAGCCCTAACCCAGCACAGGTTGAGAGGCGAGGAGCGCCACGGGGCGGCCTCGCCTTCGCAGTTTGACGCGGCTTCTGCGCACTTCAAGCTCGTCGAGAGCTACGCGCGTTTCTTCGCGCGCCCGGAGGTGCGGCTGCGCTTCCTCAACAACACGCTCTCGCTCCACTCGAAGCGCCGCGAGCGCGCGGAAGAACTGCGCGGGCGCTGGCGTTTCCTGCGAAAATTGCCGCTTTACGAAAGGTTTTTGAACCTTTCGCTCTACGCCCTCATCTTCGGCGAGGTCGCGCGGCTGCTCCCCTCGGACTCGGGCGGCAAGCGCGGGCTGTTGGGTCTGCACAAGCAGGCGCCGCTCTCCGCGCGCGTCCTCTACCGCTGCTACCAGTTCCGCAAAACGCTCTACGCGTTCGGGGCGGTCGCGGCCGTCGCGCTCTGCTTCGCCGGCTACAAGGGCGCGGCGTGGACAATCGGGCGCACCAACGAATACCTCGCCGGGCGCTACAAGATGGTCGAGCACGTCTACGCGGGCGAGAAATCGGGCGTCGCGGTGGGGCTCGCCGAGCGCCTGCCGTCATACCAGCCCGAGAAGGTCTGGATGGTCGAGCAAGGGCCGGGCTTCGAGCGCTACAGCAACGGCGCGCGCATCATCAACACCTACGAGACCGCGAACCGCCCGCGCCGCTACCTGACCTTCGACGCGGGCGCGCCGAAGCCGCGGGGCGAGGCGCAAAGCGCGCCCGCCGGCATCGTCTACCACACGTCGGAGAGCGACCTCGTCCCCTTCGTCGAAGACAACAGCGGCTCCATCGAATACCGCTCGAAGAATTTGCTCAACTACATACGCGAGCACAAGTCCTACAACTACGTCATCGACCGCTTCGGGCAGGTCTACCGCGTCGTGCGCGACGAGGACGCGGCCTTCCACGCCGGCAATTCCGTCTGGTCGGACGGGCAGGCGACCTACGTCGGCTTAAACGAGAGCTTCCTCGGCGTCTGCTTCGAGACGAAGGCGGACGTGGGCGAGGGCGGCGAGCAGTTGACCGAGGCGCAGGTGCTCGCCGGCCGCCTGCTGACGCAAGTCCTGCGCAGCCGCCACCAGATCAGCGACGCCAACTGCACCGCGCACGGGCTCGTCTCGGTCAACCCGTCGAACGGCCGCATCGCCTTCCACCACGACTGGGCGCGCAACTTCCCTTTCGAGGCGATGGGGCTCTCCGACAAGTACGGGGTCGCGCCGGCGAGCGTCGCGGAGTTGGGCTTCGTCTACGACTCGGACGTGGTGGCCAAGCTCGGCGGGAGCGTCTGGCCGGGCGTCGCGGCGGCCGAGGGCGAGTTCGCGCGCCGCGCCGAAGGCGAGGGCGTCGAGCCGGACGAACTGCGCGAACGTATGCGCCTGCTCTACCGCGAGAGGATGGGCACGCAGCGCGCGCTGCTTCGCGGCGCGGGCCGTGACGCGCGGGAAAATTCGGAAGAGGCCGGCCCCGGTTCCTGAAAGTCGTCTCCACGTTTTCTGGAAGTCGCCCGCGCCCGCTTCCAGAAAGGCACACGCATTGCAAGACTGAGTGCTGACGCGGCGGCTCCACCGCCGCCACGCCAGACCCGCAGACAGTCTTTCCGACAGACCGTCCCTTTAAAAAAAATTTCACACCCTCAGAGGAGATGAACATGGAAGAGAAAATTCAGGCCCCGGCAGGAACGAAAACGGAAGCGGCGGCGGAGGCCAGAACCGGCCCCGTCGGGCTCGACATCGGCACGAGCCGCATCGTGGTCGCCGACGGCCCCGACGGCGAGCGCCGCCGCTCGCAGCTCAACGCCTTCGTCCCCGTTCCCGTCTCCGAGATGGCCGAGAACATGCTCCGGCAGCGCGGGATGGTCTACGAGCGCAACTGCAAGAACCTCTACGTCTACGGCAACGACTCCGACTTCTTCGCCAGCTTCCTCGACACCGACGCGCGCCGCCCGATGAGCGAGGGGCTCATCAACCCGAAGGAGGAGAACAGCCAGCACATGATCCAGCGCATCATCTCGATGATGGTGCCGCGCGCGCGCAAGGGCGAGGTGCTCTGCTTCAGCGTCCCCGGCAAGGGCGAGGGCGTCAACGGCAACCTCGTCTACCACGAGGCCGTGCTCAAGCAGTTCCTCCAGTCGCTCGGCTACAACGCCAAGTCGATCAACGAGGGTCAGGCCGTCGTCTTCTCCGAGCTGCAGGACGAGAACTTCACCGGCATCGGCCTCTCTTTCGGCGGCGGGATGTGCAACGTCTCGGTCTCGTTCATGTCGATGCCGATGATCACCTTCAGCGTGCCGAAGGGCGGCGACTACATCGACCGCAACGTGGCCGAGGTGATGGGCGAGAGCAACACGACCAAGGTGCGGCTCTTCAAGGAGGAGAAGCTCGACCTCTCGCGCCCGGCGAAGGACGAGATGACCGGCGCGCTTCACATCTTCTACGAGGACTTGATGCGCACGCTCATCGACCGCCTGCGCTCGGAGTTCTCGCGCTCGGGCCACCTCCCGAAGGTCGACCGCCCGATGCCCGTGGTGCTCGCGGGCGGGACGGCGCGGCCCGCCGGGTTCCTACAGAAGTTTGAGTCGCTGCTGCGCGCCGAGGGCGAGTTCCCCGTCCAGCTCTCCGAAGTGCGCATGGCGGCCGACCCGCTCAGCGCCACCGCGCGCGGATGCTAC
>JBEVKV010000427.1:0-7661 GCA_040509515.1 Pyrinomonadaceae bacterium | reverse complement strand
GGCGGCGGGCAGACCGCCTTTCCAAATCGGTCAAATTAACCGGCCTCTAAACGCGCCCTCAAACCCTCGGCGCGGCCGCCTGCGGCAGACGCGGCGTGCGCTGGACGGGCGCGGCCGTCGCCGGAGCCTTCTCCTTGAGCGCCTCGCGGAAGACGTCGCGGACGTTCTCGACGAAGACGAAGGTCATCTCGCCGAAAAGCTCTTTGGGAATCTCGTCCATGTCGCGGCGGTTGAGGTGCGGGAGGATGACTTTGGTCACGCGCGCGCGGCGCGCGGCCAGAACCTTCTCCTTGACGCCGCCCACGGGCAGCACGTTCCCGCGCAGCGTTATCTCGCCCGTCATCGCCACGTCCTTGCGCACCGCGCGCTGCGAGAGCGAGGAGACCATCGCCGTCGCCAGCGTGATTCCGGCCGAGGGGCCGTCCTTCGGGATGGCGCCCTCGGGGATGTGTATGTGCATGTCGTACTTCTCGAAGTCGTCCTCGGGGATTTCGAGCTCCTTGGCGCGCGACTTGGCGTAGGAGTAGGCGGCCTGCGCGGACTCGCGCATCACCTCGCCGAGCTGCCCCGTCAGGACGAGCTGCCCCTTGCCCTTCATCCTCAGCGCCTCGATGAAGAGCACGTCGCCGCCGACGGCCGTCCACGCGAGCCCCGTGGCGACGCCGACCTGGTCTTTGCGCAGAACCTCCTCGGGGAACGACTTCGGCGCGCCGAGGTACTCGTGGACGTTCTTCGGCGTGACGCGCACGGCCTCGGACTTGCCCTCGGCGATGCGGCGCGCGACCTTGCGACAGATGCGGCCGATCTCGCGCTCAAGCTGGCGCAGCCCCGCCTCCTGCGTGTACTGGTGGACGACGACCGAGAGCGCCTTCTTCGAGATTTGCACGTTCTTGGCCGCGATGCCGTTCTCCTCGATCTGCTTGGGCAGAAGGTGGCGGCGCGCGATTTCCAGCTTCTCCTCCTCGGTGTAGCCGGCCAGCCGGATGACCTCCATGCGGTCGCGCAGCGCCGGCTGGATGGTGTCGAGCACGTTGGCTGTCGTCATGAACATCACGTTCGAGAGGTCGAAGGTGACGCCGAGGTAGTTGTCGCGGAAAGAGTTGTTCTGCTCCGGGTCTAAGACTTCCAGAAGCGCCGACGACGGGTCGCCGCGGAAGTCCGCGCCGACCTTGTCAATCTCGTCGAGCATGATGAGCGGGTTGTTCGTCGCCGCCTGCTGCAAGGCTTGAATGATGCGGCCGGGCATCGCGCCGACGTATGTGCGCCGGTGGCCGCGAATCTCCGCCTCGTCGTGCAGGCCGCCCAGAGAGAGCCGGACGAACTTGCGGTCGAGAGCACGCGCGATTGAACGTCCGAGCGAAGTCTTGCCGACGCCCGGCGGGCCGACGAGGCACATGATGGAGCCCTTCGGCTTCTCCTTCAGCTTGCGGACGGCGAGCGCCTCGACGATGCGCTCCTTAACTTTTTCGAGCCCGTAGTGGTCTTCGTCGAGAATCTGCTGCGCCTTGACCAAGTCCAGATTATCGACCGACGCCTTCGACCACGGCAGGTCGGTCATAATCTCCATCCAGTTGCGCAGCGTCGCCGTCTCGGCCGCGTCCGGGTGCATGCGCTCCAACTTTTTAAGTTGTCTGAGCGCCTCCTCCTCGGCGTGCTTGGGCATCGCGGTGGATTCGATCTTCTCGCGGAACTGCGCGATCTCCTCGGCCAGCTCGTTGCCCTCGCCGAGTTCGGTCTGGATGGCCTTGAGCTGCTGGCGGAGGAAGAACTCGCGCTGCGAGCGGTCGATGTCGGCGCGCGCCTGCGTGTTGATCTCCTGCTGGACGGTAAGGACTTCGATCTCCTTGTTGAGCAGTTCGTTGACGCGCCGCAGCCGGACGGTCGTGTCGGCGATGTCGAGGACGGACTGCGCGTCCTCGACCTTGAGTTCGAGGTTCGAGGCGGCGAGGTCTGCGAGGCGGCCGGCGTCGTCGAGCCCGGCGACGATGGCCATCACCTCGGGCGAGATGTTCTTGCCGAGGTTGGTGGCGCGCTCCATCGAGGCGCGGACGTTGCGCACCAGCGCCTCGACTTCGAGCGAGCGCTCGGGCGCGGCCTGCTCGGGCATCGACGAGAGGCGCGCCTTGAGGTACTCGCCCGTGTCGGCGACCTCTTCGACTTTCGCGCGCGCGAGCCCCTGGACGAGGATGCGTATGCGGCCGTCGGGCAGCTTGAGCATCCGCATGATGACGGCCACCGTGCCGGTGGTGTAGAGGTCTTCGGCCGCCGGCTCCTCCTTGTCGAGGTCGCGCTGCGAGACGAGGAAGATCATCCGGTTCTCGCCGAGCGCCTCGTCCACGGCGCGAATCGACTTCTCGCGCGAGACGAAGAGCGGGACGATCATGAACGGATAGATGACGATGTCCCTGAGCGGCAGCACCGGCAGAGACTCGGGTATCTGCAACTGCTGCTCGCCCGTGTCGACGGCCTCGATTGACTCGGCTATGTTTGAAATCTGGGGCATAAATTTTTGAGTGAAAAGTGATGAGTGATGAGTGATAAGAGAAGGCAAAAGCCGTCTTCATTTCTTATCACCCATCACCCGTCACTCATCACCTACTCACTTTCCTTCACCTCAATCTTGTGCTCGACCCCGCGCCTGTCTTCGAGCTTCGGGAGCCGTATCGTGAGCACGCCGTCCTTGAGTTCGGCCGTGGCCGCGTCCTTGCGCACGGGCCAGCGGAGCAGGATGGTGCGCGCGAACGGGCCGAAGCTGCGCTCAGAGCATAGATGCGAGATGACGCCGCGCGGTGCGCCCTTCCGCTTGCGGCCGCGCACGCGCAGCTCCTCGTTGGTGAGCGCCAGCTCGATCTGCTCGGCGCGCACGCCCGGCAGCTCGACCGAGACCGTCACGCACGAGTCGGACTCGCAGAGGTCTACGGCCGGCAGCCAGGTCGCGCCCGACTCGCCCGCCGCCATCTCCGACGCCTCCTGCAGCGCCTGGAGCAGACGCCCGACGCGTCCGCGCAGCCGCTCAAGCTCCGCCGGGTTAACAATCGCCGCGTGAACCGCCCTCTTCACTTCTTATTTCCGCGCCGAGGCGCCGTCGCGTTTGCGGACGAGCGTCTTCAGCTCCTTCATAAACTCGGTCACGTCCTCGAACTCAAGATAGACCGAGGCGAAGCGGACGTATGCGACTTTGTCGAGTTCCTTCAGCCGCCGCATGATCATCTCACCGACCTTCGTCGTCGGCCGCTCGCGCTCGGGCGACTCCTGGACGTACTTCTCGACGGCGTTGACGATGCTGTCGAGCTTCGACGGCGGGATGGGGCGCTTCTCGCACGCGCGCAGGAGCCCCGCCATGACCTTGTTGCGGTCGAAGGGCTCGCGCCGCCCGTCCTTCTTGACGACCATGTAGGGGATTTCGTCGATGCGCTCGTAGGACGTGAACCGCCGCTCGCAGCGCAGGCACTCGCGGCGGCGGCGGATGGAGTCGCCCTCGCGCGACTCACGCGAATCGACGACCTTGTCTTCGAGGTAAGTACAGAAGGGGCATCTCATAAGAGCGTCCTCAGGTTTCAAGCCCGCGGGGTAAATGACGCCTCCCCGCCCCACACGCGTCACGCCGCGCCCGCGCGCGCGGCGCCGGCCGACTCCGCCTTACCGCCTTGCGGATTCGCGCCCCGTCCCTCGGTCTTCGCCTCGGCCTCCTCGGCCGCGACCAGCTCGCGCAGGCGCGCGACGCTGAAGCCGCTGCGCAGGAAGTAGTAAAGCCCGAAGACGGTCGCCGAGCCGAAGACGACGAGGTGGAGGATGATGACGGCCGCCTTCGACTCGGTCTCGGGGAAGCCGAGGTAGTAGACGAGCCCGTGCGAAGTGGCCGCGTGGTACGTCCCCGCGCCCGCGCCCGGCGTCGGCACCACCGACCCGACCAGAGACCATCCGAGCACGAAGACCATCTCGCTTACACCCACCGAAAGCCCGAAAGCCCTCAGCACGAGCATGTTCGCGAGCGTGATCGCCGCCCACAAGGCCGCCGTCCACCCGGCGGTCGCCAGAAGCGCGCGCCAGTCCGAGAGAACCCCGAGAGTCCGCCCGAGCTGACCCAGCAGCCCCACGACGGCCTTCCCGACCCGACCCGGAAAGCCGGACACACCTTCAACCTTCGCTTCAAACCAGCGCGTGACGCCCTCCGAGCGCCGGCCGAACCAGACGAGCGCGCCCAGACCGACCACCGCCCCCGCGAAGAGGACGAGCCCGGCCTCGCGTATCCGCGCGAAAGTCGCCTCGTCCGCGCCGGGCAGACGCAGGAAGAGGAGGTTGGCCGCAAAGAGCAGAATGACCGCCGCCATGTCGCAGACGCGCTCGACCGCGATGGTGACGAAGGCCGCGCCCGGCCGCACCGCGCGGTCGCGCAACGGCAAAAACGCCGGGCGGATGAACTCGCCCGCGCGCCCGAGCAGGAAAATCGCGCCGAAGCCGACCGTCGTCGCCGCGAAAGCCTCGCGCAATGACGCCCCGGGCGCGAGCGGCCGCAGCAAAGTCTTCCAGCGGAACGCGCGAATCAGGTAGGTCGCCCAGATGACGACGACCGCCAGCGCGATCAGCCTCCAGTCGGCGCGCCGCACTGCCGCCGCCGCCGCCGCCCAATCCATGTTCCGCCCGAACCACCACAGGGCGAGCCCGGCGACGAGGCACAGGGCGACGAATTTCAAGTGTCTACGCAAGAGTAATCGTCCTGAAGCGGGCCACGAAGCGGCGCGCGTACCGCGCCCGCCGTCGGCCGTGCCCGATGAGGCGGCCGCCCGTTAATTGTGCCCCGATTTGACTTCGCGTATTGAAGGCCACAAGATATAGTGTAACATCGTTTGGCTAGAATAGTCACAGCGGGGACGGCGGCGGCCGGGGGGCTTCCCCGCCCCGTTCGGGACACGCCCGCGGCTCCGAAAAACCCCGATTCCGGGGCTTCCGGGCGGCGGGAACTTTCCCCTTGAGGCGGTCGTAATGCCCGTTTGACAATGGGTTGACCACCCACGCGGGGCGCTTTACTTTGTGCCGCGGAGGGACTTTAAGGGGCGCGAGGTGGGAGTAGCTACGGCGGTGAGTGTCGGCGAAGGTGCTGAGCTGGTCAGAAGGTGTCGAGCCGGGGACGGCGCGGCGTGGGAGGAGATTGTTTCGACCTACTCCCGCCGCATCTACAACCTCGCCTACCGCTTCACCTCACGCTCGGATGCCGCGGAGGATTTGACGCAGGAAGTCTTCGTCCGCGTCTACCGCTCGCTCGAACAGTACGACCCGAAGCAGGGCGACCTGCAAAACTGGCTGATGCGCCTCGCGCGTAATTTGGTCATCGACGACTACCGGCGGCGACAGCGCGCGCCGCAGGACACGCAGGCCGAGGACATAGAGGGTCACACCTACCACCTCCGCGCCGCCGGCAACACGCCGCAGCGCGAGATGGAGCGGCAGGAACTGGGCGAGCAGGTGCAGGCCGCGATTGACAAGCTGCCGCCCGACCTGAGGACTTGCGTCATCCTCCGCGACATAGAGGAGCTGAGTTATCAGGAGATCGTCGACCACCTGAAGATTCCCGAGGGGACGGTCAAGTCGAGGATTAACCGTGGGCGCATCGAGCTGGCGAAAATACTGCGCCGCATGCGCGTCGTCGCGATGAGCGACGTCTGACGAGGTCGGGTTTGAAGGGGCGCTTCGGAGTCCGAGGAGTGAACGGACTTCCCGAGGCGTCCGGTTCGTTAAAACGGGAGTGGAAGGGATGGAGCTGATTTAGGATGCTGTGCACAGAGTTTGAAGATCGTCTGACGGACTACCTCGACGGCGCGCTCGGCGGCGACGAGCAGCGCGCCTTCGGCGAGCACGCCCTGCGGTGCCCCGTCTGCCACGAGCTTCTGAACGAAGTCAGGAACGCCATCGTCGAGTGCCGCGCGGACGTGCCGCCCCATCCCACGCCGGGACTGGAGGCGCGCATTCTTTTGAAGACCGCGCCCGAGACTTCGATGAGCTGCGAGGAGTTCGAGGAGCACCTGACGGACTACCTCGACGGATTCATCCCCGCCCCGCTCTACCACCGTTGGGAACGCCACGCGGCGCTCTGCAATCGCTGCTCGGACTTGCCCGGCCACGTCGTGCGCGCCATCGGAGCCTGCTACACCTACATCGGCGAGGAGCGGGCCGTCCCGGCCGGTCTCCACGCGCGCATCCTGCAGGCGACGCTCGGCACGACCGAGGCCGAGGCCGTGCGCGCGCCTCTGGGCGCGAGGATTACCGAGTGGATGCGCGGCTGGCTCGACGTGATGGTCACGCCGCAGCTCGCGACCGTGGCGACGATGGTGCTGTTGGCCGTCCTCGTCGGCACCAGCACCTTCTCCGACGACGGCTCCATCGCCGGCATGTACAACAAGAGCCTCCGGCTGGCGTCGAAGACCTACTCCTACGGCGCCGTGCGCGCCGACGAGCTGAAGCGCGCCACCACGGGTCTCGTCGCCTCGCCGCAGACGCAGGGCACGAACGGCTCGGGTCAGCAGAAGCAGCCGGAGCAGAAGAAGCAGTAGCAGGGCGGGAACGGGGGCGAGAGAGTTGGCAGCAGCAGGCTTGATGAGTTGTGCGTATCACCTGACGAACCGCGCGGTCGTGCAGTGCAGCCGCTGCGCCCGCCCGCTCTGCCCCGCGTGCGACCACCGCATACGCGGCTTCCCATACTGTCAGGACTGCATCGTCGCCGGCGTCGAGACGCTGCAGCAGCAGCAGGCGCGCCCCGGCGCGGCGGGCGTCATCCGGCGCAAGACCTCGGCCTTCGTGGCGCTGCTGCTCTCGTTCATCTGCCCGGGCTTAGGCGCGGCCTACAACGGGCAGACCTCGAAGGCGCTCGTCCACTTCACCATCTTCGCCAGCTTCTTCCAGATGGCGACCGTCACCGACGGGACGGCCTTCTTCGTCCTCGGCGTCGTCGGGACGTGGCTCTTCGCGGCCGTGGACGCCGTGCGCACGGCTCAGCTCATACGCTCCGGGCTCGCGCCCGAGGCCGAGCAGGACGCCATCGCGCGCCGGCTCTACGGGAATCCTCTGGCGTGGGCCGTGACGATGATCTCGCTGGGCACGGTCTTCCTGCTCCACACCATTTTCAACGTGCGCCTGCCGGTGCGCGAGTTCCTCCCCGTCGTGCTCGTCCTGCTCGGCGCGTACATGCTCTTCGACTGGGCCCGCTCGCGCGGCACGCGCCGCGAGGTGCCGAGCTTCGACACGTTCAGCCGGCCGCCTTCGGTCATACGCGGCTCGACGGGTGCGCTCCCCTCGGAGGTGACGAGGTTCGGGACGGGCGAGTTGGTGACGCAGGTCTCTTCGCGCGAGCCGGTCGGCGGCGGGTGGCCCAGCGAGCCGCGCTACTGAAGTCGGGCGCGCGCGCGGCCGGTTCTGTTAAGATGTCTTCGGCGCGCGAGCGCGCCAAAGTTCGGGCGTTCGGTACTGGGAAGGAGATTTAAACAGATGTCAGGTTTTCTCATGGCGGCAGGCAGGTTCGGGAGCATCGCGGCGCTCATCGCGCTGCTAGTCATCCTGGTCACGAAGCTCATCGCGCTCGTCAGCTTCCTGATGATCGCCCTCAAGGTCGGCATCGTCGTCGTCTTCATCGCGCTGATGCTGCTCATCGTCATCACGTTCCTGAGCGC
>JBEVKV010000426.1:0-5597 GCA_040509515.1 Pyrinomonadaceae bacterium | reverse complement strand
AACGGAGACGCGCCGCCCTCGTTTTTTCTACTCACTACTGTCTACTTCTTCCGATGCTTCTCGATGTAGGCGCGGGCGAAGTCGTTGAGGTGCGAGGCTTCGCGCAGGCCGATCTTCTCGGCCTCCTTCTCGGCGTCTTCGATTGTCCAGCCGTCGCGCAGCACGCGGCGTATCATCCAGAAGGCTCCGACGCGGATGGCGCCCGTGCAGTGGACGAAGGCGGGGCGGTTCGCCGCGTCGTCGGTCAGTTTCAGAAACTCCGTGGCCTGCTCCTCCTTCGGCTCGCCGAAGGCGACGGGGATGTTGAAGTAGCGGAGCCCGAGACGCTCCGCCTCGGCCTTCTCCTCCTCGGCGCGGTGCTCGCCCGGCTGGCGCAGGTTGATGATTGCCTTGACGCCCTCCTCCTTCAACTTCGCGAGGTGTTCGGTGCGCGGCTGGCCGCCGGTGCAGAACTCCTTGTTGACCCGCAGGAAGTTGCGTATCGGCGGCGTCTCCTGCCGCGCGGCGGCGGCGGACGTGACGACGAGCAGCAGCGCGGCGGCGACGACCGCCGCGAGGTCTCTTTTCGCGTTGAAAGTCATGGAGCCTCTTTTCATAGCGCGTTGTACTTCTTCAGAATCTCGATTGTTCTCTCGACCGGCAGCGCCTCGACGCGCGTCCCGTTGCGCCCGGTCACGGTCGTCGCGCGGAGCAGAGAGTTGTAGACGGCCTCCTCGGTCGCCTCGACGCAGGCGAGGAAGAGTGGGGACATCGCGTCGTTGGGGAGGAGTTCGACGCGGCGGAGCGCCGTGTCGCCGTGCCTGATGCGGTTCCCGGGCGCGGTGCTGAAGGCGATGACGTAATCGCCGCTCCCGTTGGTCGAGGGCGAGCCGGTGCGCGCGAGTCCGAGCATGGCGCGCGCGGCCAGCCGCCGCAGGTTGCGCGCGTCGAGCGGCGCGTCCGTCGCGACGACGACGATGCAAGAGCCGTCCGCGCGGTCGACGTTCGGAGAAGGCCCCGGCTGTCCTCGCCGTTCAGACTTGCGCGCCGGTTCGAGGTCGTCTTTGAGGTAGTAGCGCCCGAGTTCCCGGCCGACCGGCGCGCCGTTCATCGTGAGCACGCCGCCGTAGTTTGTCTGGACGAGCACGCCGACGGTGTAGCCGCCGTGCTTCGCCGGCACGACGCGCGAGGCCGTGCCGATGCCACCCTTGAAGCCGAAGGCGACGGTGCCCGTCCCGGCGCCCACCGACCCCTCTTCGACCTCGCCGCCCTTAGCAGATTTGAGCGCCGCGAAGACCTCGTCGCGCCCGACGTGTCGCCCGCGGATGTCGTTCAACTGCCCGTCGTTGGTCTCGCCGACGAGCGGGTTGACGCTGCGCACGTCCTCGTTGCCGGGGAGCGCGAGCATCCACTCGACGAGCGCGTCGGCCGCGCGCGGGACGCTCAGCGTGTTCGTCAAGAGAATCGGCGTCTCAAGCTCGCCGAGTTCTTCGACCTGCGTCGAGCCGGCGAGCTTGCCGAAGCCGTTGCCGACGAAGACGGCCGCCGGCACCTTCTCGCGGAAAAGGTTGCCGCCGTGCGGCACGACGGCCGTCACGCCCGTCCGCACGTCCTCGCCTTTGACGAGCGTGACGTGGCCGACGCGCACGCCCTCAACGTCCGTGATGGCGTCGAGCCGGCCCGCCGGGAGCACGCCGACGCGCAGGCCGATGTCGCGCGAGCGTGGGCGCGGCGGTTCGGTCGAGCCTTTCTGTGCCATCGCGGTCGGGAGCAAAAGGAGCGTTGCGAGTGCGAGCTTGAAAATCACGGTCAGCATAACTCAGGTGCAGGGGCCGCTGAAGCGCACGACGTGCGTGCGCCCCCCAGAGCGGAAGCGCATGAAGCTGAGGTAGTCGTCCGAAGGGTCTTTCGGGTGCTCCGTGACCCGCTCGCCGCCCTTCGCGCCCGCCTCGCGCGCGGCGCGGAAGCGCGAGCGCCCGTCCTCCGTTATCTCCAGCACCAGCTCGTCGAGCCCGGCGTCTTCGTAGAAGCTCAGGTAGAGGCTCCGCCCGTCGGGCGAGACGCCGGCCGGGATGGTCTGGTAGGGGAGCTGCCACGTCCGCAGGACGGTCTTCAGGTCGTCGGCGACGAGGTGCGCTTCGTCGAGCGCGAACGCGGCCGGGCGCTTCAGGACGTAGGTCACGCCGTCCACGACCGCCGTCATCTCGCCCTTCGTCACGCGCAGCGCCGCGAGGGTCACGAAGCACTCGCCGCACATCCCGCCCCGGTCGTCCGTGACGAGCTTGAAGCCGACCTCGCGGCCGTCGGCGCGCGTCATGCGGTGCTCTAAAGTTACCGGCGTCCGGGTTCCGTCGGGGCGCATGCCGCCGCCACGCGTGAGGGCTCCGGGCGGGAAGAGTTCGCAGACGTTGAAGTCGTAGTCGAACCCGCGCCGCGCGAGCAGCTCGTTGCCGTAGCGCGCGAGCGCCGAGGCCGAGAGCGCGGGTCGGGACGCCTTGCGCCGCCGCACCTCTTCGAGGACGTTCGAGGCTTTGAGCGTCGGGAGTTGGCTCTGCCCCTCGGCCGCGACTTCGGCGTGTGCCGCCGTGGGGACGCGCGACGGCCGCGCGTGTGTGCAGAGCAACGCGGCGACACACACGGCGCACAGCGTGCGGCTCAGTCTCCCCAAAAGTTCCTCCCGCGCCGCGCGCGAAGACGCGACTTTAACTAAAAGGCGCGACTTTAACCGCGGCGCTTCCCGCCCGAAGCACGACCCGTGGAAGACCGTCCGGCGGCGCTCTTCCGCGCGCCCTTCGACGCGCCTTTGCCAGCGCCCTTGCCGCCGCCTTTGCCCGCACTCCTGCCGCCGCCCTTCGACGTGGTCGCGGAGGCCGCGCGCGAGGCGGCCGACGTTGCGCTCGACGCCGGGTCGCGCACGGCCTTCGTCGCACGGCCCGCCGTCTTGCTCGCCGACTCGGAAGCCTGTCGTGCGGCGCGGCCCGAAGACTTCGGGGTCTGGCTCTCTGCGTCCAGTGCCTCGCTCGCGGTGACGCGCGCGGCGCGCGGCGTCGGGAGCAAGCCGGCGTCCGTGACGGCTTCGGACACGACCGACGCCGCCGATGAAGCCGCGCCGGCGGCCGTCTCAAGCGCGGCGTTCGCCAGCCCGGCCGCGGTCTCGCCCGCCTGACCGACGACGCTCGCCGCCGTGCCCACAACCCCGCTCACGACCCCACGCACCGTGTCGAGCACGCCGCCCATGCCGCCGCGCTTCTCCTTCTTCGTCGCCATCTGCACCTCCGGCTTCTTCAAATCCAAAGTCAAAAAGTTGAGTTCACATCACTCCGCTCTCGCGGAAGCGTTCGAGCTGCGTGTCGGCGAAGCGCCGCTCGCGCGCGTTGAGCAGGAGCTTGGCGGCCGCCGCGCCGAGGAGCGCGCCGACGCCAGCGAGCGCGAACAGCCCGCGGTGCGTCGTCGCCCAGAGCTGCTGGCTCGACTCCGACGACTGTTCGTCGAAGCGCCCGCGCGCGCCGTGGTCGCCGGGCACGGGCTCCCAGAGGTTGTCGCGCCGGTCGGGCGCGACCGGCTCGTCCGTCTGCTGCGCGTCGTAGCCGGCCTTCGACAGATACCAGTCGGCGAAGCCGGGCGCGACCTTGTCGCCGACGACCGCCTTGATCGTCGGCCAGCCGACGTACAGCTCGCGCCGCTCGTTGTGCGCCGCCCAGTAGACGGCTCGCGCGCCGACCTCGGGCTGGTAGATCGGCGGCACCGGCTGCGGCTCGCGCGGCAGACGCGACTTGACCCAAGAGAACTGCGGCGTGTTCATCGCCGGCAGTTGCACCATCGTCACGCGCACGTTCGAGCCCTCGTGGAGCAGCTCGGCGTGGAGCGAGTCCATGAAGCCCTGTATCGCGTGCTTGGCCGCGCAGTAGGCCGACTGTAAAGGGATGCCCCGGTACGCGAGCGCCGAGCCCACCTGCACGATGCAGCCCCGGTCGCGCGGCAGCATCCGCTTCAAAGCCGCGAGCGTGCCGTGGACGTAGCCGAGGTACGTCACCTCGGTCACGCGCCTGTACTCCTCCGGCCGCATCTCGCGCACGGGCGAGAAGACCGAGACCATCGCGTTGTTGACCCACACGTCAATCGGCCCCAGCTCGCGCTCCACCCTTTCGGCCGCGCCCTCCACGGCGTCCGCGTCCGACACGTCGAGCGGCAGGACGAGCGCGCGCCCGCCCAGATGCTCGACCTCGCGCCGCGCGGCTTCGAGCCCGTCGCGGCCCCGTGCTATGAGCGCGACGTGCGCGCCGCGCCGCGCGAACTCGCGCACGGTGGCGCGCCCCACGCCGGCCGACGCGCCGGTGACGACGACGACCTCGCTTCCCTTCGTCGGGTTACCCATCGAAAACGCTTCCCTCCTTACTCTTCCCTTACTCCTCAAGGAACCGAGCCGCGCGGGGGAGCGCACCGGCGGGGCAATTTTTTTGAGGGTAAATTTTGTCTGTAAGATACTTGCCGCGCCCGCGGGCTGTAAAGCGGTTTCCGCGCCCCGCGCGCGACGCGCGAAACTTGCTATACTCCCGACAAAGATTTTCCAACAAGTGAAGGCGGCGGAGGGCGGCGGCGTAATGAGCAAACGCAGGGCGGACGAACCGTTGGGCGCAGAGCCGGAGAACGTAGAGCCGGAGAGCAAGGCCGCGCTCCAGCGGCAGATGGAAGAGGCGCGCGACTCGCTCAGCGAGACCGTGGCCGAGATCAAGTCCGTGGTCACGCACCAGTACGAGGAGGTGCGCGAGACGGTCGAGAGCGTGAAGGAGGGCGTCGGCGAGGTGCTCGACTGGCGCACCGAGTTCGAGCGCAACCCTTTGGTCTGGGGCGCGGGCGCGGTCTCAATCGGCATCCTCGTCGGCTTCGGCATCGCGCGCGCCTTAGACGAGAAGGAAGAGCCGCGCCCGCGCGGCCGGCGCAAGACCGTCACCACCGGCGAGCACATCGTCGCCGAACTCTCCGGCTTCGCGGAGGTCGTGCTCCCGACCATCTCCGCGAAGGTCAAAGACCTGTTCGGCCTCGACCTCGACGCCTACCTGCGCGCCGCGCACGCCGAGCGCCCCGCGCCGAAACGGCTGCCCGGGAAAGGCGCGACGAAGAAGTCCGCCGCGAAGAAGAGCGCCGCGAAAAAGTCTCCCGCGAAAAAGGGCTCGTCGTCGAAAGCGTCGGGGCGCAAGCGCGGCTAGGAAAGTTCAAAGTTGCAAGCTCAAAGTTCCAAGTTGAAGACCTACGTTCTTAACTTGGAACTTTGAGCTTGCAACTTTGAACTACCGCCCGACGGGTGTATCGTTTCCGCATCACAGGGCCATACGCGCCGGTCGGCGCTTCAAGTAAACCACCGGAAAATCCTCGCCTTCGGCTGCCGCCGCGCGACGCGGCGCGCCGCGTGCTTTTCTTCCCCGGCGTCGCGCGGACGAATACAGAAACGGTACGGCCCGCGGCGGCCGGGGATTCGGGCGCGTAAGAAAATCCCGTCGGTCGGAGGAGAAAGAGATGTTTGCGATTATTGGTTGGATAGTCTTCGGGCTTATCGCGGGGATCATTGCGAAGGCCATTATGCCGGGGCGCGACCCGGGCGGCGCCATCATCACGATCCT
>JBEVKV010000425.1:0-7792 GCA_040509515.1 Pyrinomonadaceae bacterium | reverse complement strand
TGGCGGCCCCCTCTTTTTCTTCTACACTCTCTCGACTCGACAGTAGGAAGGGACGTGGGCCGCGTTGATGGAAGAGGTCGTCTATTCTGCGGATTCTCAGTTGCGCGCGCCGCGCCGCTTCGCCGCCGCCACTTGGTCTGACCTGCGCGCTTCGCCCCCGCTGGCGTGGCGGCTGTTCCTTCACACGCTGCGGACGAACTACCGGCAGAGCTTACTCGGCTATGTCTGGCTGCTGCTGCCCCCGCTGGCGACCACCGCCACTTGGGTCTACCTCAACGGCGCGCGGGTCATCGACGTGGCCCCGACCGAAGTGCCGTACGCCGTCTACGTCCTGACGGGCACGCTGCTGTGGCAGGTTTTCGCAGAGGCGCTCCAGTCTCCCCTTCAACAACTGTCGGCGTCGCGCAACATCCTGACGAAGAGCAGGGTGCCGCACGAAGCGTTTCTGCTGGCGGGGCTGGCCGGGGTGCTCTTCAATTTGGCCGTGCGCTTCGCCGTGGCGGTGCCCGTCATGCTGTGGTTCGGCGTCCCCCTGCGCGCCTCCGCGCTTCTCGCGCCCGCGGGCGTCGCGTCGCTGCTACTGCTCGGCTTCTCCATCGGGCTGCTGCTCACGCCGACGGGGCTGCTCTATCAGGACGTTTCGCGCGGACTCACTCTGCTGGTCGGCTTCTGGTTCTTCCTCACGCCCGTCATCTACACGGCCACGGAGAGTTGGGCCGCGTCGGTGCCCGCGAGGCTCAACCCGGTCACTCCCCTTCTGGTGACGACGCGCGGGTGGCTCACGCGCGGGGCCGCGGAGCCCGCGCCCGCCTTCCTCCCCGTGCTGGGCTTAAGCCTGCTCTGTCTCGGCGCGGCGTGGCTCTGCTACCGGCTTGCCCGGCCGCATCTGGTCGCGCGCCTCTGACCCTCTCTCCGTAGACTCCGAGCCCACGTCCCGAAAGGCATTACTTCAAATGATCTCCAGACTCCGCCGCCTGCTCACACACCCCATCCGCGCCGCGCTGCGGCCGGGCCGCCACGCGGGCGGCGCGCCCCGCGAGCGGCCGCGACTTCTATTCCTGTTCCACGGGGGTGACAAGGTCTGGTCGGGTCTCGGTCGGCAACTCTACAAAGAGGCGGCCGCTTTCCGGGAGGCCGTCGGGAGATGTAGTCCCGCGGTCGAGCGTTCACTGGGATTCAATCTGTCCGACCGTTTGGCGGGGCGCGACGACGTGCGTGCGGGAACCGGCGAAGAGGTCGAGCGGCAGAACATCGTTCTGCTTTCCGCGGTCGCGCTGGCCATGTATGAATTGTGGCGGTCGCGTGGGGTCGAGCCGGAAGGCGTCGTCGGGAATTGCAGCGGCGAGATCGCGGCCGCCTACGCGGCCGGGGCCTTGACGCTCGAAGAGGCGGCGGAGGTGGTCTGCTCCGTCGCGCACCTTGTAACGGAGAAGCCCTCGCAGGGCTACTTCCTCTGGCTCGACGTTGGTTTCGACGAGGCGCTGCGGCTCAGCCGTAAATCCCCTGCGAGGCTCGAAGTCGTCGTCGACCTCAGCCCGGTCGAATCTTTGGCCTACTGCCCTTCGGCAGAGTTCGCGGACGTTCAGCGCTTCCTCTCGGAAAGCGGCGTGGGTCTTCACGCGACGAACGCGGGGCCGGAGTATCACACGCCCGGCTCCAACGCCCTGAGCGCGTTGGCGGGGACGCTCTATCAGCCGCGCCCGCGCCCGCTCGCGCGCCCCTTCTATTCGGCCCACGCCGGAGGGCTGTTCCCGGCGGGCACGCTGTTAAGCGCGGATCACTGGTACAGGGCTGCGGTCGAGCCGGTCATGTTCGGCCACGCGATGTGCGCGGCGCTGGCCGACGGCTATAACGTGATGCTCCACGTCTGCGGCCACACGTCGCTCAAGGCCGGGGTCGAACAGTCCGCGGCGATGCTTAACAAGCGCCCCCTCATTCTCGAAACGATGCGCAGGGGCGAGTCGGAGCTTGCGACGTGGAAAGCGTCCTTCCGCCGTCTGAGCGAGTCGGGACTCGTCGGCCCCCGCGCCGGGCGCGGAGGCCGCGGGGCGGCCCCGACCTCGAACGGCGCGGCCGCCGCGGACGCCGTCAACCTGTTGAGTCCGGAGGTCGTGCGTGACCCTTACCCACACTATGCGGCGCTGCGGCGCTCGGGTTCCGTCCACTTCTTAAAGGAGCACGGATTCTGGCTGGTGCTCGATTACGACGACGTAGTCCGCGCCATCAAACAGCCGCAGCAATTCTCCAGCGTCAGACCGGCGGTCAGATTCGACCCCGTCCTGACCGAGTCCGACCCTCCCGCGCACACGCGCGTGCGGCGCATCCTGTCGCCTTACTTTTCTACCCAGTCGGCCCACGCGCTTGAGGGTTACGTGCGTGACTGTGCGGTCAGGCTGTTGCGGGAAAGCGAGCGGCCGGCCGAGTTCGATCTCGTCAGTTCTTTCGCCGAGCCGCTGACGGAACTGACGATAACCCGCCTTCTAGGTCTCTCGGAGCAGGACACCGAGTCCATCCGCCGGCACCTCGCGCCGCACAAACGCGACGGGCTTCTGTTCACCAAACTGGAAGAGTGGGTGCGGGATTACGTGGCCCGTCTGCTGGCGCGCCCCGACGAGAGCATGGGAAGCCGTCTCCTGCTCGGCGAGGGCGAGGCGGCGCTCACGCCCGAGGAAGTGGTCACGCTGTTGAAGCTGCTCTGGGCCGCCGGGACGCACACGACGGAGCGACTCATCTCCACTTCGTCGCTGCTGCTGCTGCGACACCCGGCCGTGAGGGACGAGGTGCAGGCGTCGCCGGGTCTGCTGCCCGCGTTCGTCGAAGAGGCGCTGCGGCTCGACACCCCCGAGCTGATGGCGTGGCGCTCGACGCGTGCGGAGGTCGAGGTTGCGGGCGTGACGATACCCGCGGGCGCGGATGTAAAACTCTGCATCGCCGCCGCCAACCACGACCCCGCGCAGTTCCCGGAGCCCGAGAGACTGTCGCTGCGGCGAAACCCGAACAACCACCTCTCCTTCGCCGCCGGCCCGCACTTCTGCCTCGGGGCCTCTCTGGCGCGCATGGAGGCGCGCGTGGCGCTCGAAACGCTGCTCACGGAGTGGCCGGACTTCGGCGCCGCGCGCCCCCTCCACACAATCTCTTATGTCGAGGAGTACCACTCCCGCACCCTGAAGGAGTTGTTCGTCACGGCGGTGTGAAAGGCCCCCGTGTCGCGCCCCGGGCTTTTTACTCCGCCGTCCCACTTCATGACCCAGACGAAACGACACGACGGCTCGCCGGTCATCTCGGCCTCGCACCTCTCTAAAAAGTTCTCGCGGGATTTGCGCCGCTCGCTGCTCTACGGGCTCGGCGACGTGGCGCGCGAGCTGCTCGGGCGGGCCGCGGGCGGCCACTCCGAGCGACTCCGACCCGCGGAGTTCTGGGCGCTGCGCGACGTGTCGTTCGAGGTCGGGCGCGGCGAGTCGCTCGCCGTCATCGGGGCCAACGGGGCCGGCAAGAGCACGCTGCTGAAGGTGCTCTACGGGCTCATCAAGCCGGACGCGGGTCGCATCCGCGTCGCCGGGCGCGTCGCGGCGATGATCGAATTGGGGACGGGCTTCAACCCCGTCCTGACGGGGCGCGAGAACGTCTACGTCAACGCGGCCGTCCTCGGCCTCTCGCGCCGCGAGGTCGCCGGGATGATCGACGAGATAACCGACTTCGCGGGGCTGCGGGAGTTCATCGACGCCCCCGTCCAATATTACAGCTCCGGCATGCAGGCGCGCCTCTCCTACGCGGTGGCCGCACGCTTGAACCCGGACGTGCTGCTCGTGGACGAGGTGCTGGCCGTGGGCGACCTCGCCTATCAGCGCAAGTGCTTCGGCCACATGTTGAGTTATCTCGACTCCGGCGGGTCGCTCGTCTTCGTCTCACACAATCCCTACCAGATTCAGTCAATCTGCCGGCGCGGCGTCGTCCTCGAAGGCGGGCGGCTGACCTTCGCCGGCACGGCCGTCGAAGCCCTCAACTACTATCTTGAGACGCGGCACGAGAACGCCGGGGCGACTTCACACGCCGCGCCTTCGCGGGGGCCGGACGAAGACCGTCCCGTGGTCATCGAAAGCGTCGCCGCCGAGGCGGCTGACGGCGGTGACGGACGGACGGGCGAAGATTTACTCCTGACCGTCAAATACTGTTCGCTGAGAGCGGCGGAGGTGGTGTGGGGCTTCAGCGTTTTCACGAGCGACCAGTGGGTGTGCGTGACCGGCGCTTTCGACATGACGCCGCGCCCGATTCTTTCCGGCCGTGGCGAGTTGCGATGCCGCGTCCCGCGCCTCCCGCTCGTGGCCGGCTCCTACCTGCTGAGGGCCACGATTCACGACCCGGCCACGCTTCAGCCGCTCGCCATGTTCGGCTGGCTCGACGCGCCGCAGCCCTTCAACGTCCGCGCACGGCCCACCAAGCTGAACAACGCCATGGCGTCGGTCAACCAGTTGGTGACGCTCGACGTGGAGTGGGAGTGAGCCGGATGAAGACGAGCAGTCTGGACAACGCCGTCAAGCGCGGGCTCCACTTCCTGCGGCGCGAGCAACTGCCCTCAGGCGAGTTCAGGTGCTACATGTCCACCGACAACTCGATGGAGAAGGACTGTGTCGAGGACAGTTCGCCCTTCCCGACGGCGCTCGTCGCCTACTCGCTCGGCTTCGCCGCGCCGTCCGAAGCGGGAGGGATGATTGAGAAGTGCGTCCGCTTCTTCCTCGCCGAGATGGAGGGGCCGGGGCTCTGGCGCTACTGGACGAAGGGGCATCAGTATCACTCGATAATCCCGCACGACCTTGACGACGTGGCCTGCGTCTCGCTCGTGCTGCGCCGGCAGGGCGTCGCCTTCCCCTCGAACGAGCCGCTGGTCTTCGCCAACCGCGACCCCAACGGGCGGTTCTACACATGGATGACGCCGCGCTGGCCGATGCCCGCCGTCGCCTCCTACTGGCGCGTCGTGCTGCCGCAGTGGCTCAAGCCCCTCAAGGCGTACTATTTTTGGAAGCTCAACGAGTCGGAGCGGAACGACGTTGACTGCGTCGTCAACGCCAACGTCCTCTTCTACGTCGGCGAAGGGGCGCGGACGCGCGCCGTCGTCGACTATCTTCTGGAAGTCTTCCGGCGCGGCGAAGAGGGCTGCTGCGACAAGTGGCACCTGAACGCTTTCACGTTCCAGTACGTCGTCTCGCGCAACTTCGAGGCGGGCGTCTCGGCGCTCGGCGCGATGCGCGAAGAGGCCGTCCGCAGAATCGTCGCCGCGGCGAAGCCAGACGGCTCAATCGGCGACAACTGTCAGGAGACGGCGCTCGCCGCCTGCGCGCTGCTCAGTTGGGGGAGCGCGCCGCCCGAGCTTGAGCGAGCAATCGTCTTTCTGCTCGCAGCGCAGCGCGCGGGCGGTGACTGGCCGCGCGCCGCGCTCTACTACGGCGGGCCGAAGAAGTATTACGGCTGGGGCTCGGAGGAGCTGACGACCGGCTTCTGCCTCGAAGCCCTTTTACGTTACCGCGCGGCCTCTTCTTGAGACGGGCGGGCAGGGTCGCAACAGTTCCGGGTATGTCGCGAAGCATCATCCACATCGGATACCCCAAAGCCGGCTCCACGTTCCTTCAGGCGTGGTTCGGGCGTCACCCCGAACTCCGCTTCGTCCCCGAAGGGATCGGGGGCTTTCGCAACGTCTACGAGATGGCCCGGCCGTCGCCGGAGACTTTCAAGTATTACGTCACCAGTTGCGAAGACCTCTCCGCGCCCCACGGCGGCGCGGGCGACATCCCGCTCGACGTAGTCACGGAGTGGATGACGCACCCGGCGACGATGAAGCAGGAGCAGGCGGGCGTCTGCGACGCGCTGAAGGCTCTCTTCCCGGGCAGCCGCGTCATCATCGTGACGCGCGGGTTCAAGGGCATCATCAGGTCGGGCTACTCGCAGTACGTCAAGTCGGGCGGCGTTCTGGGCACCTTGAAGACTCTTCCCGAAGACGTGCGCGCCGACGCCTTCCGCTACGCCTCGGTCTTTTACGACTTCGACTATCTCATCAAACTTTACGGCGAGGCGTTCGGCCGGGAGAACCTGCTCGTCCTGCCCTACGAACTGCTCCGCGACGACCGCGACAGGTTTCTCGCCGTCCTTGAGGAATGGCTCGGCTTACGGCACGCGGAGATCAAGCTCGGGCGTTTGAACCCGTCACTTTCGCCGGAGGAGCTGTACTGGTATCCACGAATCTCGCGCGTGGTCTCGGCCGCGGCCGCGCGGCTCGGCCCCGCCCGGTACAAGAGGTTTTACGGCTGGTACGTCGGCAGGATGCTCGGACACAGGCTGCGCCCCCTCGTTCAACTCTTACGGCTCCTGCGGCCCGACGGAAAGGTCACGGAGGCAGACTTCCCCGACGACATGCTCGAACACTGCCGGGGCAAGGCCACGCTGCTAAAGGAGAATCCGCTGTACGCGCCTTACGCCGCCGAGTATCTATTGGACTCCGCGTCGCGCGAAGCGTCTCAAAATTCCAACGACGCTGAAGGGCGTTGACTTTAAGTCGGCGGCTTACCGGGAAGCGACTTTCGCCGTCAGGCGGTCTTTGATTCGTCGGAGGGCGGTGACTGCTCTCGGCTCGTACAGACCGAGGATGTCGCGGTCGTCGATGCCGGCCGGGGTGAACTCGACCTCCCTGCGTCGATACCCGCCGGTGTTCACGACGTGGTCGTCCGAAGGGGAGATGTATCTGCCCCTTTCAAGGTGATAGTTGTGATAAAAATCTTCGTCCACTTCCAGCTCCGACACGCTTGAGGGCTTCAGCCGGTCGCCCACGTAGTGAATCGGCCTCGCCTCCGCCGGGATGATGCCGACCGACAGCGCGTTGCGTTGCCGGGCCGTGTTGTTAGGCCCGGAGGCGTGAATCGTCCGGGTGTCGAAGACCAGCACCTCTCCGGGTTTCATGTGGAAGAAAGTGATGTATCTCAGCGACCGCTCTGAAAGTTTTACGGTCGAGGGGAGGTTGGTGCTGTGAATCGTCGACCTCAGCCGGTGGGAGCCTTTGAACACCCCGAGCGCGCCGTTGTCCGCGTCGGTTTCGCACAGCGGCGTCCACAAATTCAACGCCGTGTACTCCGTTTCGTTGACGAGCGGCCAGTCCCGGTGCGCGTGGACGCGGCCATGCGGGCCGGGCTTCTTCGACGAAAAGTTGCCGGCCAGCGCCTTATAGTTCTCGAAATACACGCTCAGGTATTCGTCAAAAATCTGCGCGAGAAAGTTATGTATTTTCGCCTTCTGCTCCGCGGAAGAAAGCTCTATGGTGCTTTGCACGCCTGAAAAATCCTGACCGACGTTCGCCAGATAAAATTCCTCGATGCGCGCGACGGCCGCGTCGTCCAGCGCCTTCAACAGTACGCAGCCGTCCCTCTCGAAGAGTCGCTCGTACCCCTCGTCTTTAAAAATCCGCCTCATAAATATTTAAGACCTGTCACCCGAGAGTTTGTGCATCGCCTGCCGGGTCAGCTTGAAGCCGTCTTTGAGCACCTGACGCGCGCGCCCCGGGAATAATAACAGGTGGCCGGCGACGACGAGCAGGTCGCCGGGATGCCGCGTCGAGGACGACAGCAGGAGCGCGAGCGGGAAGAACACTTCGTAGTATTCGAGCATCAGGATGCTCGCCCTCTCCTTCGGGACGACGACGACGAGGCCGGTCTTCCACATCAGCCTGCGCGCCCATTCGAGCATCAGGTAGAGGGCGAGTGCGGCGACGGCCGCGCGGCTCCCCAAAAGCAGGAGCATGATGGCGAAGGCC
>JBEVKV010000424.1:0-11334 GCA_040509515.1 Pyrinomonadaceae bacterium | reverse complement strand
CTTCAGCTCGCGACGCGGTCGGCGCCGAGGCCGGGCGTCGCGGCCGGCGGCTGCGCGGACGTCTCGGGCACGTCCTCCTTGTGGCCGCACTCTTCGCGCACGCACGAGCGGGTCGTGCCGCCCTTCTTGGTCGTCTTCTCAAGCATGAAGGGCGCGTTGCACTCCGGGCAGGGCACGGCGACGGGCTTGTCCCAGTAGACCGTGTCGCACTTCGGGTACTCCGAGCAGCCGTAAAAGTACTTCCCGCGCTTCGACTTCTTGACGACGATCTCGCCCTTGCAGCCGGGCTTCGGACACATGACGCCGGTCGTCTCGCGCTTGATGTACTTGCACGTCGGATAGTTCGCGCACGAGACGAACTCGCCGAAGGGGCCGTGACGGCGGACGAGCTGCGCGCCGTCCACGGGGCACGTCTCGCCCTCGATGGGCACGGGCGCGGGCGCGACCGCGCCGGTCTTCTTCGAGACGCGGCGGATGTTGCGGCACTCGGGGTAGCCCGAGCAGCCGAGGAACGGCCCGAAGCGTCCGCGCTTCATCGCCATCGGCTTGCCGCACAGCTCGCACGTCTCCTCGGCCGCCTCAGCGCCGCCGTCCGCGCCGCCTTGCGCGCCGGCCGTCGCGCCGTCGCCGTCCGCGGCGGCCGACTGCGGCTTGGCGACCTCGCGCGTCGTGCGGCACTCGGGGTAGTTCGAGCAGGCGAGGAACTGTCCGAAGCGCCCGAGCTTGATGACCATCGGCGAGCCGCAGTTCTCGCACTTCTCGTCGGTCGGGATGGCCTGCTGCTTGCGCCCCTTGACGTACGTCTCGAACGCCTTGAGGTCGCGCGCGAACTTCTCGTAGAACTCCGAGAGCGCGTCCGTCCAGGCGAGCTTGCCTTCCTCTATCTCGTCAAGCTCCTGCTCCATCCGCGCCGTGTACGACTCGTTGAAGAGGTCGTCGAAGCCGCCCTCGACGAGCAGGTCGTTGACGGTCATCCCTAAGGCCGTCGGGTGGAAGCGCGCATCGACGCGCTCGACGTACTCGCGATCCTGAATCGTCGTCATGATGGCCGCGTACGTCGAGGGGCGGCCGATGCCCTTCTCTTCGAGCGCCTTGACGAGCGTCGCCTCGGTGTAGCGCGGCGGCGGCTCGGTGAAGTGCTGCTCGGGCGTGACGGCGTTGAGCGTGAGGCTCTCGCCCTTCTCGACTAAGGGCAGCTTGCGCGCGGCCTCCTCGTCCTCCTCGGCCTTCTCGTCGCGGCCTTCCTCGTAAACTTTCAGGAAGCCGTCGAACTTCAAGACCGAGCCGGTGGCGCGGAAGAGGAAGCGGCCGGCCTCGATGTCGATGGTCGTCTGGTCGAAGACCGCCGGGTTCATCTGCGAGGCGACGAAGCGCTGCCAGATGAGACGGTAGAGCTTCAGCTCGTCGCGGTCGAGGTAGCGCGCGAGCGAGTCGGGCGTGCGCGAAACGTCCGTGGGGCGGATGGCCTCGTGCGCGTCCTGCGCGTCCTTCTTCGAGCGGTAATGGACGGCCTTCTCGGGCAGGTAGGCCGCGCCGTACTGAGCCGTGATGAAGTCGCGCGCCTCCGTGAGCGCCGCGTCCGAGACGCGGGTCGAGTCGGTGCGCATGTACGTGATGAGGCCGACCGCGCCCTCAGACGCGCCGACCTCGACGCCTTCGTAGAGCTTCTGCGCGACCATCATCGTCTTCTTGACCGGGAACGAGAGCTTGCGCGCCGCCTCCTGCTGGAGCTTCGACGTGATGAAGGCCGGGACGGGGTTGCGCCGGCGCTCCTTCGTCGTCACCTCGGAGACGGTGAACTGCTGGCGCTCGGCCTCCTCGACGATCTCTTTGGCCGTCTTCTCGTCGCCGATGAGAATCTCACTCTTCTTAACGTCCTGATCGAACCCGCCGGTCTTGACCGTCTGCTCGCCGACCTTCCACAGCCGCGCGTCGAAGGCGGGCGGGAGTTTGGCCGCGAGGTTCGCGCCCACCGTCCAGTATTCGGTCTTGACGAACTTCTCTATCTCGCGCTCGCGCTCGACGACCTTGCGGAGCGCGACCGACTGGACGCGGCCCGCCGAGAGACGCCCGCCGATGGTGCGGCACAGCAGCGGCGAGACCTTGTAGCCGACCAGACGGTCTAACACGCGGCGCGCCTGCTGCGCGGCGACGAGGTTCGTGTCAATCTGTTTGGGCTCCTTGAAAGCCTCCTGCACGGCGCGCTTCGTGATTTCGTTGAACATCACGCGGAAGTGCGGCTTCTTCGGGCGCTTCGGGACAATCTCCTCGGCGAGATGCTGGCAGATGGCCTCGCCCTCGCGGTCGGGGTCGGCGGCGAGGTAGATGGCCTCGGCCTCTCTGGCCGCGCTCTTCAGCTCGGAGATGACCTTGCGGTTGTTGCGCTTCTTGGTGTCGGGAATGACCTCGTAGGTCGGCTCGAAATCGTTGTTAACGTCGACGCCCAGCCCCTTCGACGGCAAATCCTTGATGTGGCCGATGGAGGCCATCACGCGGTAGTCAGGCCCCAGATATTTTCCGATAGTCTTCGCCTTGGCGGGCGATTCGACCACGACTAAATTCTTCGTCATTAAATTCTTCCCCTGTTAAAAAATGTCGCGCCCGAATCAACCGGAGCCCGCCGCGCGCCTGCGGAGGACGTGCGCCGGAGCGGCTTGAACGAACATGCGCGACGCGCTGTTATCCTTTTTCTAATATTCTCTATTTCCCCCGAGGATGCAAATCCGGCACCACCTTTGATGCGCAGGTGCGCCCGCCGGCTCGCCCGGCCGGCGGCGAGTTTTTTTGTTGACTGTCAACAATTTACGCCGCCGGCGGGGTCGCGAACCACGCCGGTTCGCGACCCGTAAGCCCGTCCGCCTAAGACTGCCCCGACGAGCCGGAAGACCCCGACTGCCCCGTCTGACCCGAACCGCCCGAACCGCCCGAGCCGCCGGACTGTCCACCCTGCCCCGAGCCGCCCGAGGTGCCCGACTGTCCCGACCCGCCCGACGAGCCGGATGAACCGGATGAACCGGATGAACCAGACGAGCCGGACTGGCCCGAAGCCCCGGACTGCCCGCCCTGCGAGGCGGCGCGGAGCGCGGCCAGTTCGGCCTCCAGCGCCTTCATGCGCTCCTCGTGGTCGTCCACGGCGACGGCCGTCGCGAGCGTCGCCTGCTTCTGCGCCTCCTCGGGCGCGAGTTCCGAGCCGGCCTTCCCCTGAATCTGCTGGACGACCGCGGTGACGACGCCCGCGCCCTGCGCGACGCCGCCCGCGACCTGACCGGCCTTGCCCGGCAGCACGCCGGCGGCGATGACCGCGCCCTTGTCCACGCCCGCCACGACCTTCTTGAGTTTGGAGAAAAATCCCATCTTCATGAACCTCCTTAGGTTTTTTAAGTAGAACGTCAGGCTTGCTGAGGAGGGCCGGCGGGGCCGCCCCTTCCGGCCGGATTAATGCTGGGACGGCTGTGTACGGTATGCCCCGGAGTCCGCGATGTCAACGCGCGGCCGCCCGCAGTCCCGACACGCGGCGCTCAAACTTCGCCCGCGCCCGAGGCCAGACGGCGGAAGTATTCGGCGAGGCTCCGCTCGCCGTACGCGGGCGCGATGAGGTCTGTCGTGCTGGCGGCGACGCCGAACTCCAGAAGGTCGTAGAGCCGCCGGTCGAAGAGTTTGAGCGGCGCGGTGAGCGCGAGGACGACCCGCGGCGGGAGGCTCGAAATTTTCGGCGGGCGGCCGAGCGCGGCGAAGGCCATCTCGGCCACCCCGCGCCGCGTGTAGGTTTCGGGGCCGCCGACCGCAAGCTCTTTCACATCCGCGTCGAGCCCGGCGACGCAGGCGAGCGCCACGTCCCGCTCGTGAACCGGGTTCGTGCGCGCGCTCCCGTCGCCGACGAGCGCGACGCGGCCGCGCGCGGCCATCTTGAAGATTTCGCCGAAGACGTAGAAGAAGCCGGTCGGGCGGACGACCGCGTGTTCGAGCCCGCTTGCGCGGAGCGCCGCGACAAACTCCTCGTGCGCGTCGACGTATGCGAGCCCGCGCAAGGTTTCCGCGCCGTAGAGCGAGACGTAGACGAACTTACCCACGCCCGCGCGTTTCGCCTCGGCGAGCAGGTTGAGGTTGGCGCGCAGGTCGATCTCGCGGAACGTCGCCCGCTTCGGCGTCAGCCCGAGCGCGAGGCTCGCGCCCAACGCGGAGACGACCGCCGCGACGCCCTCGCACGCGCCGCGCAGACTCTCGGCCGCGCGCGCGTCGCCGACGAAGACCTCGCCCGCGCCCGCCGCCTCGACCCGCTTCGCATCACGCACGAGCGCGCGCGTCGCGCGGCCCCGCGCGGCAAGCTCCGACCGGACGTGACGGCCGAGCCTGCCCGACGCGCCCGCGACCAGAACCTTCCCCGTGTCTGAAGACAAAAAACCGCTCCCTTTCCCCGGCGCTACCAGGCGACGCCGTAGTCTTCGCCGTGGTTGCTCGCGCCGCCCCACATCGTGCCGTGCGCGCGGTCGAGCATGATGGCGGTGATGGGGCCGGACGTTCGCTCCTCGTAGGTCAGGTCGTAGCCCATGCGGCGCAGTTCCGTCCGCACCCACGCGGGCATCGCCTCGGCGAGCAGGATGCGGCCGGGTCGCGTCTCGTGCGCGCCGAAGGAGCTGCGCATCTGGAAGCTGTTGACGTTCGGGGCCTCGACCGCCTCCTGCACCGTCATCCCGAACTCGACGACGTTGAGGAAGAACTGTAAGAGGTTCTGATCCTGACTGTCGCCGCCCTGCACGGCGAAGGCGAGGTAAGGCTTGCCGTCCTTCAGAGCGAGCGAGGGTGTGAGCGTCACGCGCGGGTGCTTGCCCGGCTCGATGACGTTGAAGGGGCCTTCCGCCGGGTCGGTCACGAAGCTCTGCGCGCGCTGGCTGAGGCCCACGCCCGTGCGCCCCGCGATGACCGCCGGCACCCACCCGCCGCTCGGCGTCACGGAGACGACCCAGCCTTCGGCGTCAGCCGCCTCGACCGAAGTCGTGCCCGCGTAGAAGGCGCGCTCGAAGTCTTCGTCGGAGGAGTTCGACGAAGAGACTCGCGCGGGCGGGCGCACGGTGTCCTGCGTCGGCGGCGAGGGCGTGGACGGGTTCGAGGTCGGCTTCGCGTTCCACTTCTCAAGCAGGCTCTTGAAGGGATTCGCCTGCCCGCCCTGAAACGGGTACGGGTCGCCGGGCGCGACGTTCGGGTCGTTGCGCTGCTGGTTCATCTTGGCCGCGCGCTGCTTGGCGTACTCTTTGGAGAGCAGCCCGGCGATGGGCTCCTCGGGCGGCGTGTAGGGGCTGCCGTAGTAGAAGTCTCGGTCGGCGAAGGCCATGCTCATCGACTGGTAGACGGTGTGGACGTAGCGCGCGCTGTTAAAGCCCATCCCCTTGAGGTCGAAGTTCTCAAGGATGTTGAGCGCCTGCAGCATCGCCGGCCCCTGCGTCCAGTGCGTGAGCTTGTAGACCTCGACGCCCCTGTAGCTGGTCTTGACCGGCTCCTCGATTCTCACCTTCCAGTCGGCGAGGTCTTGCGCGGTGATGAGGCCGCCGTCCTCCTGTGTGCCGCGCGCGATCTCCTGCGCGATGTCGCCGCGGTAGAAGCGTTCGTAGGCGGCGTAGATGGCCGCCTTGCGATTTTTGCCCGAGGCGAGCGCGCGCTGCTCGGCCTCGACCAGCTTGCGCAGCGTCGCGGCGAGGTCGGGCTGCTTGAAGATTTCGCCCGGCTCGGGGGCCTCGCGCCGCTGGCCCGCGTGCGGCAGCATCACCGCGGGCGAGTAGCGCCACTTCTTTATCTCGCCCTTCTGGCGCTCGATGGTGTTGGCGAGCTGCGCCTCGATGGGGAAGCCGTCGGCGAGTTGGATGGAGGGTTCGAGCACGTCCTTGAGACTGAGCTTGCCGAACTCCGCGAGCATGGTCATGATGCCGCCCGGCGTGCCCGGCGTGACGGCCGCGAGCGGGCCGTACTCGGGCGGGTACTTCATCCCCTTCGACTTGTAGAACTCCGCGGTCGCGCCCGTCGGGGCCACGCCGAGCGCGTTGACGCCGATGACCTTCCCCGTCTTCGGGTTGTAGATGAGCGCCTGCGTCTCGCCGCCCCATGAGAGCGTGTCCCACATCGTCGAGGTCGCGGCGATCATCGCGCACGCGGCGTCCACGGCGTTGCCGCCCTTCTGAAAAATCATCGCCCCGGCGGTCGCGCCCAGAGGCTTGCCGGTAATCGCCATCCAGTGCCGGCCGTGCAGCGGCGGCTTCTGCGTGCGCTGCGCGCGCGTGGCGCGCGCGGGCGCGGCCGCGCCGACGAGCAGCGCGGACAGCAGGACAGTCAACAGTCTCGTCCTTAGACCCATCACTCCCTCCGTTCTGAGCCTTTGAAATTCGGAAATTCTTCCTTCGCGGGTGCTGCTATTATGTCCCTTCCGTCAGCAATTGAGAAATCCGCTGCGGGGCCGGCGTCGAAAGGAGTGAGGAGATACGCGGCGCGCATGCGGACGGGACGATTGAGGAGTTACCGTAAACCCTGCTTTCTTCCGTGCTGAGCAATCGCTTTAATTGACGGCGCGGTCGTATTGGACGGGCCAGTGGGCTTCGGCCCCGAGTTCGCGGGCGGCGTGGAGCGGCCAGTAGGGGTCGCGCAGCTCCGCGCGTGCGAGGAAGACGGCGTCGGCCTTTCCCGTCGCGATAATCTCTTCGGCCTGCGAGGGCTCGTTGATGAGGCCGACCGCGCCGGTGGCGACGCCGGCCTCTTTGCGTATCGTCTCGGCGAAGGGCACCTGATAGTTGGGCGCGACGGGGATGCGCGCGCCGGGGACGAGGCCGCCGCTCGAACAGTCGATCAAGTCAACGCCGCGTTCCCTGAGCCAGCGCGAGAGTTGGACTGACTGCGCTAAGTCCCAGCCGCCTTCGACCCAGTCGGTCGCGGAGATGCGCGCGAAGAGCGGCAGTTCGTCGGGCCACACGGCGCGCACGGCTTCCGCGACTTGCAGCGGGAAGCGTGCGCGGTTCTCAAGGCTCCCGCCGAACTCGTCTTCGCGCCGGTTCGAGAGCGGCGAGAGAAATTCGTGCAGGAGGTAGCCGTGCGCCATGTGCAGCTCGACGACCTCGAAGCCCGACGCGAGCGCGCGCCGCGCGGCGTCTGCGAATTGGACGGCGACGGCTTCGATGTCCGCGCGCGTCATCTCGCGCGGCGCGGGCCAGTCGCCGAAGGGCACCGCCGACGGCGCGAGCGTCTGCCACCCGCCGTGCGCCTCGCTCAGATGTTTTCCGCCGCGCCACGGCACTTCGGTCGAAGCCTTGCGCCCCGCGTGCGCGAGCTGGATGGCGGCGCGCGCGCCCTGCGACTTGACGAAGGAGGCGATGGGCTCGAAGGCGCGCGCTTGCTCGTCCGACCAGAGCCCCGTGTCGCCGGGTGAGATGCGCCCCTCTGGCGAGACAGCGGTCGCTTCGACGCAGACGAGCCCCGCGCCTCCGACCGCGCGGCTCCCCAGATGAACCATGTGCCAGTCGTTCGGCAGCCCGTCGCGACTCGAATACTGGCACATCGGCGAGACGAAGACGCGGTTGCGAAACTCCAGCCCCCTCAGACTGAAAGCGGAAAACAGACGGCTCATCACTTCCCCCTTGTCCGTTTAAAAGATTTGAAGACATTCTACCCCGCGCGCGCGGCTCAGCCGAGCAGCCCGAACCACGAATAGGCTGAGGCGGCCTCGCCGGCGAGGAAGGAGACGAGGTTGGCGGCCGTGATGGCGGCGAAGTCGCGCAGCAGCGACGAGCCGGTGGCGGTCTTCTCCCGGCCGAAGGCGAGCCAGAAGAGCGCGCACTCGGCGGCGGGCGCGAAGACTTCGGCGACGAGGAGGTAGGCGGCGCGCGTCGAGTCGGCGAAGAGCGGCGGCAGGACGAGGACGACGACGGGGTACGTGCAGGCCGTCAGCCAGAGGCCGGCGAAGAGTCTGCGCCGCGGCGCGTGGCGCGGCGAGAGCAGGAGCCAGAGGACGGGCGTCTCAAGCGCGACCGTAAAGAGATAGCCGACGGGCAGGAAGCGCCAGAGTTCCGCGTCGTTCATCGCCGTCTAGAGCGTCCGCAGCAGGAAGGGCACCTCGGCGAGTACGTGCGCGATGGCGAACGTGAAGTAAACGTCGCGCGTCGTCGCGTAGTCGGCGAGGAAGCAGAGCCAGAGCAACACGACGACGGCGGCGCCCGCGTAGAGCAGCGCGCGGATGAGACGCGGCCAGCCACGCCGGTGCGTGACGAGCGGCACCGTCGACGCGCGCCACGGCAGCAGCCCCGTCCCCGCGGCCAGCGGCACGCCGACCATCCACACGCCGTAGTGAAGCGTTTCTAGAAAGACGTGCGTCGAGACGAGCGCGTGCGTCGAGACGCCCGCCAGCAGGCCGCCGCCCGCGTGCCTCACGACCCGCGCGGCGACCTCGCCCTCCTCCCCGAGCGGCGGCGCGGCCGCGAGCACCCACCAGAGGAGAACGAGCGCGGGCGGCAGAAGCAGCAGGCACGCGCGGTAGACGCGCCGCCACTCTCGACGCGTGCGGCCGAGTTGTCTATCCAGAAACCAGAGCGCGACGAGCGGGTGCAGGTAGACGAGCGCGAGCGAGAACCAGTGCGGCGCGAGCCAGCACACGCCGACTAACGCGCACCCCGCGGGCAGCGCCCAGTCCCACTCGCGCCGCGGCGTCTGCCTCGCGCGCACCGCGACGAGCGCCACGACCCACGCGACCGCCGCGCTGTTCCACGCCGCGAGCGAAAGATACCAACCGTCCTCGCCCCACCCCGAAGCGCCGGGCGCGAGCGAGAGCGCGGCGTAGGCGGTCGTCAACCCCAACACTCCCGTCGCTGCCAGCGCGAAGAAACCGCGCGAGCGCCCGAGCCGCGCGGGCATCCGCGTGATGAAGTAGCGCAGCTCGGCCCAGTTGTGCGGCCCCGCGAAGAGGAAGACCGTCGCCACCGAGAGCCACATGGGGGCCAGCCCCGCGAGCGCCGCCGCGCACGCGAGCACGACGACGCACGCCGCGCCGAACCGCGCGGGCGATGCGGCGTCGCGCGCGGCCGCGCCGCCGCTCGCCCCGAACGTCCCGAGCCGGGCCGCGCTCTCCAACTTACTCCTCCTCTTCGCCGCGCGTGCGCGACTTCGCGGGGACGAGGAGCTTGATCTCAGTCCCCTCCTCTACGACCTCGACGCGTATCGAGCCGGCGAGCGCGCCGCCCGAGACGGCGCGGACGAGCGTGCCCGGGTCTTGCGATTGGTAGCCCGGCGGCGGCCCCGCGTTGGCGTAGGCCGCCACGCCCGCCAGCCCGGCCGCGCACGCGCAGGCGACGAGTGCCGCGGCGGCCGCGCGCCCCGCCCCGAGGCCGCGACGCCTTGAGCGCAGGAGCATCAGTCCCGTCAGCGCCACCCCGAGCGAGATGAAGAGGCCGGCGACGATTGTCGCGAAGCTTCTCGCCGACGACGCGGGCGCGCCGCCCCCGACCGTGCCGGCCGCGAGGCCGAGCCGTTCGAGATGCGCGCGCGGGATTTGCAGACGCGCCTCGCGCAAGCCCTCGACGCGCTCGATGGTCATGCGCGAGTAAGGGAGGTCGCGCCTGATTTCGCTGTCGCCCGGGATGTAGCGGGGCTCCTTCGGCGGCTTGGGGAGCGCGATGTCGGCGAACGCGTTGGAGGAGACGAGCAGCAGCATGGCGATTGCCGCGAAGTATTTGAAGGGTCTCATCGGGCCAGCTCCTTTTGTCGAACGGGTGAATTTTGGAATCCGAACTCTGAACGAGGCGCGTCTTAATTCTTGCGAGGTCTCGAACCGGAGCGGAGGCCGCGGGGCGAATCATGTCTCGCGCCGCGCGCGGCCGTGGTGTGCGGGAAGGTGAAGGATGAGAGGACGGCTGTCGGGCCGTCCTCTCATCCTTCACCTTCGGGTCTTCATTCGTCCGTCTCGCCTTCGGTGATGGAGTTGCCGGGCGAGGGCTGGCGCAGGCGGCGCAGGCGCGCGGAGACCTGACTGCGGAGGCGCGAGGTGACCTGACTGCTCAGCCTCTCTTCGCCCGCGCGCGCGGGCGGCGCGTCCGTGTCGAAGATGGCCTCGAACCACGAAGGTTCGTCCGGCGTCGGCTCGGCCGGGGCCGTCTCACGCGTCGGAGTCGCGGAGGCGACCGCCGCCGCCGGCTCCGGCTCGTCATCGACTTCGGATGCTTCTGTCGCTTCTGTCGCCGCGGACGCGCGGGCGGGCGACTCCTCTTCCTCCTCCTCGCGCGCGCGCGTGAGCATGGCGCGCAGCTCGGTCTCGTAGAAGCTCTTCAGCCCCTCAAGCTCGTCCGCGAGGTTGAGCGCCGTCAGCACCGCGACCTTCGCCACGTCGTGGACGGCGAGGCCGGAGGCGACGGCGCGCATCCGCTCGTCAACCAGCCGCGCGACGCGCTCGACGTGCTCGCCGTCGCCGCTCGCCGAGCGGAGGCTGTAAGCCTGATTGAAGATGTTGACCCTGACCGAACCGGCGTCTGTGCTCAAATCCCCGTTGCCCCCTTCCACGGCAGAGCCCGCGCTCGAAAGCCTTCAGGTCGCGGTTCGGCGCATTATAAAGCAAGCCTCACCAAAGCGCGCGCCCGCGCGCGACCGGCTTCAAAGCCTCCGCACGTAGAGACGGCCCGGAAGCTGTCTGACGAGTCCGCGAAATTCCAGCCCGAGCAGCACGGCCGAAAGCTCCGCGACGCCGAGTCCGCTCGCTTCGGCCAGTTCGTCTATGTGCGCGGGCGCGTCCGCCGTGATGAGCTTGACGACGGCGCGCTCCGACTCCGAGAGGTCGTGCGGGAGCGGCGCTTTGTCCGCGCCCGTTGCCTTCTTCTTCTTCGACTCGGGCGGGAGTATCGCCGCCGCGACCTCGGGCGGGAACTCCGTGACCACGTCCTGCCACGTCTGAATCAGTTTCGCGCCCGCGCCTTTAATCAGGTAGTTCGTCCCGAAGGAGTTTCGGGACGTGATGTTGCCGGGGACGGCGAAGACCTCGCGCCCCTGCTCAAGCGCGAGCCGCGCCGTGATGAGCGAGCCGGAATTCTCGGACGCCTCGATCACCACGATTCCGAGACTGAGGCCGCTGATGATGCGGTTGCGGTACGGGAAGTTTTCAGAGACGGGCGGCGTGCCGAGCGGGAACTGCGTGACGAGCGTGCCGCCGCGTTCGAGAATCTCGTCGGCGAGCCGGCGGTGGTCGCGCGGGTAGACCTCGTCGAGCCCCGTGCCCAGCACGGCGGCCGTGCGCCCGCCGGCTTCGAGCGCGCCGCGGTGCGCGGCGGCGTCGATGCCGCGCGCGAGACCCGAGACGATTGTCAGCCCGCGCGAGGCCAG
>JBEVKV010000423.1:0-6420 GCA_040509515.1 Pyrinomonadaceae bacterium | reverse complement strand
GTGCTCCGAGGTGTGCGAGAGCGAGAGGTGCGTGTGGGTCGCGCCGAGCGCGTCGAAGAGGACGCGCGCGTGGCCGGAGAGTTGGAGGAGCGGCGCGCCGAGTTCGTCCGACGCGACCTCGACGTGGTGCCAGGAGAGGCCGTCGCGCCAGCCCGTGCGGAGCGCCTTGAAGGCCGCCTCCTTGGCGGCGAAGCGCGCGGCGTAGTGCTGCGCGGCCGCGGCCCCGCGCGAATCGCAGTAGGCGCGCTCGTCTTCCGTGAAGACGCGCTCGCGGAAGCGCGGCGTGCGCGTGAGCACTTCACGCACGCGGCGGATTTCGATAATGTCTACCCCGATGGAGACGATCACGGCTGAATCGGAACTTGAGCGCGCCGGCTTCCGCTGGCGCGAAGGAGTCGAGGGCGTGCGCGCGCTCGCGTGCGAGCCGCTCGAACGCGAGGGGTTCGCCAACGCCTTCTCGACGCGCGGCGGCGGCGTCAGTCCTTTCCCCGAAGGCTCGCTCAACCTCGCGGGCTTCGATCAGGACTCGGCGGAGAACATACGCGAGAACCGCCGCCGCTTCGTCTCGACGCTCGGCGGCGAGTGGAAGCTCGCCGCCTGCTGGCAGGTTCACGGCACCGACGTGCTCGTCGTGCGCGACGCGGAAGACCCGCGCTCTGAGAGCGAGCGTTGCGACGCGCTGGCGACGAACTTGAGGGGACTGCTGCTCGGCGTCAAGACCGCCGACTGCGTGCCCGTCGTCCTCGGCGACGCGCGCACGGGCGCTTGCGCGGCCGCGCACGCCGGCTGGCGCGGGACGCTCGCCGAGGTTGTTGTGCGCGCGCTCGCGACGATGCGCGAGGAGTTCGGCACCGACGCTCGCGACGTGCGCGCGGCCGTCGGCCCCGCCGCGCTCGGCTGCTGCTACGAGGTCGGCGGCGAAGTCGTCGAAGCCTTCCATGAGAAGTTCAAAGACGCCGGCACGCTCTTCACACCGACTCGCGAGGGACACGCGCTCATCGATCTGCACGAGGCGAACCGGCGTCAGCTCGTCGCGGCGGGCGTCCCACGCGAGCGCGTCCACCTGCTCCCACTCTGCACGATGTGCCGCACAGACCTCTTCTTCTCGTACCGCAACGACCGGAAGACGCACGGGCGAACGGGACGCCTGCTCTCCGTCATCGGAAGCAGGGGTTGAGCCGTCCGCTCAAACGGACGACTCGACGCTCAACGTCTGCCGCGTCCGAAGTACTGGCCGTTGATGCGGTTCGAGGGCGTGTCGCGGCCGACGACGGCGATGCGGAGCGCCAGCTCGCGCGTCGCGGGCGGGAAGCAGACCTCGTCGCTACAACTCTGGAAGCGGACGTTCACGCGCACGGTCTCCACGCCGAGCGAGTGGTTCGCGGGCACGCTCACGTTGAAGCGGAAGATGGCGCGCCCTTCGTAGACGGCCAGCCGCTCGGCCGCCGCGCCGCCGAAGCTGAACGCGCGCACGGCGGCGCGCGGGTAGGTGACGGGCGTGACGCGGAAGCCGCGCGGCGCGTCCACCTTGACCACGGTCGGAACGGCGTACTTGCCGAGCGGCTTGTTCGAGTTGACGTGCAGCCCGCGCGGTATCTCCATCACGACGGCCGCCTGAAAGGTGCTGCCCTGCTGCGCCGGGTCGACCGAGAAGAAGCCGTTGACGCCGATGCCGTTGGCCTGCGGCTCCGGCTCGGGCGCGGCCTCCGCGTCGAAGACGGCGGGGCCGGGCGCGGCCTTCGGCGCGTCGGTCGCGCGCGTCGCCGGCGCGAGCAGAACCGAGAAGGTCAGGAGTGCGAGCGCGAGTCGGGTCTTGAAGTTTCTTTTCATGCTGGACGTGTCTCGTCTGTTCGTGTCGGGAGAGTTTCAGGAAAGTTGATGAAGCGCGGGCGCGGTCACGTTGCTTACCCGGCGCGCGGCGAGCTGGCCGCAGGCGGCGTAGATGTCTTGGCCGCGCGGCCGACGCACGAAGGCGTGGACGCCCTTCGATTCCAGTATCGCCTTGAACGCCTCGACGCGCTCGGGCGTCGACGGCCTGTAGGGCAGCTCTTCCGCCGGGTTGTGCGGAATGAGGTTGACCTTCGCGCGGAGCTGGTGCCGGTTGAGCAGGTTGGCGAGCTGCCGCGCCTGTTCGTCCGAGTCGTTGACGCCGTCGAGCATGACGTACTCGAAGGTGAAACGTTCGCCGGGCTTGAGCGACTCCTCGAACTCCCTGCACGCGGCCAGCAGCTCTTCGAGCGGCCAGCGTTTGTTAATCGGCATCAGACGGTCGCGCAGCTCGTCGGTCGGCGCGGCGAGCGAGATGGCGAGATGCGGGCGGGCGGGCGTGCGCGCCAGCTCGCGTATCTTCGGCACGACGCCGGCCGTCGAGACCGTCACGCGGTTCGGGACGATGTGGAGCCCGTCCTCGTCCGCCATCACGCCGAGCGCCTTCATCAGCGGGTCGAAGGCGAGGAAGGGCTCGCCCGCGCCCATCGCGACGAGGTTGGTGCCGCGCGGCGTCTGCTGGCCCACGCCGTAAGCGTCGTTTAAGGCGACGACGATCTGCTCGACCATCTCGCCCGCGTCGAGCGTGCGCAGCAGCCCCAGCTTCGCCGTCAGACAGAAGTCGCACTGGAGCGGGCAGCCCGACTGCGAGGAGAAGCAGATGGTGTCGCGCCGCTCCTCGGGGATGAAGACGGTCTCGACCGGCAGCCCGTCGCGCGTCTTCATCAGGTACCGGCGCGTGCCGTCCTGTGCGACGTAGCGCGACTCGACGGCGAGCGTCGAGGCGGTCGCCGCTTCGGCCAGACGCGCGCGCAACGGCTTCGGCAAATCGGTCATCTCGTCGAAGGTGCGCAAACGCCGTCGCTGCAGCGCGCCGAAGAGCTGGCGTCCGCGGTACGCGGGCTCGCCCATCCCCTCGGCGAAGCGCTCAAGCTCCGCCTTCGTCAACCCGGTCAGGTGTACTGCCTTACTCATCGTCCCACATTTTAACACCGCAGCCCGGCCGTCGCAGCCGAACCGCTTCCCGTTTCCGCGCGTTTAGTTCTAGTATATTGGCGATGAATCGCGACTTTCCTGATTTTCACCTGCGGCTCGCGGCCGTCGCGCTGCTGCTCTCGGGCGTAAGCTGCGGCGCGGCCTCGACGGCGAAACAGTCCGCGCGCCCGCCCGCGGCGACGCAGCAGGAAGCGCCCCGGCAGCCCGCGCCCGCGCCGCGACCTTCGAGCGGGTCGCCGTTTCTCGACAGGCTCGTCGAGGCGGCGGTCGGGCGGACGAGCCAGCAGGTGCGCTACGACCCGACGTACTTCCAGATTCCTTACCCGGGCGGCGACGTGCCGGCCGAGGTCGGCGTCTGCACCGACGAGGTCATCCGCTCGTACCGCGCCGTCGGCGTAGACTTGCAGAGGGAAGTTCACGAGGACATGGCCGCGAACTTCTCGGCCTACCCGCGCAAGTGGGGGCTGAAGAAGACCGACACCAACATCGACCACCGGCGCGTGCCGAACCTGATGGTCTTCTTCGAGCGCGCGGGCGCCGCCGTTCCCGTCACGCAGCAGGCACGCGACTACAAGCCCGGCGACGTGGTGACGTGGGACTTGGCCGGCGGCCTGACGCACATCGGCATCGTCGTCAACGTGCCGTCCGAGGCGGACGAGTCGCGGATGCAGATCGTCCACAACATCGGCGCGGGGCCGAAGATGGAGGACGTGCTCTTCAACTGGAAGATCACGGGCCACTACCGCTACGTGGGGCCGAAGCCGGAGGCCGCAAAGCCCGCGGCGCGGCGCGGCGCGCGCTGAAGATTTAAGCCGACCGAAACTCATTACGTGGAAGAGACGCGGAACCTTGAGACCTACGGCTGGGACGAGACTTTCGCCTCGGCGTTCGCGCCGCTCGCGGCCGAAGGGTTCGAGGCGGGGCGCGTCTTCCTCCAGCACAACCGCGCGCTGATGCTCTACACGGCGACGGGCGAGTTGCAGGCGGAGACGACCGGCCGCCTGCGCTTCCACGCGCGCGGCGCGGAAGACCTGCCGGCGGTCGGCGACTGGGTCGCCTTCCGCCGCGTGTCCGAAGAAGAGAAGGCGAAGATTCACGAGATACTGCCGCGCCGCTCGAAGTTCTCGCGCCGCGCCGCCGGGAGCGAGACGGCCGAGCAGATAGTGGCCGCCAACGTGGACACGGTCTTTCTGGTCACGGGGCTCGACCACGACTACAACCCGCGCCGCGTCGAGCGCTACCTCATCATGGCGTGGGAGAGCGGCGCGGAGCCGGTCGTCGTCCTCAACAAAGCCGACCTGATTGAAGAGGTCGAGGAGCGACGGCGCGAGATGGAGTCGGTCGCGCCCGGCGTCCCCGTACTCGCCCTGAGCGCGAAGCGCGGCGTCGGCGTCGAACAACTCATGCCTTACGTCGAGCGCGGCCGCACGGTGGCGCTGATGGGCTCGTCGGGGACGGGGAAGTCTACGATTACGAACCGCCTGCTCGGCGCGGAGGTGCAGCGCACGCAGGAGGTGCGAGTCGCGGACGCGCGCGGCCGCCACACGACGACGCACCGCGAGCTGTTCGTGCTCCCCGGGCGCGGGCTCGTCCTGGACACACCCGGGATGCGCGAACTGCAACTGCTGGTGAGCGAGCGCGGCCTGCGCGAGACCTTCGAGGAGATAGAGGAGGCGGCCGCGCTCTGTCGCTTTACAGACTGCCGCCACGAGGGCGAGCCCGGCTGCGCCGTGCGCGAGGCGCTCGAAGAAGGGCGGCTCGACCCGCAGCGCTACCAGAACTATCGCAAGATGCAGGCCGAGATGCGCCACGCCGCCACGCTCGTCGACCCGCGCAAGGCGCAGGACGACAAGGCGCGCGTCAAACGTATCCACCGCGACCTCAAGAAGATTTACAAGAAGCGGGGCGAGGAGTAGTGAAGCGGCGAGCCCGCCCCGCCGCGCGCCGTCACCGCGCAAGGAGAGTTGATGCCAGTCACACCTCCGCCCGAGCACCCCGTCGAACTCTTCTACTCCTACTCACACAAGGACGAGAAGCTGCGGAGCCGGCTGGAGTCCCACCTGCACGGGCTGAAGCGGCAGGGGTTCATCAGCGGTTGGCACGACCGCCGCATCGTGGCGGGCACCGACTGGGCGCGCGAGCTGGACATGCGGTTGGAGACGGCCGGCGTCATCCTGCTCCTCATCAGCGCCGACTACATCGAGTCCGATTACTGCTACGGCGTCGAAATGAAGAGGGCGCTGGAGCGCTACGAGGCGGGCGCGGCGAGGGTCATCCCCGTCCTCCTGCGCCCGTGCGCGTGGCAGAGCGCGCCGTTCGGCAAGCTACAGGCGCTGCCCACCAACATCCAGCCCGTCACCGAGTGGAAGAACCGCGACAAGGCTTTTCTGGACATCGTCGAGGGCGTCAGGCGCGCGGTCGAGGAGATGCACGCGGCGCGGGGCGCGGACGCCGTCACGCCGACCTGCTCGGACGCCGCGGAGACCGGGGAGCACGGCCGTTGGGTGATAGTCATCAGCGCCACCGTGGACGAGATAAACCTGGATAAGGTCAAGGCGATAGAGGCGCACCTGCGCAAGCTGGCCGAAGACACGGAGCTGACGGTGATGAGAGTCGAGCGGGGCTCGGTCGTCCTCGTCCTCGAAGGGACGCGGCGCGGCTTCGAGCGCGTCAGTGAACTGTTGGAGTCGGGACGACTAGACGACCTCCTCGGCTACGAGGTGAAGGAGGTGCGTTGGGGCTTCGACGAGCAGCGCCCCGCGGGCGTGCCGGCCGGCGACCAGGCGGCCTTGTACGAGGTGGTCGAGGGTTTGAGGCTGAACCTCCAAATCCACCACTCGATGCTCAAGAGGATCGAACCGAATTTTGAGCGAACCGCCGAAAAGTACTCGGACATCCGCCGGTGGCTGGCCTCCGTGCTTTCTCGCTACGGCCCATCCGACCCCCAGAAACTAGTTGACGAACTCTTCGACCGCCTTGCGCTAAACACCAGCCTCCCTAACCCGGAGAGCGACGATCTGTTCAGTCACACGCTCGCTCGCCTTCTGACGCGGTCAGCCGGACGAGCCAGCCGCCAAGCCCCCTGGTCGCATGTCGAGGTCGGCGCCATGATCGACACCGGGTTCGCTGAAATTCTCCTGCTGGAAAGGTACATGCGGGCGCTGCCCCCAGAGGGGCGAGGTCTCCTCGCAGACTATTACGCGGGGAGAGGGCGGGAACGGCAGGAGGCGCGCAAGCGGCTGGCGCAGCAGATGAACATCTCGACGGGAGCGCTGCGCACGAGGGTCTACAGGGCAAAGACGCAAGTCCTGAAGCGCATGAGGAAAGTTCGCGCGCGCCATGTTAGACGGGGCGGCCAGAAGAAGAAATAAGGCGAATGTGAATGCGTCGGCGCGTCACGTCCGTCGCACCGCGCCGGCCGCAGAGGTAGATTCGGCC
>JBEVKV010000422.1:0-6931 GCA_040509515.1 Pyrinomonadaceae bacterium | reverse complement strand
CGTCGGAGTCACACATGACTCCGACGCGCGCCCGCGCCACCGCGTGCGTCAGGCCGCTACCAGCTCAGCCTCGATAGACGGAAGTAACCCACACACCTGTAAGTAGCCTTCGAAGGCTGCGACCGCGGAGGGGCCGACGAAGACGCCGTCGAAACCGCCTTCGAGGAGGGAACGGCGCAGTTCGCTCAGCCCCTCGGTGGAGGTGCTCAGCTTCCCGCCGATGACCACCCGCGTCGAGGCGAACCGGCCGACGGCCTTCAACGCTTCTAACACGCCGAAGCCCTCGACGGCGCCGTGGCCGTTGACGCTGCTGATAACGAGCACGTCCGGCGGCGAGGCCGCGCAGGCCCGCGCGATCTCGTCCGCCGTGACGCAGTTGCCGAGGTTGCGTACCTCGAAGCCGCGCTCCTCAAGCCAGAGTTGCAGGAACACGAGGTTCCAACTGTGACTATCCGAGGCGACGCTTGAAACGATGGTCCTGCTCTTTGTCGTCATAATGTTCCTCCGTCGTACTTGCGTTGGTTGTATGAGAGAACGCGCAGCAACGCGGACGAGTCGAAGCCGCGCGCGCGCGTACCGGGACGTTCGCCCGCGACGGGCACTCTCCCGATGTCCGACCAGCCGACGAAGCCGCTCCGCTCATCGAGGTAGGGCCGCGCCTCATTCCGGTTGTCGGGATGGATGCAGAAAGGGACATCCAGCAGCCCCTTCTCGAACGCCTTCACGATGGCCTGCCCCACGTCGGGGCTGAGGTTCAGCACCGCCTCGGTGATGCGCTTCGCCTGCCAGTAAATCTCTTCGCCCGCCGCCACCGCGTCGTCCGACGGCGGCTGGCCGAAGGCCGAGGCCGCGGCGTCACTGCTCCAACGCATCGCGCGCAGGTTGTCGGCGAGCGTCGGTATCTGATGGGCCTCCGCGGTCGTCTTGACGATGAGTCGCGCCGCGCCGGACACGGCGGCGACACGCGCACTCTCCTCGATGATGCGTCGCGCCCCGCGTTCGGATTCGGGGAAGAGCCCCATCCACGTGTAGAGCACGACGTGCCACGGAGTCGCGCCGAAGAGCTCGCCCGCCAGCCTCCGCAGCGCCAGCACCCCGCCGATGTCCTGCTCGCTGTTCGTCCCCTGCGCGTGAGACACCGACACGCTGCGCAGCCCGCGGCTGATGAAGAAGAGACCTTCCAGCACAGAGATCGCCACCAGCAACGCGGGCGGGCAGAGCTGCCCGAGCATGCAACCGCCGAAGGTTTCGAGGTGATTGATTGCACCATCCTCGTCCCCGGCCGCGGCCCAGAAGCCCGCGCAGTCGCCCCAAGCGCGGACGCACTCGGCGAGCGGTACGCGCCCGTACGGCAGGCAGTAAGAGATGGGGCCGCCCTCGATGGCGTCAATGCCGGCGGCGCGCGACACCTCGAAGACCTCGCGCGGCAGAGGGCTTCCGTGTCGCACCTGCACGGGGAAGTCCACACCCTGTACGCCCGCGAGCAGCTCCCGTGTCGCCACCGCGCCGTGTGTGACAATCGGGTATCCGTTGAGCGGGTCCCGCCTTCTGACCGCCTCCGCCGCCTCGTTGAACAGGCGGAGGCGGGTCTTGCTGTCGAGGGTCAGTGTGCCGATGCTGAGCCCTTCGAAGTCTCTCACCGCACGTAGGCCGCGGCGCATCTTGAGCGTCGTCGAGAAGCCCATGCGCGGCTGGACGATCACCTGCCGCGACGCACGGTGACGCTCGATGAAGTGATGAAAGTAACCTTTATTCTCAGTCATGCGGCCTCCTTCAGCGGCGGCTCCGCACCAGGTATCGCGACGGCCGGGCGGGACGGCGCCGGCCGGCTGCACCGGCTGAAGCTCTCGAAGTTAGCGTCGATGGTTCGAAGCAGCCCCCACTTCTCCCTGTAGTTTTGGGCCGCGCGTTCGAGGTTATGCTGGCGAGAAGTCTGGTAGTCGCACCAGCCTCTGGACGTGGGATGTTGATGGTGGTCGTCGTGGCAGGGCGTATCACCGACCATCACGCAGGCGCGTGCGAGCGCGTGCCCCGTCATGCTGAACCCCCAGACGCCCCATGACAGCACCCGCGCCCCGGTCGAGCCCACGCCGGCCGGGGGCGCCGCGCCGATGAAGACTGCGCTGGTCAACTCGGCGTAATCCTCGCGCGTGCGGCCCGCGCCGACCTCCTCGGACCAGCTGTGCTCGGCGCACAGCCGCAGCAGTTGCGAAATCTGGTAGAGGAGGACGAGTGGCACAACGATGGCGAGCAGGAAGCTCAGCCACGCGCCGGTCGCAAAGGGGATGAAGAGCAGGCCCGCGCCGTAGGCGGCGGCCGCAACCCGCTTCCGCCAACTCGTGCCCGCGAAGTGCGAGACGACGCGGCCCCGCAAGACCCGCAGGTGGAACCGCGGCGAGACGAGGGCCGTCAGCAGACGCCTCCGGAGTACGCGCTTCGTCAGCCCCGGCTCTAGTCCGGCCAGCAGCAGGAACTGCATCGTCGGGTCGTCGGGCGTGGAGAGAACGTTCAGCTTGTGGTGGCCGATGTGTCCATGCTTGTACTTGTCGAACTCGGTGATGAAGAGCAGCAGGCTGAGCACGCCGCCGAGCCGCACGTTGCGGCCCTTCGTGCCCAACACCGTCCCGTGCGCGCAGTAGTGAACGATTGTCAGTTGAAGCTTACGCGCCGCATGCACGGTCAGTGCCCAGCCCGGAAGCAGGAAGAGGTAGTGGCCGCTGTTAGCGGCGACCGCGCTCAGGGCAACGCCAACTGCCAGGCACAAGAGGGCCCAGATCAAGTGGCGCAGGGCCGAGACGTGCGGGAGAGTCTGACCCGGCAGGGCCTTGCCGGTGAATCTGCTGAAAAACGCCTGCGACCACAGCGGCAGACGAGCCGCCATAGCCTGGCGCACGTCGGCCGACTCATGGTCGGCCAACTCTGTTCTTAAATCGTTAGCGCGCATGACACCTCCCTCCCCGTGCGGCGAAGTCCGTTCGCCGCCGCGTGAAGTCTGTTATTCGGGTTGTCGAGAGGTATCGCAGGCGGGTCGCCCTTGACTGCGCGGCCTCACACCACGCATTCTTGGGCAGCACCGACTGAGAAAGCCTCTCGGTTGGTCTTGGCGCGGGCCAGCATGGTTGGAGCCGGTTGACCCGCGCCGCCTATCTTTAAGCTCGCCAATAGGATCAGGACCTACGGCTGAGATTCTAAGAATCTCCGGAATTTGCACACAGCCTGAGCTTCAGCTGTGTGCCGGGGTGCGCCCCGCAGTCAACAACAGAATGCGACCACACCTGAAGTTGAGCGGCGCTTCATATCATAACGGCGAGACTTACGTGAAGGTCCGTAGTGGGTCGAAGTATCTCCACCGCGCCGCCGACTTGGGATTGATGTCCGAAGGAGACCAACATTAAGCCTGTGCGTGCCTCAACTAAGTTGTCGCAGTACAAACGCCGCATACACCTTACTCACTCCGAAGCATATTCAATTGTCAAAGACCTTCTCCCTCGCCTCACCCATATAGACTCGCCCGCCGGGGATTTCCGGCAATTCAAATTGACGAATGGTTCAAGCAGGCAGCGCAGCCGCTCCGACTTTTATTAAGTGACGCCTCTTGGGAGATGGCATGCGTCTCGCCGTGTCCGAAACAACGGTCTAAGTAGGTCACAATACATATGACTCATCCGGGGAGAACTGGAGCGACTTGAGTGTCGGAATTCGGTCGGCGCCGAGCCGCTACCGCCACGGGTTCTAATGACAGCAAGCCTAGGATTCGATGAAGTCCCGAGGGACCGTGAGACTGTCACCCGCCGCGAGTTTCTCGTCAGGTAAAAAAATTCTCTCGCCTTATGCCCGCCGGGGAAGAAAAAAGAGTCTCTATTATTTAAGAAGGAAGTATTGGTCGGCTGGCACTCCTTGTCGCCGGCTGGTAGCAAACGTTTCTTGGCCGGGAGGTGTCAGCGGTGTCACAACGTACCCATGTCCGTCAAGGGCCGCGCCGAGCGGCGCACGCTGTTAACTCGACCTTACGTCCACGTTTATGTGCCGGCATCGTCTGTTTATTAGTCGCTGCTGCGCTGGGAGATGGAGCCTGGCACCTCTTCAACGCGCATGAGCGGACGGTGGCGGATCACGCTGTCAAGCAGACGGAGTTGTATCGCGCAGTGCCTGTGACTCAAACGCTGTCGAAGCCCGCCGTGGCATTGACGGCGCAGTTGACGCCGGCCTCATTCGCTTCGGCCGGAGAAGCCCCTGTGATTGTCAGAAAAGCGGCCATGTCGGGCGCCCCGGCGGCGAATAGCAAGCCGAACATCGCCCAGGATGTCGAAAGTACTGAACTTACGAACATTAGGCCGAACATCGCCCAAGATGTCGAAGATTTTAAGAGTCCAACGGCGCCACGGCAGGCGCCTACAACCGGCATGTGGCGAGGGACACAGGCCGCGCGCCGCGCGCACGTTTACAATCTGCCAGCCGAATGACGAAAGAGCTGTTTGGAAAGTCACCGACCTTCGACGGAGTGCGTGCTACCACGCCAGGTGCGTCCGACACCGGGCCGTCTGACGTGGCGGAGTCCGGTGACGACACGACGAACATGTACCACGCTTGAATGGCGGCGTTCGATGAAGACAGATGCGAACACTTTGAGGACCGAGGGGCAGGAATCCGCGGCGGCCTACCCATTCGCCGTTGACCTCTTCGCGGGCGGAGCGGGCGCAGCCGAACAGTTGCCCGCCGACGCCGGCGTGACTGGGCGTGTGGCTTCCTGGGACGCGGCGTTGCCGAAGGTTTCACGCGAGGAGGCGCGACTTTGCACATGGCTCGCGGCCGTGCCCGCCTCGCTCTCCGCCGCGGCTGGCGCCGCCCTCGCGCGCGTCGCTACGCGGCTGGCAAATCTCGAAGCAGGTCAGGCCGCCTTCCAGGTTCTGGAGACGCGTGAAGAGGAGCTCTCGGAGTTCGCGGCGCAGGCGGCGATGCCGCGCGCCTTCGTCCGCTTAGTGATCGAGCCGTGGGAAGCTCGCGTCGCGCTAGTCGTAGACTCTCTGTTCGCGGCGGCGGTCGTGGATCGCATGCTGGGGGGTGACGGCGTGTTGGCTGATGGCGTGCCCCGCCGGCTCTCGACAACCGAGCGAGCCGTCCTTGAACTCTTCTGCGCGCAGCTTTTGGCCCGCTTGAACGAAGAGGCTGGCGAGCCTTTGTTCCGCCTTGAAGCAGTGGCGGACAGGGCGGGCGAATGGGTCACGGGCCGGGCGGTCGTGACGACGGTGCGCGCGCGCGTCGGCACCGCGGCGGGCGTCGTCCGGCTCGTCTACGGCCGAGATGCCCTCGCCGCCCTCGACCCAACGCGCTCCCCGCTGCTGGCGCGCAACGACGACGACCGGAAGGCAGGGAGGCTCGCGCGCTACCGCCCCTTCTGCGCGGGCGTGGGGCTCTCCGTGCTGGTCGGCGAGACTGAACTCGACTTAGCTTCCTTGGCCGGGCTTGAGTCCGGCGACGTGGTCATCCTCATGCGCCACTTCGGCGAGTGGGCGCCGAGCTCGGCGCGAGGCGCACTCCGGGCGCGCCTCGGCGCCGGCACCGGCCTGCTCGTCGTCGGCAACGGGGAGTCGAATGGTTCGGACGGCGGGGCGCTGCGCTTGCTCGTCGAAGAAATATCGGCCTCGGGAGAGCAGGGCGCCGAGGGGGGGGGGAGGTTGCGGATGGACGAGTTGGAGGCGGTGTCGGACGCAGAGTCGGGGCTTTTAGAGAGCCTGCTGCTGACGGTGCGCGTTGAGCTGCCCGCGCGCCGCATCAGCCTTGAGGAGTTGACGCGCCTGCGCGCCGGTCAAATCCTGGAGCTGGACTGCCGCGCGACCGACCCCGTCGAGCTGGTGGCCGACGGCCGCCGCGTCGCGACGGGCGAGTTGGTGGACATCGAGGGCCGACTCGGCGTGCGTGTGACGCGGCTGGCGGGCTGAAGGGGCGCGGGCGGCGGGAGACCGGGATGAACTTCTTCACGATGCTTTTGGAGACGATGCTGGCGCTCGGCCTCGTCTGCGGGCTCGCCTACCTCGTCTTCCGCCTCGTGCTGCCGCGCCTGACCGCGGTGCGTTCGGCCAACAGCATGGTGAGGGTCGTGGATCGCGTCGGGCTCGACCCGCGCAAGAGCCTCTACGTCGTCGAGGTCGCGGGGCGCTGGCTCCTCATCGGCGCGTCGGAGGCGGACGTCCACCTCGTCAGCGAGTTGGACGCGAAGACGGCCGAGGAGGCTTCGGAAGAGTTGGAGCGGCGGCGCGCGGCGCCGAGCCCGACGGTTGAGGCCGCGCGCCGCGCCTTCGCCGACCGGCTGGCGCGGCTCACGAACAAGAAGGGGGATTGAGATGAGACTCCGCTCGCTTTGGCGGACGCCGCGTCGGTGCTGGGCCGTGTTGCTGCTCGCGCTCGTCGCACTGGGCGTGCTCTCGTGCGCGTCCGAAGCGCTCGCGCAGGACGTGCCGATGCGCGCGGCGGCCGGCGGCGGCGGGGGGACGGCGAACCCGGTGGTGCTCGTGATCGTGCTCGGCGCTCTGGCGCTCGCGCCGTTCGCGCTCATCATGCTCACGTCGTTCGTCAAAATCTCGGTCGTGCTCTCCATCCTGCGCAACGCCCTGGGGACGCAGCAGGTGCCGCCCAATCAGGTCATCACGGGCATCTCGCTGATACTCACCATCTTCATCATGGCCCCCGTCGTCGAGAAGATGTACGCCGAGGCCGGAAACGTCGGAGACTCCGAGGCCATCTTCTCCGAGGTCTCGGTCAAGCAAATCTTCGAGGCGGCGCGCAAGGGGCGCGAACCTTTGCGGCAGTTCCTCGAACGGCACGCGCACGAGGCCGACCGGAAGATGTTCTACAACCTCGCGCAGCGGATGGCCGTGCGCAACGGCAACAACCCGAACGAAATCCTCCCGACCGAGTTCCGCGTCGTCATCCC